>NZ_JALAAB010000009.1:0-162089 GCF_037546705.1 Vibrio sp. 2-Bac 85 | reverse complement strand
AAATCTGATCATAAATTAAATTCTTTTGGTATAAACGTTTACTTCCAGATAAATTCTAATAATTAATTCTTAAACAAAAAATCCCATAGAAAATTAAACTATTATTACTCTAATGAGTAATAGCTCAGTTGTTTGACTCTTTATTAGGCTCCTCATTTATAAGAATGCGGTATATCTCGCCAGAGTTCATGTATTCAAACTCCATCCGCTCCGGCAACAGTGTATAAAAGTTACTTTTCGATGGTTTTAAAGTCTTGGATTCAATAAATGAGTGAAGTTAGTGGTTAGTTAGGGAATACCCATGAAAAAAGCGCCGAAGCGCTTAATGGGAATAATAGGCAGATTCAACTATCTTGGATTCAAATCATAAATGTATGCGTCTATTTACGAAAAGCTAAGTTCATCATCGCTCTTTGGCTCAAGTGTTAAACCGCTACTTTTTTTACTACTTCCTTCTTCTAAATCTGCAATGTTGCCTTTATCAAGTTTAAATTTAAGTGCTAGATTAGTTGGCGAGTCTGAATTTTTTATCGCTTCCTCTTCGCTAATGCGCCCTTCTTTCACTAAATCAAATAATGCACTATCAAATGTTTGCATACCAAGCGACTTCGATTTTTCCATTACTTCCTTTAATAACTCAAATTGACCACGTTTAATCATATCGCGAATGGTTAATGTGCCCATCATGACTTCCACTGCCGCACAACGCTTTCCATCTACAGTTTGAATCAGACGCTGTGAAACAAAAGCTTTTAAGTTATTACCTAAATCATTTAATAATTGAATACGTCGATCTTCAGAGAAAAAGTTAATAATACGGTCGATTGCTTGATTGGCATTATTAGCATGCAATGTTGAAATAACTAAATGTCCAGTTTCAGCAAAGGATAATGCATGCTCCATGGTTTCTTTATCACGAATTTCTCCAATTAAAATAACATCCGGCGCTTGGCGTAAGGTATTTTTTAATGCAGCATGAAAACTTCGCGTATCAACACCTACTTCTCTTTGATTAATAATACTTTTTTTATGCCGATGCACAAATTCAACGGGATCTTCAATAGTGATAATATGGCCAGATGAGTTTTCGTTTCGATGATCGATTAACGCCGCTAAAGATGTTGATTTACCCGACCCAGTCCCACCTACAAATAAAGCTAAACCACGCTTCATCATAATCACTTCTTTAAGTACTGCAGGTAGTCGTAAATCATCGAACTTGGGGATATCTAATTTAATATTACGCGCGACGATAGAAATTTCATTGCGTTGTTTAAATATATTAATACGAAAACGACCAACACCACTTAATGAGATAGCAAGATTCATCTCTAATGTTTGTTCAAATTCAGCTTTTTGCTCTCCATCCATTATTTGATATGCGATGTCACTCACTTCACCTGGTTTTAAAGTAGTCTCTATCAGAGGTATTAATTTCCCTTCAAATTTTCCAGAAGGTGGCGCCCCAGTAGCTAAGTAAAGGTCTGAACCATCCCTAGTTGCAAGTTCGTGTAACATTTTTTCAAATTCCATAACTTCTCTACTAACCTGTTAATTTTAAATTGCATTGATTATAGTCTTGAATTACATTTTTTTATTTATTTACTCATTATTCTGCTTATTTTATTACACCAAAATAGCATTTACGTGTATCCACATCTGCAGTATTTATAATCCACTCAATATAAGCCTAAAAAGCAAACTTAGATGTGAATTAAATGTTGATTAAAATGCATAAAAATTCATTTTTCAATTTTTTATCTTTTCTATAAAGCAATTTATCTTCATAAAGTCATACTAAATACTTATCTTCACTATGTGAACTTTAATCACAAAAACAATACTATAGATTCCTTATGTGACGAACTGCTCAATTTTCATTCGATAAAATATGATCTAGCTCTTTGTCTCGGCGTACTAAAATAGTGAATTTAACATACTATTAACGCACGCTTATTTGATAAGGAAATTATTTTTTAAGTCGTTAGATAAGAGCTAGAAAGTGAATGCTTATTTTTTGTTTGATTAATGTTTAAATTAAACACAAAAAACCTGTTTTCGCTTTTAAATCTCTTCTTCGTTAAGACCATTAAGGAGAATGACAGTGAGTTTTGAAGACGCAGAAAAAGCAAAGGGATATTGGAATGAAAATCTAAAACTAGTGATTAAATTATTGGCTATTTGGGCTTTTGTCTCATTTGGTTGCGGCGTATTACTCGTTGATATATTAAATCAATTCAGTTTTATGGGCTTTAAATTAGGATTTTGGTTCGCTCAACAAGGTTCAATTTATGTCTTTTTAATACTGATTTTTGTATATGTAAAAAAATCAAACGCACTTGACAAAAAATATGGTGTTGACGAATAACAGGGAGTAGTAAAAATGGATGTTCAAACATTAACCTATTTAGTGGTTGGAGTTACATTTGCCATGTACATTGGCATTGCAATTAAAACACGAGCGGGTTCAACAAAAGAGTTCTATGTAGCAGGCGGTGGTGTACCACCTATTTTAAACGGTATGGCAACAGCAGCGGACTGGATGTCAGCCGCTTCATTTATATCACTAGCGGGTATTGTTTCTTTCGTTGGTTATGACGGTAGTGTTTACATTATGGGTTGGACAGGTGGTTATGTACTGCTTGCTCTGTTGATGGTTCCTTACCTTCGTAAATTTGGTAAATTCACCGTGCCAGACTTCATTGGTGACCGTTACTATTCACAATCTGCACGTACCGTGGCGGTTGTCTGTGCCATCTTCATCAGCTTTACTTATATTGCTGGTCAAATGCGTGGTGTAGGTGTTGTATTTTCTCGCTTCCTAGAAGTAGAAGTTGATACCGGCGTTTATATCGGTATGTGTGTAGTATTTTTCTATGCTGTTTTAGGCGGTATGAAAGGGATCACTTACACTCAAGTAGCACAATACTGTGTAATGATTTTTGCTTTCATGGTACCTGCTGTTTTCCTTTCAATCATGATGACAGGTCATATCTTCCCTCAATTAGGATTCGGTGCAGAATTATTGGATGCAACGGGTAATAGTTCAGGTGTTTATTTAATGGATAAACTGGATGGACTTTCTACAGAGTTAGGGTTCTCATTATATACCCAAGGCTCTAAAGACATGATTGATGTGCTATTTATTACTGGTGCATTAATGTTTGGTACTGCGGGTTTACCACACGTAATCGTACGCTTTTTCACCGTACCAAGAGTGAAGGATGCGCGTAGCTCTGCTGGTTGGACATTATTGTTCATTGCCATTATGTACACGACTATCCCTGCACTTGCTTCATTTTCCCGAGTAAACATGATCCAGTCTATTAATGGTCCAGAAAGCCAAGGTGTACCTCATGCCGAAGCTCCTATGTGGATTGAGAACTGGGAAAAAACAGGTTTAATCAAATGGGAAGATAAGAACAATGACGGCAGAATGTTCTATTCAAATACTGAAACAAATGAAATGAATGTTGACCGTGACATCATCGTACTAGCAACACCAGAGATGGCAAATTTACCTGCATGGGTTATTGCATTGATGGCTGCAGGTGGTCTAGCTGCTGCACTATCTACATCAGCAGGTCTATTGTTAGTTATTTCAACTTCTGTTTCTCATGATTTACTGAAAAAGAACTTAATGCCCAATATATCCGATAAAAAGGAGTTAATGTATGCGCGAATGGCATCCGGTGCCGGCATCATCATGGCGGGTTACTTTGGTATTAATCCACCAGGATTTGTAGCCGCCGTGGTCGCCATAGCCTTTGGTCTGGCCGCTTCCTCTTTATTCCCAGCTATTACTATGGGCATTTTCTCTAGAAAAATGAATAAGGAAGGTGCTATCGCAGGTATGCTTGCAGGTTTATCATTTACAACGGCTTACATTGTTTATTTTAAATTTGTAAACCCAGCTGCAAATATGTCCGAAAACTGGTTGTTTGGTGTATCGCCAGAAGGCATTGGCATGTTAGGTATGGTGATCAACTTTGCAGTCGCTATTATAGTCTGCAAAATGACTGCGCCAACACCTCAAGCAGTAGTCGATATGGTTGAATCAATTCGTTTCCCTAAAGGAGCAGGCGAAGCACACGATCATTAAAATAATCTCTAATTTAAAAGCGCTTCGGCGCTTTTTTTAGATCTTTTAATCTCAAATATTCCCACAACTTATAGCTAGGTGCTTATGGATAACAGTGAGTTACAACCCATTTTTGATTTCATGCGCAGATTAGCTCCTTTTGATTCTTTACATGAACAAACTATAAAACAATGTTGTCAGGAATTAACTATTTCCTACTACAGCAAACAACAAAAGTTAGTCAACGTAGATAGTAATGAGCCACAATTATATATTGTACGCAGTGGTGCATTTGAAGTGACCACTCAACAAGGAGAGCTTATTGATAGAGTCGCGGAAGGCGAATATTTTGGTTTTAGCGGCATGCTTTCGGGTGAAAAAGTTGTCAACCAAGTGCATATTTTAGAAGATGCGCTGGTTTATCACCTTTCAGCTAAAATGTTTGATCAATTACGTGCAAATAGCCATTCCTTCGACCGTTTCTTTAATCAAGCCTTTGCCAAACGATTACGTAACCAAGGATCGTTACAAACCAACCATATCAGTACTGCCCGAATCACTCATATCATGTCCAGAGATCTCACCACCATCACTGCCGATGCCACCATTCATGAAGCTGCACAGTTAATGTCTAAGAAACGTCTCTCCTCTCTTGTTGTTGTTAACCAAGATAAATTATGTGGTATCTTAACGGATCGCGACTTACGTAATCGTGTTTTGGCAAAAGGGCTAGGCGGTGAGCTATTGGTTGAACAAATCATGACCAAAGAACCAACTGTTATCGAACCAAATGCACTGATCTTTGAAGCGATGTTAAAAATGAGTGAAAATAATATTCATCATTTACCGGTGGTCGACCAAGAAAGACCAATCGCGATCATTACTAGTACAGATTTAATCCGTAGTCAAAGCTCTCAGCCATTATTATTAATTGGTCAAATAGAACGTCAAAATAGCTTAGAAGCACTGATACAAGTTAGCCAGAAGATACCAGACCTATTACATAACCTGATTAGTAGCGATGCTAAAGCCATTGAAATAGGCCGTATTCTTACCTCTGTTACCGACTCACTAACACGTCGTTTAATAGTATTAAAACAAGAACAACTTGGCCCTGCTCCAATGGCGTTCTGTTGGCTAGCATTTGGCTCACAGGGTCGCCAAGACCAAATGGCAGGGTCAGACCAAGATAGTGCATTGATTTTAGAGAAAACGCCTTCTGAACAAGACAAATGTTATTTTAAACAACTTTCTGAATTTGTTTGTAGTGCTTTGAATGAGTGTGGTTTTCCATTTTGTCCCGGTAATATCATGGCGCAGAATCCACAGTGGCAATTAACACTACAACAGTGGCAACAACAATTTTCAAAATGGGTCAATACCCCTCAGCCCAGTGCGTTATTAAACGCGACTATCTTCTTTGATATGCGCGGTATTTATGGAGATTTAAGTTTATTCACAACCCTACAAACTACAGTATTAAACAAGACCAAAGGAAACGACATATTTCTTGCAGCGCTAAGTCAAAATGCACTGCAATCAACAGCGCCATTAGGATTTTTCAGAAGCTTTGTAATTGAACGAGATGGTAGCGAAGTAAAAGGAATAGATTTAAAGCATAAAGGTAATGCTTTAATCAATGATATCGTTAGAACCTACGCACTAGCAGCAGGTATAGAAGAAGTAAATACTAGCAAACGTTTAGAAAGTTTAATCGAAAAATCTAAAATAGATAAAGAAGTTGCGATGAATTTGTTGGATGCTTGGGAGTTTATTGCCCATAAACGTCTTACCAATCAAGGACAACAATTTAATAATACCCAACCTGTTTCTAACTATATTTTACCCGATAGTCTGTCTTCATTAGTTCGCCATCAATTAAAGGATGCTTTTAAAGTGATTCATGAAGCACAAGGCACAATTAGGTTAAAATTCTTAAGGCAATTTTAATGTTTCAACGATGGTGGTTACAGTATCAATTAAAACGCTTGGTTAAAAATAGCAAGCTGAATGCCCTACAAGATCATTATCAATATTTATTAAGCCAACTAGATAGTCCTATTTCAGACATTAAACTATTAGCGTTAGATATTGAAATGACAGGCTTAGACAGCAAAAAAGATCAAATGGTGAGTATCGGAGTGATCCCTATCATCAATGCCAAGATACAGCCTAAACTTGCACAATATAAGCTCATTAAAATACAAGGAACCGTAGGACAAAGTGCAGTTATTCATGGTGTTTTAGATAGGCATCTGACCAATGCGCTACCCTTACAAGAGGTGCTGCAATGGTTGTTTGAGCAGTGCCAAGACAAAGTCATCGTTGCTCATTATGCTAGCCTAGATTTACAGTTTTTACAGCAATCATTAGTAGGTGCGGAAAAACAATCTTTTGCACTATTTGCCATTGATACCTTACTGATAGATAAAAAAAGAGAACTACGTAAACATCAATCTTTAAACACCAGTAGCTTGCGTTTAAATGCCTGTAGAGAGCGCTATAATTTGCCTATCTATAACGCACATAATGCATTAACGGATGCTTTAGCTTGTGCTGAATTATTACTAGCCCAATTAAGTAAGATGGGTGGCATAGATAAAGTCACGCTGCAGCAGTTACTAAACAAGCATTAAGGGTGTTATGGTTGAATTAGCCTAGCACTTCAATAAAGAATTATAATCACATCATTGAGGTGAATATGACTAAACTAAGTATTCTGCTCTAATTTTACTGGACACCTAGACTCGTCTTCTTTTTGAGTACCGATTATTTTATAACTCTCGTAAAGAGCTGCCTTGATAAATATACGCTTCTTGATTTATGTTTTTGTTATATATACTCAGAGCTTTATCAATTTCATTGGCAGTAATTTCTGTCCAGTCAGAGAATGTATTAACGAAATCTCTCATATAATATTTTTTCTTAACCAACCTCCCCTTATTTTTGTTTGTTGAATTAATAAATATTAAAGGTATGTTTATTGCATTTTTTGAAAATAACTTACCAACTCCATGAACCTTATACGGGCTATAATCAACATCAGTTAACCCATGATCAGAAAAATAAATTATTTTGTAATTATTTTTTGTACTTTTCATGATGGTGTTTACTTTGTTTATATATAACTCGATATTGTAAATATTATCTTTAAAACAGGATCTTTCATCATCAGGATTATAGTTTTTAATGTGTAACTCGTAATACTCACTTCTTCTACAAAATGAAGGGTGTGAACCGATGGTGTGAAGAAATATTAACTTTCCAGTATTACTATCACTTACGGTTTCTTTTAAATCAACTAATAGCTTATTATCGCTTTCTGATTTAGAAAAATCGCCTTTATTGTGAAAGATAGTATGCTGACTTCTTTTTGCTAAGTTAGTTACTGGGGTATCATATTCCCCCATAAAACCTTGGTTAGAGAACCAATATGTATCTAATCCGCCAATATTGGCTAAATCTATAAGGTTAAGGTTTTTATTTATATGACCAACTTTATTTTTACTTAATAGTCGAGTTATTGATTCTCTTGTGTTTGTGGCAGGAGATATAGCATCGGATATAAATTCCCACCCAATGTATTGATCTAATTTACTATTGGGTTGATAGTATGAAAATGCTTTTCTTGGCGATGATTCACCAATAATAATTATATAATTATATTTCTTACTATTTTTACTACTTCTAATATTCGTCCACTCAGGAATTATTTGTTCGTTTTCAATTTCCTTGAAGACATAAACACGCTTAATGCTGAGTAAAAGTTGGATATTGTTATCTTTTCTAATTACGTTACGAACAAGTCCTTTTATATTTAACCCTTCTGTATATTGACCTTTTACATCGTGCTCCCCCATTAATTCCCCCTTATCCTTTAGGATAAAATAACTATCTATCATAAGAGGAATGCAAAGAATAAATAAAGTAAAAATAGAAAATAGGTTAAATTTTTTATTATTAACGCATCTGCACCTATTTAATAAATAAAAATATGGGACAACAAAATATAGTTGTAAAGGTATATGCATATTTTTGAGGTAATCAACAGATTCTGTTGGAGTGGAGTCTATAACGGATGCAATGACACTAAAATCATAGTTACCAAAAATAATTAGAATGTAGCTATTTATGAGCCATAAAATTGAAAAAAATATTGCAATAAATGAATGATATTTTTTTAAGTTACTAGTTATTATTACTATGATTAACGTCGCTATAAGGCTAGGAGTAATTACATTAATAATAACGTGAATAAAAGTAGTGTCATATATGTTTTTTTCATAGTCTAGTCTATAAAAATAAGGGATTACATTTAAAAGGAAAATGATGAGAAAGGATAGAAGATGGTATTTTCTATCAGAAAAAAATATTTTAGTTTTTTTTAAAATAAAGGTCATAGTTTAGATCTTAAGAAAAAATCAAATTTGTTAGAGAGTTTCAATAAAATAACTGAATAAAAAGCAGCGATTGTCAAAAATATTAAACATAATAGAATGGTTATTAATTCATTGTTCATTTCATGAGCCATCTTTTCCCAAGGGATTCTTAAAAAGCCATTGACCAAAAATAATGGCATTGAAATTGAGCCAAAGAACATACATGTTTTATAACAAAAATGACATCTTTTAATTTTTTTTAATAAAAAAGTGAAAATAAAAATTAATATAATACAAAAAAAGAAATGGCTAAATATAAAAGCATATTTATTAAAATTGCCTACTATATATATTACGATTGAAAGAAAAAAAAGCCAACTAGGTAAATTTATTGCTTTATCTTGGGCTAAATAAATCCCTAAGCATAAACTGGCATATGACCAATAATTGTGAAAAACACACTAATATCATGATACAAATAACCATTATTTAATAAAGAGATCGCGATACAAATCAAACTTATAAATATTAGAAATACGTTACCAAATCGATTATACATGCTTAACATCAGTGGAAAAATCAAATAAAATTGAAAAATAAAGGATAAAAACCACCACGGTCCGACTAATGAAAAACCTTCTTCTGGATAGAAATTATATAATAAAGATAATTTAAAAATAAAAGCCTTCGAAATAGGAATAAACCATTCATAAAACCCCATACCATTAAAAATAACATTGACAGTAAACATGAAAAAAAAGTATGAGAGCATTGCAAGCAAAAACATCGGATATATTTTATATATACGGTCTATTACAAAATTTACATATAATAATTTATTTTTATTTTTAGAATATTTTTTCATTAAGCCATAAGCACTTAAAAGGATAAACATTTGGACACCAAAATGACCAAAGTAACTAAAGAGTGCACGAATAATTCCTGCTGGTTCTGTTAATAAGATATCAAATAAGTGATTCATTTTTCCCAATGTAAGATCCATTTCATTTTCACTAGGAGTAGGAAATCTATGCATGAAATTATGAATAACGATCATTAATATTGCTAATCCTTTAATTAGATTAGTTTCTAATTTAGTAATACCATTCCAAATCATATATTTCCCTTTTTTATTACTATAAATTTAACATTAATAGGAAAAAAACTGTATCAATCAGGCGATCATTCCAAAGCAATTATAATAGGGTGTAATAGTTTTGAACTACCAACAAAGAGGTTTGATTTTTAATAGGCATTATCACCTACAGATTTTAGAATTGGATTGGCAAATATGTGTAACTGTAAAGCCAAGTTGTTTCTATATAATAATAAATGATCATTAAAAGACATACTACTAACCACTTATAGTCAAAATTTACAGAAATAGCAAAAATAATAGTAAGGACTGATATTCCGCACCTGTTTTAAGAATACATTTGCCTATAATTTTCGCCTAAGCAGTCAATGATCATTTGTTATCGTTCCTTCCAATTAACTACCATTGAAGCCTGATCTTCAAGATAAATGACGGTCACTCCACGGAAGCATTGGAACACCCAGCGAGCAGTGGGGTTTTGATAAAGTTTTTTCTTTTGATCTGGGAAATAGAGTGCCTTTTCTTTTAAATTTTTACGTATCTAATGAGGCATAAGCCATCAAGCAGGAGGTCATCACCATTAATATGGCTTCTATTCGCTCTGGTTTTTTGATGAAGATTGAGTTTGTTAAAAAATCAGGGCTTTTTAAAAACCTAAATCCTTTTTCAACTGATTGCTGATCTTTGTAAGTAGTGAGCATTTTTTCCATGGTCATACTGCTATCAAAATCATTCGTTGCAATAATAAAAAAGCCTAACGACTTCATTGCATTTTCTCTTCTTTCAATAGGTGTCAATAAATGGCCTGTTATTTGGTACTCATACGAACAGGTGCTTGGTCTTTTTTTGGTTGACCTTTCTTCCCATATATAGGCACCGCATTTATCTCACTAATGACATCGCTATAAACTTGTTTTGTTCGCCATAATTCGACAGCTTGTTGTGCATCGACATCACAGGCAAACCGTTGCTGGCACAGTGTTTTAAATGTTTTTCGTTCGGCATCGGCTTTTTTTAACATGCGTTTGGTTAAACTATGGGTTTCACTTTTCTAGCTTGTTCACTATGAACTAACAGCCTTTTTTGCGCGACATCCCCATAACTGGATTGATGCCATACCCCTGAATAGCCATTACCAATCTCTTCAAAGTTAAGCAATTTCGCTTGGTTGATTAACCCTTTAGTTTCGCTTAACTTTTGTGGGACACGAGTAATAAGCAGTTGATTTAATTCGCTAAGTTCAATGATGGTTTCTTTCACATATAAAGCAGCATCCGCGACTAAATAACGACAGGACTGTGCCGCTTTTAAGCTGGCTATGTTGGATTTTACAATGGCTTTAAAGCCTTCCATATCATTAATGTTGCCACTGGCAGGCTTCATATAAACCGGGATCCCTGATTGGTTTTCACAAATGAGGTTAAGAACGACTTGGTTTAGATCTGGACGATGATCTCGTGAATAGCCTTTGGTAACATGAATAGGATGAATGTCATCTTCAGCATCCGATAATTTTTCTACGCCGTCATAATGGAAGCTTGTCGAGTCAAGATGGACCGAGTGACAGGGTAAGTCTAAGTAATTAATAACGGCTTCGCCTATATTTTGATACAGGGGAGAAACGCCGTAGCCATAAAGCGCGTCGAGACAACGTCCTAAAGCATCATCATTGATATGCTCAGGTTTAATACCTGGGGCAATAAGGCGGTCTAATGGTTTATCAGAAAAGTACTCACTATACATATGCAGTGTTCTGCCAGTGAATCCTAACCCATTAATCATCATTGCCACAAACAAGTGGCCAAAGCTGACTTGACGATACTCAGATGTACCTAGCGCTTGGTCGATAATATTGGCTAGATTGATCTCTTTGCAAAATCCTGCTAATAATCCATGGTGCTCGAGCGATTTAGTATAGTTCGTACTATATACCTTTCAAAAGGGAGTAATAGATCAAAAAAGTAGGATCTAGCTCAATCATTTTTTCACTACCGCATCACTCTGCGATTAAAATCACTTTTTAAAGGTGAAATTTAATCGTTATTAAGTGCGGAATAACAGATTTATTGCTCTTACAGAGTTGGTATTATATGTTAGATATTTTTTAATAAAGATAAGTTATTGAGTCTGCAACTTTAGAAATTATTAAAAAGTATTAATGGTTGGAAAGTATGAAGGGTTGGAAAAGGTAATTAAAGAAAATAGTTAAGCAGCAATAAAAAGGTCTGCTTTGAGCAGACCTTTTTAGTCACATATTTATAGTTATATTAACCAGCCCATGAGTCACGTAATGCAACCGTTCGGTTAAACACTAACTTATCAGCACTTGAATCTTTATTATCAGCACAGAAGTATCCTTCACGCTCAAATTGATAAGCGACTTCAGGTTGTGCGTCCACTAAACTGTTTTCAACAAAACCATGTTTTACAACTAATGAATCAGGGTAAAGTACACTATGGATATCTTCCACTGCCGCAGGATTTTCTACCGTAAATAAACGGTCATAAATACGGAATTCAGCAGGATGATTTGACGCGGCACTCACCCAATGGATAACCCCTTTTGGCTTACGTCCGTCTTCAGGATTTTTACCTAATGTAGTTGGGTCGTAAGAACAAAGAATTTCAGTAATATTACCTTCTTGATCCTTAATAACCTCTTCAGCTTTAATCATATAAGCATTACGTAAACGCACTTCTTTACCTAATACCAAGCGCTTATATTTTTTATTCGCTTCTTCACGGAAATCAGCAGCATCAATATATAACTCACGTGAGAATGGCACAGTACGCGTTCCCATGCTTTCATCTTTAGGGTGAGCTGGTGCGATTAACTGCTCTAACTTACCTTGTTCATAGTTTGTTATCGTTACTTTGATCGGATCAAGCACAGCCATCGCTCGTGCGCCATTAGCTTCTAGATCTTCACGAACACAAGCTTCTAATGAAGCAAACTCAACGGTATTTTCTTGCTTTGTTACACCAATACGTTTTGAAAACTCACGTAATGATGCCGCAGGGTAACCACGACGACGCATACCAGAAATAGTAGGCATACGAGGGTCATCCCAACCAGTGACGATATTTTCTTCAATTAATGCATTTAATTTACGCTTAGACGTTAATGTGTATTGCAAGTTTAAGCGCGAAAACTCTATTTGACGTGGTTTACACTCAATGCTGATATTAGCTAATACCCAGTCGTATAATGGACGGTGATCTTCAAACTCTAACGTACATAAACTGTGCGTAATACCTTCAATCGCATCCGAAATACAATGTGTAAAATCGTACATAGGGTAGATGCACCATTTGTCACCAGTTTGGTGATGGTGTGCAAAACGAATACGGTAAATAACCGGGTCGCGCATTTTCATATTAGGCGAAGCCATATCGATTTTAGCACGCAGCATTATCGACCCTTCTTCAAACTCACCTGCACGCATACGTTTAAATAGATCTAAGCTTTCTTCGATCGGGCGATTTCTATATGGGCTATCTTTACCAGGAGACGTCAACGTACCGCGGTATTCACGTGTTTGTTCTGCATTTAATTCACAAACATAAGCTTTGTTATTTTCGATTAACTCAACAGCATAATCAAAAAGCTGTTCAAAATAATTAGATGAATAACGTACATCACCTTGCCATTCAAATCCTAACCAAGAGACATCTTTTTCAATCGCTGCAACGTAATCAGCATCTTCTTTAACCGGGTTAGTGTCATCAAAACGCAAGTTACAAGCAGCATTAGGATAATCACGCGCTAAACCAAAGTTTAAACAGATAGATTTTGCATGACCAATATGCAAATAACCGTTTGGTTCAGGCGGGAAACGTGTATGGATTGTCTGGTGTTTACCACTCTCAAGGTCGTTTTCAATAATGGTGCGAATAAAATTACTTGGGCGTGTTTCCAGTTCAGACATTGTGACCTCTAAAATACATGATTCATAAAGGGGCAATCATCGTATATTCTAGCCTTAAGCTCAAGTGAAATAATGGTAAATGAAAGGTTCACGGTGATATCTACATCGATGTGACTTTAAGATGCAAAAATCAGTATCTTCTGAGGTGAGTAGATTGTCGCCATAAAGATGAAAATATACCCGCTAGCAATTGAAATTTTTGCCTAATGCCAGCTTTATTGCGAAGAACAGGTTTAAACAACAACCCTCTACCAAAACGAAAATAGGCACTCATTGAGTGCCTATTGAAACGATTAATTACCGTTTATTTTAGCAACTTCATTCTATTAGCAATGCTTTCAGCTTGCGGCCCAATGATCACTTGAAGATTATTATCTCCTAGTTTCACAACACCCATTGCACCTAACGCCTTCAGTTCTGATTCTTTTATAATGCTACGGTTTTTTAAGGTCAAACGTAATCGAGTAATACAGGCATCAATCACTTCGATATTATCAGCGCCACCTAGTGCAGCAACATAACTAGTGGCTAATTGGTCATTACCTTCAACAGCTTTAGTAGCGGTATTAACTACTTCCGTCTCGTTATCTTCGCGACCTGGTGTTTTAAGATTAAGTGTTTTAATTAATGTTAAAAATACAAAATAATAAATACCAAAGAAGACAACACCCTGAACTAACAGCATATACCATTGTTTAGCGAGTGGGTTTTGTGAAGAGAGTACCATATCCACTAAACCAGCAGAGAAGCCAAAACCAGCCATCCATTCCATATTAGCGGCAATAAATACTGAAACACCTGTTAATACTGCATGCACGACATACAATAACGGCGCTACAAACATAAATGAAAACTCTAAAGGCTCTGTCACACCAGTAAAGAATGAAGCTAATGCAGCAGCTAACATAATAGAAGCCACTTTTTGCTTATGCTCTGCTTTTGCTGTCGTATAAATTGCTAATGCAGCACCCGGCAAACCAAACATCATAATAGGGAAGAAACCAGCTTGATACATACCAACAGTACCGATTGCATTTTTACCTTCAGCAGCGAATTTAGTGATCGTATCCTGACCAGCTAAAAAGTTAGGGATATCATTAATGCCCGCCACATCAAACCAAAATACTGAATTTAACGCATGGTGAAGTCCAACAGGAATCAATAGACGGTTAAAGAATGCATAAATACCAGCTCCAATATCGCCCATACCTGAAATCGTTTCACCAAAATGCTGTAAACCTGAGAAAATAATTGGCCAAACTGCCATTAAAATAAATGATACAACAATCATTACTACAGAAACGATGATAGGCACTAATCTACGACCAGAGAAAAACGCCAATGTATTGTGTAATTCGACTTCTGAAAACTTGTTATATAACTCAGCAGAAATAATACCGACTAAGATACCAACAAATTGATTTTCAATTCGTCCAAAAGAAGCATTAGCAGCTTCTCCAGTAATTTGCTCAACCGCACCAGGTGCCAGTAGTGTAGTAACCACTAGCCAACCTACTAAACCAGATAACGCAGCAGCACCATCTTTATCTTTAGACATGCCATAAGCAACACCCACGGCAAATAATAGCGCCATGTTGTCAATTACTGCAGCACCCGCTTTAATTAAAAAAGCCGCTAGTTGAGAATCACCACCCCAGCCATTTGGATCAATCCAATAACCAATCCCCATTAAAATTGCTGCAGCGGGTAATACTGCCACTGGAACCATTAAGGCCCTGCCCACTTTTTGCATATATCCTAAAATATTCACTATTTTACTCTCCTTGAAACAGCGACTTAATTCGCATTGATTATTATGATTAAAACCTGTTGTTATAACGTGGGTTCAATAGAACGCCTTTCATCAACATGTCTAGGCTATGACTCTAAAGAGTTTCTTAAATCGCGCAAATGCAATCACCCTATTCTGTGACTTAAATCACTTATATTTGACCTAATAAGTGAAAATGAGTGGCATTAAACCCAAACTTAATTTACGATGAGAATTAAGTAGAGATATTCATTACCTGGAGATTAAAATGCGCCTGATTCCACTTAACAACTTAGCCGATGTTGGTTTATGGTCTGCTCAATACATCGTTAATAAAATTAATAAATTTAACCCCACTGCGGATCGACCTTTTATTTTAGGCTTGCCCACAGGCAGTACGCCCTTGGCCACATATCAACACCTAATTGAGTTACATAAAGCAGGAAAGGTCAGCTTTAAACATGTTGTTACCTTTAATATGGATGAATATGTTGGCTTGGAGCCTGCTCATCCTGAAAGTTACCATAGCTTTATGCATAATAACTTTTTCAACCATGTCGATATTCAGGTACAAAATATCAATTTATTAAATGGTCTAGCTGATGATCTGAGCGCAGAGTGCCAACGCTATGAAGATAAAATAAAAAGCTACGGCAAAATTAATCTATTTATGGGCGGCGTAGGTAGTGATGGTCATATTGCTTTTAATGAGCCAGGTTCATCATTAGCATCACGCACTCGTGTTAAAACATTAACACCCGACACTCGCCTTGCTAACTCACGTTTTTTCGATGATGATATTAATAAAGTGCCTAAGTTAGCGCTGACTATCGGTGTAGGTACATTATTAGAGGCAGAAGAAGTATTAACTCTTGTCACTGGCCACCATAAAGCGTTAGCATTGCAAACTGCTGTAGAAGGCAGCGTCAACCATCTCTGGACTGTTACCGCATTACAACTACATCAAAAAGCAATTATCGTATGTGATTCAGCATCAACGATGGAGCTTAAAGTTAAAACACTTAAGTACTTCACGGAACTAGAAGCAGAAAACATTCGCTTCCTATAATCACTTCACATCAGGTTTAACGGAACAGACATACAGTTAGGCCTGATTTATCACTTAGATTAAACGCATCCATTTGTCTAATAAAGTATGCCTAGGAGAGATTTATAATGTATGCACTTACCAATTGCACTATTTATACAACTCAAGCGATTCTTATTGATCATGCAGTCGTTATTGAAGGTCAACAAATCAGCGCTATTATTCCCATTAATGCATTAACCAATGATATTGATCGTATTGACCTACAGGGTCAAAACTTAACACCTGGATTTATTGATTTACAATTAAATGGTTGTGGTGGTGTTATGTTTAATGGCGCAGTAACAGAGCAAACACTAGCAACAATGCAAGCAGCTAATCTGAAATCAGGGACCACCAGCTATCTTCCCACCTTTATTACTGACACCGACCAAGGCATTAAGAAAGCACTGCATGTAACTCGCGAATATATGCAAAAAAAGCCTAATGAAGTACTCGGATTACATCTTGAAGGCCCTTATATTAACGTGCAGAAAAAAGGTATCCATCGCCAGGAATTTATTCGCCAACCCGATCCTGAAATGATTGATTTGATCTGTGCAAATAGTGATGTCGTTAGCCAAATAACCATGGCACCGGAAAAAACGCCGAACCAATTTATTGAACAGCTGGCCAATGCAGGTATTGTGGTTTCTTTAGGGCACAGCAATGGCACTTATCAACAGGCTACTGAAGCGATTCAACACGGCGCATCTTCTGCCACGCATCTATTCAATGCAATGACATCTATTACCGGGCGAGAGCCTGGCGTAGTAGGTGCAATTTACGATAATAATATCTACGCAGGCATTATTGTCGATGGTTTTCATGTGGCTTACGAAAATGTACGTTTATCAAAAAGAATCATGGGTGATAAATTAATACTAGTGACCGATGCAACGGCGCCTGCTGGAGCTGATATTAGTGAGTTTGATTTTGTAGGCACGACTGTTTATTACAAACAAGGAAAATGTGTAGGCAAAGATGGCACTTTAGGGGGATCCGCAGTCACCTTAATAGAGTCCATTGAACAATGTGTAAAATTTGTAGGCATTAGTTTAGAAGAAGCTATTCGTATGGCGACTATTTATCCTGCGAAAGCGATTTCCGTAGATAATAAACTAGGCAGCATTGAAGTGGGTAAAATTGCCAACTTAGCAATTTTTAACAATGATTATCAAGTCACCGGGACCGTTGTTAACGGTTGTTATAAAGCAACTGAATAACAAAAGTTTAATATAACGTTTAATGGATGAACACTAATGACGTGATCGATTGTCATTACCAGCTCCGCATAACAATTATTCTGGTCAATCGGCATACTTTTTTAAAGTTAATGCCTTTTGATTAAACCTCATCTGTGACCTAAAAAAATCTGCTATCATTGCGGCGAGATAAACACCACGGTAGGTATCACTTAATGAACACAGTCAATCACGATACGATGCAAACAAACATTGCTAATATCGAACAAATCAAGCAATTAAATAGTGCCATCATTTATAAAATTATTGAGCAATACGCACCTATTTCTCGCGTTAAAACAGCAAAGATAAGTAGATTAGCCCCAGCAAGTGTGACCAAAATAACACGTCAACTAATCGAAAATGGATTGATTGCAGAAGTTGAATTACAAGCATCTACGGGTGGCCGCAGAGCCATCTCTTTAGCGCCAAATTCTGATGCGGTAAATGTAATTGCCATTAAATTAGGCCAAAAATTATTATCGATCGCGCATTATAATTTATCTGGCATTAAGTTAATGAGCAAACAAATAACTATTCCTAAGATTGAGACCAGTGCTTTTTTAATTGACTTTTTGATTGCTGAAATTGCAAAATTTATGACTCAACCACCGTTAATTAATGAAAAAATATCTGCTATTTCAATTACCCTTTCTGGTTTGGTTGATCCTAAAAAAGGCATCGTGGTTTATACGCCAACTTATCCTTTAGATGATTACTCTTTAGTGAATAAAATTGAAAGTACATTTAATATTCCTACCTTTATCGGTAATCATACACGCTGCCTTGCATTAGCTGAAAATTACTTTGGTGCCACCAAGAACACACAAGATTCAGTGCTTATTAGTGTCCATCACGGCGTTGGTTCAGGTGTTATTATCGAAAATAAAGAGCTACTAGGTAAAAGTTGTAATATAGGGGAAATAGGTCATATCCAAACAAACCCTGCAGGTAAGCGCTGTCATTGTGGAAATATTGGTTGTTTAGAAACAGAAGTCAGCGATCTGGTGATTTACGAGAAAGTTAAAGCAGCTATCAGTGCGGGTAGTGAATGTATATTGGATGTAAATACAATGAACATTGATGATATTTATCTAGCCGCGGCAAGTGGTGATAAATTATGTTATACGATCACTCAACAAGCAGCCCACTACTTGGGGAAAAATATTGCCATATTAGTGAATCTATTAAGCCCCGAAAAAATAGTGATCACAGGTAAAATACTACAAGCTGGTGAAGTTTTATTTTCTACCATTGCAGATTGCATTAAACAACAAACCCTGCCAAATTTTCATGATCAACTGATCGTCACTTCAACTGAGTTAAAACCCGATTTAACCATTGCTGCTTTTGCTTTAATTAAGCAGGCGATTTATGAAGGTGATTTATTACAAAGGATCAAGGTCTAACTGTACGGCAAGATCATTATAAATTGAACTTTTTAATAAAGTAGCGATCAGATCATTTTATACTGATAATCATAAGCTTTGGTGATATTAATGAGTGCTACTTTTTTGAATAATTTTGATTCTATTTCCGACCCGCGCATCGAACGCTGCAAAAAGCATAACCTACTTGATATTTTGTTACTTGCCGTGACGGCTGTTATGTCAGGCTCCGAAGGCTGGGAAGATATTGAAAATTTTGGACATATAAAACTTGACTGGCTACGTCAATACCGTGATTTTGAAGCAGGTATTCCCCGACATGACACTATTGCCCGTGTCATCAGCCGCTTAAAAGCGAGTGAAATCGAACAAGCCTTTCAAACATGGATATCAAGCCTGATAGAAAAAACAGGCTGCCATGTGATTGCCGTTGATGGAAAAACTGCCCGTCGCTCATTTACGACTAAAGATAGAAAAAATGCACTGCATACCGTGAGCGCTTGGAGTTGCCAACATCAATTAGTATTAGGGCAAACAGCGGTTGATGCGAAAACAAATGAAATCACCGCGATACCAGAGCTACTCTCACTTTTAGATATAGAAAATAGCATCATTACCCTTGATGCAATGGGGTGTCAGAAAGAAATAGCAAAGCAAATAATCCAACAAAAGGCAGATTACATTTTAGCCTTGAAAGGGAATCATTCAGGCATGCAAGCTGAGTTAGAAGCTTGGTGGCATAAATGTCAACGAGAAGGTTTGACACCGGAAAAATATGCTAAGCATACGACAATCTCATCGGGTCATGGGCGAATAGAAACAAGAACTTGTGAGCAATTATTAATTGATAAAAAATGGCTTGGTAAGGATTATCTTTGGTCCGGCTTAAACAGTTTTATTAAAATAACAGCAGAAGTCTATGAAAAAAGTACAGGTAAAGAAACAAGCGAAACGCGTTGTTACATCAGTTCATTACCGTTAAATGCCGAGCAGGGCCTCAATGCAATACGAGACCATTGGCAAGTTGAAAGTATGCATTGGGTGCTTGATATGACATTTAGAGAGGATGAGTCACGGATACGTAAAGGACAAGGACCTCTTGTCTTTAATGTCATGAGAAAAATGGCAATGGCATTGTTCAAACAAGATACGAGCAAATCAGCAAGTATGGCAGCCAAAAAGAAAATGGCAGGGCTAGATGATAAATATCGTTCAACCCTGTTGGAGAGCGGGATTAAAATGCGCTAGCCGTAGGTCTAACTGTTTTTCATATAAAAAGCTTAGCTGCTTTCTTTACATAAAAAGCTTAACAGCTTTCTCCACTTAAAATAGTTAATCACTTTCTGCAAATAAAAAGGCCAACGACATTAATCATTGGCCTTTTGCTACTTTGCTTTCAGTTATTGTACATTAACAGAGCTTTCATTGAGCAATGTCGTTCAATATGAGTTAGCTCAGTAAAAATAATGACAGCACATTATTGTTGCACAAACACTATTTTCCCCTCTTCAACATCTGCCAATATGTTACTACCCGTGGTTAACTCTCCCGATAATATTTTCTGTGCTAATGCATTCTCTAGTAACTGCTGCACAGCTCTTTTTAACGGACGAGCACCATATGCAGGGTCATATCCAGCGCTAACCAAAAATTCAATAGAAGCATCATTAAACGTTAGGTGGTAATCCCTTGCTTTAAGACGCGTCTGTAATGCGTGTAATTGAATCGTTGCTATTGATTTAATGTGTTTTTCACTTAATGGGTGGAACACGACCGTTTCATCAATACGATTCAAAAATTCTGGTTTAAATTGTTTCGCTAACACACCTAGCAAAGTATTTTTAACTTCGTCATAGGAAGCACGAGGGAACGCTTCTTGAATGATCTCAGAACCTATGTTGGAGGTCATGATGATCACCGTATTACGGAAATCAACGGTTCGTCCTTGCCCATCAGTTAAACGCCCATCATCCAGCACCTGTAATAAAATATTAAAGACATCAGGATGTGCTTTCTCTATTTCATCCAATAAAATAACAGAGTAAGGTTTACGGCGTACCGCTTCAGTTAAGTAACCGCCCTCTTCATACCCCACGTAACCTGGAGGAGCACCGACTAAACGAGATACAGAGTGTTTCTCCATAAACTCGGACATATCAATACGCACCATATTATCGACACTATCAAATAAGAAGTTAGCAAGCGCCTTACAAGATTCGGTTTTACCGACCCCAGTAGGACCTAAGAACAAGAAAGACCCAATAGGACGGTCAGGATCACTTAACCCAGCACGGCTACGTCTGATTGCATTTGCAATAGCGTCAATAGCCTCATTTTGCCCAACTACTTGAGAATGAAGATGTTTTTCCATTTTCAATAATTTATCACGCTCGCCTTCAAGCATTTTAGACACAGGAATGCCGGTCCAGTGCGATAGAATATCCGCAATTTCATTCTCTGTGACAGAGTGTTTTAACAATGTCATCTCTTGCATTTCAGCTTGAGATGCTAAATCTAATTGTTTTTCTAAATCAGGAATACGTCCATATTGAAGTTCAGACATACGTGTTAAATCAGCCGCGCGGCTAGCGACTTCTAAATCCATGCGCGCTTGCTCTAAAGCTTGCTTGATATTTTGCGTACCAGATAGCGCTGCTTTTTCTGTTTTCCACACTTCATCTAAAGACTTATATTCTTTGCCTTTAATTCTTAAGGTCTGGTCTATATCATTTAACCGTTTCACACTGGCTTCATCGGTAGCGTTCTGCAGTGACTTTTGCTCTACGGTTAGTTGAATAATTTTACGCCCTAATTTATCTAAACTTTCAGGTTTAGAGTCCATTTGCAAGCGAATGCTCGACGCAGCTTCATCAATTAAATCAATGGCTTTGTCGGGTAATTGGCGGTCAGAGATATAACGATGTGATAACGTCGCCGCAGCCACAATCGCAGGATCCGTTATTTCAACTTGATGATGTAATTCGTAACGCTCTTTTAAACCACGTAATATCGCGATCGTATCTTCAACCGTTGGTTCATCAACTTGTACTTTTTGGAAACGACGCTCTAGTGCCGCATCTTTTTCAATATACTGACGATACTCATTTAACGTAGTCGCGCCAACACAATGAAGCTCTCCTCGAGCTAACGCAGGCTTCAGCATATTACTCGCATCCATAGCGCCATCGCCTTTACCTGCGCCTACCATAGTATGCAATTCGTCGATAAATAAGATGATTTGCCCTTCTTCTTTGTTTAGCTCCGCTAACACTGCTTTTAAACGTTCTTCAAACTCACCTCGATATTTGGCACCCGCAATAAGCGAGCCCATATCCAATGATAATACACGTTTATTTTTCAAACCTTCCGGTACTTCACCGTTCACAATACGTTGCGCTAAACCTTCAACAATAGCCGTTTTACCGACACCTGGCTCACCGATGATCACGGGGTTATTTTTAGTTCTACGCTGTAGCACTTGTACCATGCGACGTACTTCATCGTCACGTCCAATTACTGGGTCCAGTTTACCTGCCGCAGCACGCTCGGTTAAATCGATGGTATATTTTTCTAGGGCTTGTTCAGGGCCGTCACCATTAACGTCATTAACAGTTTGACCTTGACGAATTTTCTTTAAAGAACTTTCAACTTTACTTTTTGTTAAGCCAAGTTTATTTAACACTTGTCCTAGTTCACCTTTATCTTCACAAACGGCGACTAAGAAAATTTCCGATGAAATAAATTTATCTTTTGCTTTTTGCGCATACTTATCACATAAATTAAAGGTAATGCCCAACTGATTAGAGAGCTGTATTTCGCCTCCAATACCAGATACTTTGGGCATTCTATCTAACATTGCAGATAGCTGTGAACGCATTAGGTTAATGTTAATTTCAAGATCAGACAAAATACCGCGGATTGCGCCACCGTCTTGATTAAGCATTGCTAACAAGACATGTGTCGCTTCGATATATTGGTGATCACGGCCTAAAGCAATAGATTGAGCATCGGATAATGCCAATTGAAATTTGCTAGTTAATTTATCTAAACGCATGATGATTCTCCTGAAATGTTTACCCTATAAAAGATGGGGGTAAAGAGAATTATTTCAAGGTAGGAAAGATAAAATAATAAACAAAAAAGAATATATTTATAAATTAAATGTTAGAGAATTAATTATAAGAGGGTTATTTCTAAGAGTAGATTAGGGAATTTAAGATTAGATATAAAACTGAGGGAGGATAACTGCTATTTCAACATGTAAAATTGCAATAATTGAAGTTCTAATAAATGAAGCTTCAATAACTACAGCTCGATAAAAGCATCGCAACTATTTTTAGTTTTAATCAATCCAGATAAAAGAAGCAAGACGACCTGTTCTGCCATCTCGACGATATGAGTAAAATAACTCTGCATCGTTAAAGGTACACAAATCACTTTCTGTAATAGTAATACCTGTAAATTTTGTTAAACGTAACTTGGCTAGGAGATGCAAATTAGCTAACCATTTATCGTTAGACGCGACAAAAGCTTCACTTGCTTGTGTATTTTGTTGAACAAACTGCGCTCGAACTTCATCACCAACTTCAAAGGCAGTAGGCCCAATACAGGGACCTAACCATACTAATAGTTGATCGAGTTTGACTGATAACGTATTGCAAATATGTTCAATACTGTTTTCAATAATACCATCACATAATCCACGCCATCCGGCATGGATAGCCGCAACAAAACTGCCCTGCTCATCTGTCACTAGCACAGGTAAACAATCCGCAGTCATCACCACACAAGTTCTTTCATTATCATTAGTCCAACTTGCATCGGCATTAATTGCTTGCGCTGTCGTGGCTGATAATTTTATTAAATCATGACTATGAGTTTGATTTAACCAACAAAAATCAGGAGCATGTAGTTGTTCATTAACGAGTAAATATTCTGTGAGTAATGCTCGATTTTTTAATACATGCAGCTCAAGATCCGCAACGTGCGTAGCCAGATTCAAACCTAAAAATTCACCTTCACTGATCCCACCTAAGCGAGTAGTTGAGTAAGCATGAATATGGGCAGGAGCTGCCCAATTAGGTTTAATTAAATGCATCTAAGTAAACTATAATAAACTATAAATCTAATTCGTTTTCATGCGAAATAGTATCCGCACGTAACGCAGCCGCTAACACTTTAAAATCTTCAGGTGGTTCAGCGTGCCATTCCATCTCTTCACCGGTAATTGGATGTTCAAGACGTAACATAGTCGCATGTAGTGCTTGGCGTCTAAATCCGCGTAATGCTTCACTTAATTTTTCAGAAGCGCCTTTAGGTGGACGAGGACGACCACCATAGACAGGGTCACCCGCCAATACATGGCCGATAGACATCATATGCACACGGATTTGGTGAGTACGTCCCGTTTCTAAACGCAAACGTAAACGTGTATGTGCACGATACTTTTCAGCAATACGATAATGCGTGATCGCGTCTTTGCCTCCCGTATGGTTAACGGCCATTTTAGTGCGGTGTACTTTATCACGACCAATAGGCGCATCTACTTTACCACCAGCGGTAAAACATCCCGAGGCAATCGCATCATATTCACGTGTCATCTGGCGAGCTTGCAAGTTCATCACTAAATGAGTTTGTGCAGGAACATTTTTCGCTACTACCATCAATCCTGATGTTTCTTTATCTAATCGATGTACGATACCAGCACGTGGTACTTCAGCAATACTTGGGTAATGGTACAATAATGCATTTAATAATGTGCCACTTGCATTACCTGCACCCGGGTGAACAACTAACCCAGCAGGTTTATTGATCACTAAAATATCTTCGTCTTCATAAACAATATCAATTTCAATTTTTTGTGCAACAAAGGTGACTTCATCTTTTAATACTGCGTTAACTTCTAACATCTGACCCGTAAATACTTTTTCACGAGGAGTAGAAGAGACAGTGCCATCAATTTGTACCAGGCCCGCTAATATCCATTCTTTTATACGAGAACGCGAATAATCTGGGAACAAAGCGGCAACCGCTTGGTCTAATCGAAATCCTAACTGTTCATCTGTTACTTCTGCAGATAGGTTTAATGCTTGGCTCATAATGCTCTCTTCTTGTAATTTTGTGCTGTTGTAATTGATTTTTAAAAAGTATTTTGTCAGACAGACTTATCTTGTCACATTTTATCTTTTTTTACTTTTATTTCTTTCGGCGATAGCCGATACTGTACTTTTTAATATTGGCCGACATTATAACACTTATGAATAAGATCCTTAGACTAATAACGACCAGTTTTTTCATTGCCATTTTTATTACTGGCTGTTCATCGAAAAAAAGCAATAAACCAAAGATTGCTGACAAACCTCCTGTCATTTTATATCAAGAGGCTTCTGTAGCACTAGAAACAGCGAACTTTGAAAAAGCCACTGATATTTTAGAAGCGCTAGATAGTCGCTACCCTTTTGGACCTCACTCAGAACAGGTGCAATTAGACCTTATTTACGCTTATTACAAACGTAATGAAATGGCGCTTGCATTAGCTAATATTGATAAGTTTATTCGTTTAAATCCAACCCATAAAGATTTAGATTATCTTTATTATATGCGTGGACTAACTAACTTATCTTCTGACGATCACTTTTTCCAAAATCTATTTGGTGTGGACCGTTTTAATCGTGACCAAAGTTATGCACAACGTGCTTTTAAAGACTTTAATCACATTCTAAAGTATTACCCTAATAGCCAATATGCAAAAGATGCTCGCCAACGTATGGTGTTTATCAAAGATAGAGTCGCACGTTATGAAATATCAATTGCTGAATGGTATATCAAACGTGAAGCTTATATAGCAGCGATCAACCGTGGTAAAACTGTTCTCAATAACTACCCTGATACAGAATCTGTAAAAGATGCCCTAGAGATCATGATCATTGCCTATAGGGAGTTAGGGTTAGTAGAACCAGAAAAGAATGCATTAGCGGTATTAAAGCTTAATTACCCAAATAGCCGAGTGGTAAAACGCACAGAAAGCTGGAGCGTATTTGACTGGTAATAATCTTTGTAAATAATCAGCGTAATATAGGATTATTTATAGGGTCCAAACAATAAAAAGGAGAACTTAGTTCTCCTTTTTATTGTTTGTTATTTAACAGAAATCAGTTTAATACTGTGATAACGGCTATATCAACGATTACTTAAAAATCGTTTAAACTGCTTCGCCGTCTTCTTCACCGGTACGGATACGAATAACTCGCTCTACAGGAGTAACAAAAATCTTACCGTCACCAATTTTACCCGTTTGAGCCGTGCTCATGATCGCTTCAATACAACGCTCAACATCTTCTTTTCTAACTACTAATTCAATTTTAACTTTTGGTAAAAAGTCCACCATGTACTCAGCACCACGGTATAATTCAGTATGCCCTTTTTGGCGGCCAAAACCTTTTACTTCTGATACTGTCATACCTGTCACATCAATCTCTGCAAGTGCTTCACGTACATCGTCCATTTTGAATGGTTTAATAATTGCTTCTATTTTTTTCATAATAAACTCTTAAGGTTGATTTCAAAGTACAATGGATGAAAGTAGTGTATTTGATTATTAAAATTCACGTTAATAATCAAGCCAATCGCTAAAGCAACAGTCATCATGTTATGGCTGACTTACTTTCATTTCCACCAATAATCTACAGGCTAATATCACTATTGATATTACACTAATTATAAATCAATAAAAAACAAACTTTTATCGTGAATATAACTTGCCTCACTGTATTTGAAATTAGCCACCTAATGGTAGAGCTTATCTTCTATGATAAGCCTCTCCCAAAATTAAACATGTCATCAAAGTACTTTTAACCTAAATCCTACTTTAGCTCGGCTTTCCCCAGCTAAAGCATAACCATTAAAGTTAGTATAAATGTCTCCAACTTAAGCGACCTGTTGCAATTGCTGTATCGTCAAAACAAATAACTTTGCCTGTACTTAATGTAATACAGGTTTTCAAAGCAACCTCATCAGAACCCAGCACTTCAGTAGTTGTGCCATCTTCATTTTCAATAATGACTATATTAGGAGACACCACCGATGTCATACCATTACTTACTCCATCTAAAAACTGATTAGAGCTATCATCGGGAATCGATTCATCTTCTGCAGTTAAAGGGTCATCGACCTTGGTCGTTCCTAAGTTCCAAGTTTGTCCTGTATATAAGTTTAACTCCATGTACCAACCTGTTCCTCCCGCTGAACACACATCAGGATTAGGCATTAAGGTAGTGAAACTGACTTTGTTAGCAAACACTAAGCTATTCCCAATCAGCCTTTCACCATAGTTATTAGTATTAGCAACACCTGATTCATCATCTTCGGTATTAATCAGGTCTAAATAAAATCCATTAACAGTAGTCCAATCGACTGGATTGCTTGATAATATTCGATTAGTACTCGTTTCTTTTATAATTGTTTGATTTTGTAATGCGCTAAATACACCTAACGTTCTTGTTGCATCCACAACCGCAGTATCTAACTGATCGGCAATAGCATAAAAACTTTGTGTTGCCTGATTTTCAATATCCGTGTCGTTATTTTCAATATATTTACCCGTACCAAATGCGACTATCACACCGCTACCACTTGGGTGCCTAGCAACAGACGGACGTGTTGTAATAGCTTGAGGCTGGTATACTTGTTCCTTGATAGTTGGACTATATGCGGTAAACAGCGGACTATTATTAACTTTTTTATTGCCCCACTCGTTAGTGCTATTTCCACTAATATCAAACACCCACATATTGCCAAATAGATCTCCCGCATAAATATAATCAGCGATACTATCCCCATTATTATCAATGATAGCGGGTTGAGCTAATGCGTTATGTCTACCAGCACCCGTTGGATCGGTTTGACTGCCAACACTGAGTTTTGTGATTAAAGCCCCCGTACTCAAATTAGCAATATAGATAGCCCCATTTGGATCCGTTGAGTTGAAGCCATTCTCAAAAATAACGCCTGTTTCCCCATTATGTAATTTAACGATAGTGGGAGAAGCGATGCTCTTGCCGATCCCTTCAAACCCAGTAGAATCGGTAGTGATTTCCCACTTCATCATACTGCCATCTGAAGACTTAACTTTGGATACATCCATCGCGTAAAGCCCCTTCGCACCAAGCCCTAACCTGCCTACTACTGTCGTACGGCCGACTTCTTTTGTTTCGTCATCAATCGTAAGATCAATCTTGTCGGTGTCATCTGAATAAGCAGTAATTCCACCATCAACAGAGTATTCATGGGTATAACTAGTGTGCACTAAATTACCTAGAGCACTATAAACACCACTTGGTATATACGCCACAAGCTCTTCACCATTGTTAGCATCAACAACATGTACCATGCCATCATTAGCACCATAAACTAAAACTTCATCTTCAACCTCATGTCCTTTACCGATAGAAACATTATAAGGGGCGGAATAGATGATATCTCCTAGCCTGCTATTACGCTCTCTAAACTCATAAGCAGTGTTTTCTGCTTCATGTGTTCGCACCCCACGAATATAATTAATAGCGGCTTGTATATAAGCAAATCCTTGTTCAGCGTTTGCTTGTTCAGTGTTTCCCGTACTAATAAAGTTACTTAACAACAGACTCACTTGGTCCGTTGTAAAGTCATTATTTAGTTGTTGTTCAGTATCAGGTGCTTTAAATTCAAATACCGTCCCTTGCGCTCCAGCCGCAGCATCGTCACGACGAGAGAATATTTTACGAGTACCAATATCCATCGCATCTAACTGCTCAGCAGCACTCCATGAGGCAGTTGACGGATACTCTCCACTGGTGTTTGCAATATAAGCTTCAACATCACCACTCCAAGCTAATTCTTCAAAGGAAGTTTGATATACCAAACTGCCTACCCTTAAGAAGTTAGACGAAAAAACAGGGGAGGTACTGGCGACATTGCCGTCATAGGCTAAATCAAAGGCAGCAGCTAACTGATACTGTAGTTGACCAGCATTAGTTACAGGAAAATAGTTATCAGGGTCACCGTTTTGATCCGCATCCCATTCACTGATAAGGTCTGGTTTTTGGTTATGATTAATATCTGAAAACCCTCCCCACTTAGCCGCATACCAAAGTGGCGAAGGTAAAAAGTCAGCGGCTTTTGTATCACTAGGAAAGAAAACCCTTGTTGCTGTATATCCTAACTTTGTATGGCTCCCACTTTCTTTTCTATTTCTAAAATCAGTTGAGGTGGGTGTATCTAGATAATATTCAACATCATTACCACTTTTATCTTTCACTTCTAAATAGGTATTATCATGAGTAGTCCCTGAAATAACATACCCAGCATGCTGATCAATACTACCTGCGGCAGAAATAGAATCGACAATTACCTCGACTCCTTTCCCTGTTTCTTTACATTCATATGTTTTGCAAAGGTTGTCTTTTACTTCATAGGTATACTTAACAATCATATCCATATCATGATCGGCACCTTGTTCAACATCTTCAAAGTTGATACGAAATATACCTTTGGTAGAACTAATCGATTCAACATACCAATCAACAATCGTATTAGTAGGTTGATATTCACCTTCAGCAGACTTGATAGGGTAACTACTAGGCCCTAATACCGACTTAGCAAAAGGGACTATTTTAATAATATCACCGTCTACATCGACTTCAATTTCAGGTAAAGTCGAAGCTAATGCCACCACCATAGTAGTTACATTTTGATTTTTATCTTTGCTAAGATGTATATCATTATTATGCCCATAATAAGCTACAGCAGATGAACTATAACTACCCTTTTTAGTTGGTTCCGCTGGCGCTAGCCCTCTCACAGAACCAAGATCTGTTATTTCTTTAGCAGTCGGAGCTCCATTACTATCAACCCCTGATTGACCAATAAAAAATTGACCAGATGTTTTATTTTCATTAGTAGAAATTATGGAAAGTAAATCGCTGACACTAAAGTTGGGTAAGGTTGTTCCCTCATAAACTTCATCTTTATTAATACTTTTTATAAACTCGCTATAAACACCAGGTAATTGATCGGAATCGTAAGAAGGACTTATATCACTGATTAAAAGCACATTGGGATCGGCACAGGTACCACGGTTAGCAAATGGGTCATCCCAAGCTGAAATACTTAAACCGAGTTCTTCATCATAAGCAAGTTTTTTATTAGAATTATCATAAGTAGGGTTTACAATATAATCATAACTAGGACTGGCTGTTCCTACGCCAGAAAAATAACGCATTGCTTCATAAAGCATCTCCCCCGCAGGATTACCCCAAGAAGCACATTTTCCATCGGATATTGGCCCATTAGTGATCCACCCACAATTAGTCCTATAGGATTTATTGCTAGTATTAAAGCCATGGATCCTTAGTTTATTAATCGTTGTAACGATGCCATTGTAATCTTTTATAAATTGCCCATTTTGTTCATTAACTTCTGCTGAAAATTGGCCAATTACTTTTCTGAGTACTCCACCCGATAGATTTTTATTATAACTTCCCGTCAATAAGCCAAACAGCATTTGATTTTGTTCACCGTAGCTATGTAATAATCCAGTAGGTTTATAATTGCCGTTAGGATATAATTTACAATTAGAATTATCTGTAAATCCTTCCTTACAAATCTCAACTCTTACCTTATAATCTGTTCCAGATGCATTTAAGACAGGGGTAGCCGTAGAAGCCCAGTTCCAAACGTCACCATTTACGTTTTTACGTACTCGTAAAATCGGTGCCGAAGTTAAGCTGGTATAAGTAACAGAACCAAAAAAATGCTTCCTTCCTGAATTTGGCACTGACAAAGGTGCATAATCAGCAATATCATAACCATCGATAGCTTCTGAGGTATAGGCTTTACCCCAGCTGTGGGCGTCTTGTGGAATAAATACACGTTCTAGTATGGTTTTATCTACGTCATCAGTACTACGCGTTCCGCCATAAAGTACTTTTCGCAGTACATCCATGCGAGTCATGGTTAAATAGTTAAGAAAGTTACCACTCCATTCTTTAGACGCTGTACAGGTAGCGGCAACCCTTTGCGGCACAAAGATATCAGACTCAGGTTTGTAACAATACCTAGAATCAAAATAACCTTCATAGGCATAATCTGGCATAAACTTAATATCAATAATGCCATCACCATTTAAGTCGGATGCATCATTATAAGCTTCATAATAAAGTGTATGGTCCCGCCCCATCACTAGCATCATCATTGGTGATTCTGTCGTGCCCGTATAAAGAGGCTTAGTCGCTAAATCTAAATCAGCTGCATTGACTGACGTTACCATCAGTAGCAGTGTTGATGACAGTAACCGAGTTGACGACAACAACTGCGTTGCTGGTGGTATATTTCCGTTTAATAATTTTTTCATCATAATGTCCTTATTCATTACCAACATCCGCTTGTACTTGCCGTTGTACTGCCCGTTTGTGTAATTTTTAATGTGCCACATGTGTCGTTGGCTTGTGTGCTTTTAGGTATTGCAGATAATGTGAATGTAGTGCTACTCGACGATGCGCTTAAATTATAGTATTGGCTAAAGTCATCTGAGGTGGTAAATGAGGTGAGAGCAGCACCAGATACTACGCTAGTGTAATTAAAATTCATTGCGTAAGCGCTTTCCATCATTTGTGAAGCTTCTAGTAATGTGCGTACTGCCTCTTGGCGCCGAGTTTTCTGCATAACACCTGTATAACTAGGGTAAGCAATAGACGCCAGAATACCCACAATCGCCATTACCACCATCAACTCAACTAAAGTAAAGCCTTCACTTGGCTTTGTAATACGCTGTGTATTGTGTTTCGTCATTGTTAATTACTCCAGTATTGCGTAATAACTTTGTAAATAAGCGACTGCTTGCCCTTTACCCTGTGCTTTTGCAGTCACACGGTAAAAACGTCGTTGAATTGCATTTGTGCCTAACATTAAACTTTCATCGAGACCATCGTCCTGCAAAAGATAAACAGGGGAACCTTCTAGACCTATGCTAACTATTTTTTGATTTTGCCAATTGCTCTCTTGATGCCACCAATTATTAGATCTCGTGGTATCAGTAACAAGGTTCCCTTTGAGATTCTCTGGTTCTAGATAGTTAAATAGAATAAATTTATGCGCCTCTGAAAGAGCGGACTCTGCATTATTAACACTCGATATATGATCGTAATTAACAGAGCTTACTCTTCTTAAGGCAATCACTTGCTTGCTAACAGCAACTCCCAATATAGATATCACTAACACCATCAATAATGACGTAATTAACGCGGCGCCATATTGGCCTCTTTTCGACATACAACTCATATTAATTACCTTTATTTCTAATAAGCACGGTTTCCATCACCACAGATCGATAATTAGTATCATTGGCGGCACTGATCGTTTGATTAAAAAGCTTATAAGCGTTGCTATTAATTAAGCCGTGAGCAGATACATTTTGTGATAAAAGTAAGCCAATTTTAATGCGATCAATATCATTCCAATCGGTCATTGTTGCAGCCGTAAAATAACGCGTGTTGTTATCTGTTGTGCCATACAGCAACTCTAAGAACTCTACATTTTCATCTAATACAAGCGCTGCATTAGCGTTATCCTGACAGACTAATTGATTACTAGCATTTACATAGAGGGTGATCTCGTGAAGAATACTATTACCAACATCATTGCCATTACAGGAAATAACGCCACTTTGCGCAGATCCTAAAAAACGTAACACTAAAATATCAGACCCCGCTTTTTCATCGGTAAGCACAGTCGAAGCTGTCATTCCTTGTATCGTTTGCCCTGAAATCCAATTCACACCAGCAGAAGAAAGTCCGACGCCAAACGGTGAGCTATTTCGTAGTGTCCCGATATCTCTAAATCCAGCTTGTTGGATGTAAAGACGCATTGTTTGCACTGCCATTCTACTTTTTGCCGTTAACGCTTGAGTACTACGCACAGATTCATAAGCGCGCATATCGCCCATCACCGAATAAAAAAGCCCAGCAACAATAAGCAATGAGATGACCATAGCGATCATCAGCTCAATTAAGCTAAAACCTTGATTATATTTTCTTAAGGGATCCATATACTTAGTCTCCCACATTGGTATGAATTAGGATTTCCAGCATCGCACACTGCGCTACTTGCACCTGTTTTTGCCGCATCCCAAATTAAAGTTAAGGTGTAAACACTACCATTTTTAACAATAGAGAAACTGGGAGAAGGTAAATTACCTCGTAGATGGTTAAACCATTCTGCTAGTTCAGCCGTTGCAAATTCGTTATCGGAACAGATGACTAAAGAACAATTTTTAGCGGCAACAATGACATTGCCTGCGAGGTTATCTTTAATGAAACTAGGAGCAAGATCAGCGTTTGCTCTTAATCTTTGCGCTAAGTCTGTTAGTGCTATATTGGCCGTTTGTGTAAAACTAGCTCGCTGTGCCATATCCATTGATTTTGCCTGCATTTTAGCGTGACCAAGTACACCGACGGCAACAATAATGAGTGCAATCAAAACCTCAATCAGTGTGAAACCTTTATAACCACTCATGAACAATTCCCCGTGGCATTAGCAAAGCTAACACGGCCCATTACACTGAGTTGAATTTGATACACTACTGAATTATCGAGGTTACTACAGATTTGAAATGTGTTAGCTGTTGCATGCCCCGTCGGAGAAAACCTAACTTGAGCAACATCACTTTTCATTGAATCGCTCTTAGAAGTGAGATGGGCAATAATGATATCGCCTTTGCTTAGATCTAAAGTCTCACTTGCATCTGCATCTTTATCTTTATCTTCATAAACCAGCCAATGATTTCCCCAATCGGTGGCATTAGTACAAGTGCTACCGTCGATTGTTGGGCAGAGATAGACAAAAAAACCTTCGCTTTGTGCTTTTTCTTTGGCGCTATAAATTGAACTCACTAATGCATCACGTGTAGCACGTGTTTTACTTGATTCAATCAGATTAGCAAACGAAGGCACAACAATACTTAATAGAATTGCTGCAATTGCAATGGTTATAATAAGCTCAACTAAGGTAAAACCTTGGTCTCTTTTGTGGGTAATAAAACGCGTCATAACACCCTTAGTATCAAAATAAATAGATGGAAATAATGACCTCATTCAAGGTCATTATTTATACTAGTCTAAATACCTAAAAATACCTAAAAAGTGTTACAAAAAATGCGATGTTTTTTTAAATAAATGAAAACAAGTAAAAAATATTAATCGACTTGTTTAATACGCAATTCTGCAGGGACTTCGAATACCGTGTTTTCTTCAACACCTGGATTCTCAATAACCACGTTTCCACCTATTTTTTGTAACTTTCTAATCACCGCTTGTACTAGTACATCGGGAGCTGATGCGCCAGCTGTTACACCTACCGTTTGTATATTCTCAAACCATTCATCTTTGATGTCGAACTCATTATCAATTAAGTATGAGGTGACGCCAACACTGGCTGCTTTTTCACGCAAACGATTGGAATTAGATGAATTAGTTGATCCAACAACTAAGACTAAATCCGTTTTATCAGCGAGATCTTTAACCGCGTCCTGTCGGTTTTGAGTCGCATAGCAAATATCATTTTTTCGTGGGCCTTCGATACTTGGGAATTTAGCTCGCAACGCATCAATAACATGCGCAGTATCATCAACTGATAAAGTTGTTTGAGAGCTATAACACAAGCTGGCTGGATTTTTAACTTCCAGTAAAGCTACATCTTCAGGTGATTCGACAAGGTAAATACCACCTTCCTCACTATCGTATTGCCCCATCGTACCAATAACTTCAGGATGGCCTTGATGCCCAATCAAAATACACTCTTGATGACGGCGGCTGGCACGAGTTACTTCCATATGTACTTTAGTCACTAATGGGCAAGTCGCATCAAATACTTTTAATGCACGACGTTTTGCTTCTTCGCGTACACTTTGTGCCACACCATGTGCGCTGAAGATAACAATATTATCATCGGGTACTTCATCAAGTTCTTCAACAAATACCGCACCACGTGCTTTTAAATCATCAACCACATATTGATTATGAACAACTTCATGGCGCACATAGATAGGGGCAGGAAAAAGCTCTAACGCACGTTCAACAATATTGATCGCACGGTGTACACCTGCACAAAAACCACGAGGATTAGCTAAAATAATTTTCATAATGCTCTCAATATTTCAGTTATTTATAAAACTTCTAAGACATCAACGTCAAAAGTCACTGTTTGTCCTGCTAGTGGATGGTTAAAATCAACAGTCACACTATCCGCCACTATTTCACGAATAATACCTGGAATTTCATTACCGTCCGGTTGCGTAAAGCTAATGATAGTCCCTATTTCTGCAGGCACATCGGCAGAAAATTTGCTGAGTTCAATATAATGAAAGTTATCTGGATTCGGTAATCCAAAAGCAGACTCAGGCTCAAGCGTAAAACTCTGCGAATCCCCTTCCGTCAAACCTAACAGACACTCTTCAAAACCCGGAGTTAAGCTACCGTCACCCATTACAAATTTAGCCGGCTTGTTGTCAACCTTAGTACTATCAACGGCAGAGCCATCTGTGAGCTTAATTGAAAAGTGCATTAAAACTTCACTATCTGCAGTGATCACTTTGCTATTCTTGACTGTTTCATTGGCCATTTTTACTGTCATTACTATTATTCCTTATTTGTTCTCGTTAGCTTGTTTTTCACGCTTTTCAGCCCACAGTAGTGCATCGATAATAATCATGGCTGCACCAATAAAAATAGCAATATCCGCCACATTAAATGTTGGCCAACGATAAAAACCTAAATCAAAATCTAAAAAGTCGACCACATAACCAAACATTAAACGGTCCATTACATTACCTATCGCACCAGATAAAATAAGAGCATATGCACTATTAATCCAACGGTGAGTTGCACTTGTAGTTTTCATTGAATACAGAAGATAAGCAGAAACTACAAAAGCAATCGCCGTGAATAAGTACTTCTGCCAGCCTCCTGCATCACCTAAGAAACTAAAAGCGGCGCCATAGTTACGTGCATAGGTAAAATTAAAGAAGGATAAAATCTCATAGGATTCATACAAATCTAACATTTGTATCGTTAAATATTTAGTCACTTGATCAATAATTAAAACCACAACAGTTAACCATAAACAAGATAAACCAGAACGTAAACTAACGTTAGAGGATGTTGATTTCTGTGTCATTGATATTCCCAAATAATGGTGATGGCAAAGATTAAAAAAAACGCCTTAAATCATTTTCATAACCAAGGCGTTTAGTCAAAATGCATTTAATATAAAAGCATTAATGTGTGTTATTGCCTATTAAGCAAATTGGCGAGTTTCACCTTCACCGTCAACGTTGGTAATACAACGTCCACATAACTCAGGGTGTTTCTCATCTTGACCAACTTCTTCACGATGATGCCAACAACGATCACACTTAGCCGCAGCACTTTTTTGTACTTGTACCAATAAGCCTTTCAATTCTGTTGCAACCGCATCAGCAGGCGCATCAGCAAAAGGTTTAACTGTAGCTTGTGAAGTAATTAATACAAAACGTAATTCGTCTTCTAAGGTATTCAGTAACGCACTGATTTCATCTGAAGCATATAAAGTGACTTCAGCTTCTAACCCGCCACCAATCACTGCTTCTTTACGTGCAAGCTCTAAAGCTTTATTCGCTTCAGCACGAATCGCAATCAACTGAGTCCATTTATCATTACTGATCACTTCGCTATCAGATAAACCAAACAAACCTTCATACCAAGTTTCAGTAAACACAAATTCATTACGCTCACCCGGTAAACGTCCCCAGATTTCATCAGCAGTGAAGCTTAGAATTGGCGCAATCAGACGCACTAGAGATTCAACAATATGATACAACGCAGTTTGACAGCTTAAATGAGCATTACTGCCTGTTTTAGCTGTGTACTGGCGATCTTTAATAATGTCTAAGTAGAAACTACCTAAGTCAATTGAACAGAAGTGCATTAGTTTTTGATAAACAACATGCAGATTGTAATTGTCGTAAGCTTCAATCACTTCATTTTGTAACGTTAAGGCTTTAGCAACAATCCAACGATCCAACGCAACCATATCTTCTGGCGCCACTAAATCAGTTTGCGGATCAAAACCATTCAAGTTCGATAATAAGAAACGTGATGTATTACGAATACGGCGGTAACTATCTGCACTACGGTTCAGTATTTCATCAGAAACTGTAATTTCGCCAGTGTAATCCGTAGAAGCAACCCATAAACGTAAAATATCAGCACCTAGGTCATTCATCACCGTTTGTGGAGACATAACGTTGCCTAATGATTTAGACATTTTCTTACCGTCGCCATCAACCACAAAACCATGTGTTAATACTTCTTTATATGGCGCTACGCCGTTGATTGCAGTACTGGTTAACAATGAAGATTGGAACCAACCACGATGTTGATCTGAACCTTCTAAATACAAATCAGCCGTAGCTTGAGAACCATCTGGTTGTGTATATTCTTCGCGTACACCAACAACTGATGCATGTGTAGTGCCAGAGTCAAACCAAACATCTAACGTATCAGTCACTTTACGGAACTGCTCTGCTTCAAAACCTAAAATAGATTCAGGCTCTAAGTCGAACCAAGCTTGAATACCTTCTTTTTCGATTTTTTGTGCAATCAACTCCATCATTTCAATAGAGTTCTCGTGCAATTCATCGGTCTCTTTATTAACAAATAAAGTGATTGGCACACCCCATGTACGTTGGCGTGAAACACACCAGTCGGGACGCCCTTCAATCATTTTTTCAATACGGTTTTGGCCCCAGCTTGGGATCCATTTAACGTCTTTAATTTCTGATAATGCACTATCGCGTAAGCCTTTTTGATCCATAGAGATAAACCATTGAGGTGTCGCTCGGAAGATGATTGGTGTTTTATGTCTCCAACAGTGCGGGTAGCTATGCTTAATATTAACATGATGGATTAATGCATTACGTTCAGTTAAGACTTCCAATACTTTATCGTTGGCTTTAAATACATGCAAACCAGCAAAGAATTCAGTGTCTTCACGGAAAACACCATTGTCACCAACAGGATTAGCAACTTCTAGTTCGTATTTTAAACCCGCAGAATAATCGTCTTGACCATGTCCAGGAGCTGTATGAACACAACCAGTACCCGCATCGATAGTCACGTGGTCAGCAACAATGGCTGGCACTTGTAATGCTAAGAACGGATGTTGGAATAACTGTTTCTCTAGCTCAGCGCCTTTAGTGATAGCTAACGTAGTAAAGTTTTCGATACCGTAACGTGCCATACAGTCAGCCACTAAATCAGTCGCTAAGATCAAACGACGTTCGCCGGCTTGTACTAATGAGTATTCAACTTTTGCAGCAAGTGCAATGGCACGGTTAGCTGGCAGTGTCCAAGGTGTTGTTGTCCAAATAACAGCAGAAATATCGCCATGACCAAAGTCATCGGCTTGTTTTTCAAAACACGCTAAAACTGCATCAACATCAACCGCATTAAAGGCAACATCGATTGCTGGCGATAATTTATCTTCATACTCAACTTCTGCTTCTGCTAAGGCAGATCCACAATCTGTACACCAATGAACAGGTTTTGAGCCTTTGTGTAGATGATCATTTTTAATGATATTCGCTAGCGCACGAACAATATTTGCTTCTGTTTTAAAGTTCATGGTTAGGTATGGGTTATCCCACTCACCTAATACACCTAAACGTTTAAAGTCTTTACGTTGACCATCAACTTGACGAGCGGCATATTCACGACACTTAACGCGGAATTCAGCAGCCGTTAGCTTTTTACCTGGCTTACCGTGCTTTTGCTCAACTTTAAGTTCGATAGGTAAACCATGACAATCCCAACCAGGAATGTAGGGTGCATCGAAATCAGATAATGTTTTAGATTTAACAATAATATCTTTTAGAATTTTATTAACCGAGTGACCGATATGAATATCGCCATTTGCATAGGGAGGTCCATCATGCAGAATAAATGTCTTTTTACCTTTCTTGGCAGCACGAATCTTGCCGTAAAGATCCTGTTTGTACCAATTTTTAAGCATGTTAGGCTCACGATTAGCCAAGTTTGCACGCATCGGGAAACCAGTTTTTGGTAAATTTAATGTACTTTTGTAATCACTCATCGGTTTTTATTCCATCTAACGATTTATTAATTAAGCTGATGCCATGCTCTAGCTTGCTGAATATCTTTATCAATCTGTATTTTTAGTTCTGCGAATGAATCAAAACGTACTTCATCGCGTAATTTTTTCTCAAGTAACACTTCAAGGTGACGACCGTATAAGTCACCTTCAAAATCAAATATATGTACTTCTAATTGCTGTCTTTCACCATTCACAGTGGGACGACAACCAATATTTGCAACACCTCGATAAACTTGTTGATCAGTGCCTTCTACATTCACACCAAGTACTGACACAACAAACACACCCGATACGGGTGAAACACGACGTTTTAAAAATAAATTAGCAGTCGGCACGCCGATTGTACGGCCCAACTTCTTACCATGTCCAACACGACCAGCAATACTATATTTCCTGCCTAGCATTTGCTCTGCTTGTTGTAATTGGCCTTTTGCTAATGCGCTACGTATCCGCGTGCTACTAACACGACAAGCATCTTGTGACAGACTTCTTGTATCAACGACTTCAAAGCCATATTTCTCGCCAGCTTCTTTTAGTAATGCAAAATCACCTAAGCGTTGATAACCAAAATGAAAATCATCGCCAATCACTAAGAACTTAACATTGAGTTTTTTAATTAATAACTGCTCAATAAAATCATTCGCACTGAGATTAGCAAATTCATGTGTAAAGGACACACACAGTAAACTATCTAAGTCTAATTTTTCAAGCTGTACGAATTTATCACGTAAACGACTTAATCGACCTGGCGCATTTTTACCTGCAAATAATTCAGCGGGCTGCGGCTCAAAGGTCATGACAGTGGCTGGCACTTGTAAACGTTTAGCTTCTTTTAACAAACGAGATAAAACAGCATGGTGTCCAAGATGGATGCCATCGAAGTTGCCAATGCTCAACACACAACCTTGTGGTTGATGTTGTAGATTATGAATTCCGCGTATTAATTCCATGATAATGTCATAATTAATTGCCAAAAATAGCGTTGAAAATATAAAAGAGCTGATTATATATTAAGGTTGCAAAGTAATCAGCTTTCATTTTAGCGATTTAGCATTAATTCTAGCGACTTACTTTAAAATGATGGAGTCGTAATCCAAAAATAAAGTTGCTCACTAAATAAAGCGCTGCACCACCTAAAATTAATGCGATGAGTTGCATTGCTGACTCAAGTAAACCAAAGTCAGCCCACATGACAAGACTAGGCGTCATATACAACAAACCTGCAACCATCATTAAACCTGACGCTATAATTCGTATTAATACAGCAACACTGCCTCTTTGCACTTGATAGACACCGCTTTTATATAAACCAAACCATAATAATCCTGCATTTAACGTAGCAGATAATGAGGTTGCGATGGCTAAACCTACATAACCAAATGGGATCGCAAAAATCACATTCAATACCATATTACTGACCATCGCAATAATACCGAATTTAACCGGTGTTTTTGTGTCCTGACGAGAGTAATAACCTGGCGCGAGTACTTTCACTAACATAAAGCTTAATAAACCACTGGCATAAGCCCATAAACTCATCGCCGACATACTGACATCTTGTATATCAAATTCACCACGCATAAATAAAACACGCAACATTGGCTCAGCGAGTACCATTAAGCCCAACATGGCAGGAAAACCTAAGAAACATACACTGCGGATCCCCCAATCGATGGTTTTAGCAAAAGCTTGTGGTGATTGATTAACATGCGAGGAAGATAAACTCGGTAATATTACCGTAGCAATCGCGATCCCAAATAAACCCAATGGAAATTCTAATAAACGGTCTGAATAATATAACCAACTAATGGAGCCTGTTTGTAAAAAACTGGCGATAAAAGTATCTAATAATAAGTTAATTTGGCTAACAGACACCCCGAACAAAGCAGGTATCATCAAAGTTCTTATTTTAACCACGCCAGGATGGTGCCATTGCCAACTAGGTTTAACTAATAACTTTTCTTTTTTCAAGAATGGAATTTGGAAGAAAAACTGAATCGCACCACCTAACAACACACCAACCGCTAAACCGATTTCAGGTTGTTGAAGTTGTGGAGAAAGGAAAATAGCACAGCCAATAATAGCGATATTTAAAAATACCGGTGTAAAAGCGGCCACTGCAAATTTACCAAGCGTATTCAGAATGGCACCGGAAAGCGCAGTAAAAGTAATGAACCATAAATATGGAAAAGTAATTTTTAGCATATCTGAGGCAAGTTCAAACTTAAACGCATCTGCGCCACCGTTCCACCACTCTAGAAACCAACCAAAACCAAACAACGCAGTGATAACAGAGGAACCTAAAACACCTAAAATAGTAATAACGGTAACAATTGTGCCTAAAGTACCTGAAACTGCTGAAATCAGATCTTTTACTTGATCACGTGATTGTGTTTTTTCATATTCAGTTAATACCGGAACAAAAGCTTGTGCAAATGCACCTTCTGCAAATAAACGACGTAAAAAGTTTGGAATTTTATTCGCGAAGAAAAATAAATCAGCGGCTGCACCCGCGCCCATTAAATTAGCTATTACTATGTCTCGGACTAACCCCAAAACTCGCGAAATTAATGTCATTGAACTGACGATCATGCCTGATTTTATTAGCTTTTTACTCACACTTTAATTCCTACGCGCTTGGATGAGATATAACTCATTTAATTAAGAGATGTTAATGAGGGTGCTAAAATACACCTTTTAATTAAATTTAATAGCGTTAACTGCCGATATATCAAGCAATCATGCGACTCTAAATTTGCATCTGTAATTGGTTGAGTATAAAATGCGCGCAGTTTAACCATCCACCTGGTTTGTTGCCAGTTCTTTTATTGGTTAATAAAAAACCATTTGACAATATACGTGTTACAGGGCATATTCCACGACCTTTGATTATCCCTTGTTATACAGAATTTAGGAGTTAAGGTCTTGGCTAATATCAAGTCTGCTAAAAAACGTGCTTTATTATCTGAAAAAAGCCGTAAACATAATGCAAGTCGTCGTACAATGATGCGTACTTTCATCAAGAAAGTTGTTGTTGCAATCGAAGCTGCAAACAAAGAACTAGCTACGGCTGAGTTCGTTAAATTACAATCAGTTTTAGATGCTTACGCAACTAAAGGTCTGATCAGCAAAAACATGGCTGCTCGTAAGAAAAGTCGTCTTTCTGCTAAAATTAAAGCGCTTTAATTCTTATTTAAGAATTAGCTCTTTATGAAGCTTATTAAAAAACCGACTTAGTGTCGGTTTTTTTATAACTAAAATTCGTATCATGCTCATTTAAACAACTAAATTGCCCTCTTTCGCCTGAGCTAAACATAAATAACTCGCATAAATAATTTACACGAGTACTTATATAAATAAATTAGCCCTGAGCATTCACTCTTTATCTTAGTAAATTTTACTCACTTTTATTTACGTGCCGAGTAACCACAGAGTTTGATTAAATACCCATTCCTGATAAAGCATTAATTAAATCTTTAACCACTTTACCTACCACTGGATTAGTTTCTTCAAACATAAGTAATTGTTCAGTTATTTTTTTATCTCTGATTAATTGTGCAGGATCACGAGAGCGGATAGCTAATTGTAATTGGTCATGTACTTTTTGTAATTCACCGGCCGTACATTCGTCAGCCACCACACCATCAGCTAAGACTTCTGACAATTTATCAAATTCGGATTGCACTTTTTTAATTGGCATAGACACCTCTTTTTCAATAATAGATAAATACAGGACTTATTTTCAGTGTAGCATCAGTCCTTTACCGTCACCTTTAAAAAATGGTCAATCAAACGAGCAAACACTAAAAAGATGATCACAAACAGAATACTTAACACAATAAGCCCTACTTTAGACCAACTTTCCTGACCATAAGCTTGTAAAAATAAGCTAGATAGATAAATAGCAAGTAACCAATAAATAATACGTAACAGATAAGACCAAATAGGATAGCTCTTATCGGTTAACCATAACTTTGCCATTTTTTATTCCCTGTATTTTGTTCAAGCTATTTTGTGCTTTAAGATTAAGCATTATCAACGCTAAAGCTCAATACATCATTAATATGAGATTGTTTGCTCGATAACATTAACAACCTATCTAACCCTAACGCCACTCCGGCACAGTCAGGCAAATGATCTAAGCAAGCCACAAATTTATGATCGATCGGCATTTCAGCTAACTTCATTTGTTGTCGTAATTGGTTATCAGCTTGAAAACGGCTTAGTTGCTCTTTGCTACTATTTAACTCATAAAAACCATTCGCGAGTTCAACACTTTTATAATACACCTCAAAACGATCAGCAACACGTGGATCTTTTTTATTAATTCTTGCTAATGCAGCCTGTGAAGCAGGAAAGTCATAAACAAAACATGGCACGTCTTGGCCTATTTTACATTCGATGGCAATACAAAATAACAATTGTAAAATGGTATCTTTATCGGTTTCATTATCTAGTACTTCACCTAGTTGCAGATGCGCCCCAGCAGATTTAAGTTCGGTAATTGTTGCCGTTAAGGGGTCTACATTTAAATGCGTTAAAAAGGCTTGTTGATAAGTGCAACGTAGCGGCGTGTCACAGTGTAAAATACCACTGAGCAAGATAGACATTTCATCCATCAACTGATGGTGATCAAAGCCAACTCGGTACCATTCTAATAAAGAGAATTCAGGGTTATGAAAACGTCCCGATTCTTCATTTCTATAAACTTTTGAGATCTGATAAATACAGCCACTACCAGCAGCAAGTAAGCGTTTCATATGAAACTCGGGTGATGTTTGTAAATACAAAGCCACGCCACCATCAACCAAAGGTTTATCACTAATATTACGGCCTACAAACTTTGTTTTAAAACATTGTAAATGTACATCCGTAACGCCTGCTTGGCTTAAAGAAGGTGTTTCAACTTCCAATACTTGCCGTTCGCTAAAAAACTCTCTGATTGTTTTTAGCATATCGGCACGTGCCTGTAATTGTGCTAATGAGGCACTTGGTAACCAATTCATTTTGTTTCCTTTTTTGAGCGCAAGCTTGATAGTAATGAGACTCATAAATAGTGCTTTAAAAACATTAAAAAGGAAACAATTATAAGAAAGATTAAAGCGATTAACGTTTATCAACATGGCTTGATTTTGATCTTGCCATTCATAAAAACAAGCTCATAAATTTTACGAAAAAGATATTACCAAGCACACACTTTTATAAACAATTTAAACTCATTTATTAGGTTTTTTAAGACGTATTTTTAATACATTGTTTTTATATTAATTTCACGTTAATTAACCATGTTTCGATCAATGTTTTTAAGGATCAAACTGATAGACTGATTTTCGAACAAATATTTCATTTTGTTGGAGAGTTTTATGCAGATAATCAAAACAGACGTTGCAATTATTGGTGCAGGCGGTTCAGGGTTAAGAGCGGCCATCGAAATTGCAGAAAATCACCCCCAACTTGAGATAGCCCTGATCTCAAAAGTTTATCCCATGCGCAGTCACACCGTTGCCGCAGAAGGTGGCGCTGCCGGTGTCGTTCAAGATAGTGATTCATTAGATCAACATTTCGATGACACTGTCTCTGGCGGAGACTGGTTATGTGAACAAGATGTGGTGCAATACTTTGTTGAAAATGCAGCCAAGCAATTAACACAATTAGAGCATTGGGGTTGCCCTTGGAGCCGCAAAGAAGACGGTAGCATTAACGTACGTGCCTTCGGCGGTATGAAAAAAGAACGCACTTGGTTCGCTGCCGATAAAAGCGGGTTTCATATTCTTCATACGCTTTTTCAAACTTCGATTAAACATCCTAAGATCACACGATTCGATGAACACTTTTGCCTAGATTTAATTGTTGAAGATAACAAAATACAAGGTGTTGTGATTTTAGATATCTCAGAAGGCGAAGCGAAACTTATTCAAGCTAAATCAGTGATCATGGCCACTGGTGGTGCAGCACGTGTTTATACTTACAATACCAACGGTGGCATAGTAACTGGTGATGGAATGTCACTAGCCTACCGCCATGGTGTGGCATTACGTGATATGGAGTTTATACAATACCATCCAACGGGCTTACCTGGTTCTGGCATCTTAATGACCGAAGGTTGTCGTGGTGAGGGAGGTGTATTAATCAATAAAGATGGTTACCGTTATCTTCAAGATTATGGGCTTGGACCAGAGACACCGATTGGTCAGCCTAAAAATAAACATATGGAGCTCGGTCCGCGCGATAAAATTAGCCAATGTTTTTGGCAAGAACAACAAAAAGGTAATGTGATCAGTGGTGATCGAGGTGATGTGGTGTATTTAGACCTACGCCACTTAGGTGAAGCGAAAATCAACGAACGCTTACCTTTTATTCGAGAGCTTGCTAAAGCTTATGTTGGTGTTGACCCAGTGCACGAACCGATTCCAGTACGCCCAACCGTACACTATACCATGGGTGGCATTGCTACCGACGCAAAAACAGCCACTAGCTTAACGGGTTTATATGCGATTGGAGAATGTGCATCGGTAGGATTACACGGCGCTAATCGTTTAGGTTCAAACTCTTTAAGTGAACTCGCGGTATTTGGCCAATTAGCTGGCCAACAGGCAGCGCAGTATGCGCAACAAACCACACACCAAGATATCGCCCCACTACGCGAACAAGCAGAGCAAGTAATTGCCCGCACCGAAGCATTATTAAACAGTAATGGCACAGAAAAAATGGCAGATATCCGCCAAGAAATGGGCGACTGTATGGAGCAAGGTGTTGGGATTTACCGAACACAGGAATCAATGCAGCAAACTATTGATAAATTAGCTGAGTTAAAAGAGCGCTACAAACACATTCAAATCAATGATAAATCCAGTGTATTCAATACTGAATTTTTATATGCGATTGAACTAGGCTACTTATTAGATACCGCAGAAGCAATGGCGCATAGTGCGATTTTACGCCAAGAGTCACGCGGCTCACATCAACGAATTGATGACTTCCAAACCCGTGATGACATCAACTTTTTAAAACATTCACTAGCTTATTACCAAGCAGATAAAGCACCGGTGATTAAATATGCAGATGTCACTATCACCAAAAGCCAACCAGCAGAACGAGTGTATGGTGCAGCTTCTGAAGCGAAGGAGAAATGATTATGTCAGCGCAAACTATGCCTACTCAACAAGCAGTGTCAGATAAAGTAATAGAAGTCGAGATCCTTCGTTATCGTCCAGAGCAAGATGAAAAGCCATTTCCACAATTGTTTGAAGTGCCTTATAGCCCTGATATGTCAATCTTAGAGGCACTGCAATATATTAAAGATCATCTTGATAGTACCGTCAGTTTTAGATGGTCATGCCGAATGGCAATTTGTGGCAGTTGTGGGTTAATGGTTAACAATGTCCCTAAACTCGGCTGTAAAGCTTTCCTACGAGACTATTATCCACAAAAAATAAAACTTGAAGCATTAGCTAACTTTCCTATCGAGCGTGATTTAGTAGTCGATATGGGTGACTTCATTAAAAAGTTAGAAGAGATTAAACCTTATATTATTCCTGCAACTGATGATAAATGCTTGTCGGAAGGTACTTACAAACAAACCCCAGAACAAATGGAAAAATATAAACAATACTCGATGTGTATCAATTGTGGCTTATGTTATGCAGCATGCCCTCAGTATGGCCTTGATAGTAAGTTCACCGGTCCTGCGGCACTCGCATTATTAGCGCGATATAACCGAGATAGCCGTGATGCAGGTAGCGCTGAACGTATGAAAATAGTCAATCAAGAAGAAGGTGTATGGTCTTGTACGTTTGTTGGTTATTGTTCCGTAGTTTGCCCAAAAGGAGTTGATCCCGCAGCGGCTATCCAGCTATTAAAAGTGGAAAGTAGTAAAGATTACTTAATTGGTATGTTTAAACCGGACTAAAGACACGATACAAAACATTGATCAGGTCATAGCAAACTATTTATATCGACTCGTATTAATATTCATGCCGATCACAGTAAGTTTGCTATCAGTTATTTTGGAGTAAGTAAAATGAGTAAACGTAAACCGTATCAACGTGAAATGAACAATGACTGGTGGTTAAAGAATGCCTTCTATAGCAAATATATGATCCGCGAAGGCAGCAGTATTTTAATTACTGTATACAGCCTTATTTTAGCTTGGGGAGTGTTTCGCTTGAGCCAAGGTGAAGAGGCATTCAACGCATGGTTAAGTGCCTTACAACACCCTATTTCAATCATATTCCATTTATTGGTTTTATTGATTGCCCTTTACCACACCATTACTTGGTTCTCATTAGCGCCTAAAGCCGTGGATCTCTACATCAAAGGTAAACCACTCGATGCAAAATTCATTGTTGCGGGTCATTACATTTCATTCATTATTGTCACTATCTTTTGCCTAGTGCTGATCATGCTCTAGAGGGGGTTTCATGAACGCTCAACAAACAACAACGAATCAATTACCAGAGAAAAAATATATTCGCTCCCATGAACCGATATTTTGGGGATTATTTGGCGCGGGAGGCATGTTAACGGCCTTCTTAACACCTGTGATGGTATTAGTCACAGGGCTATTAATACCACTAGGACTGATTGATGCTGAGCATCTAAGCTATGAAAAACTGCATCAGTTTGTAAGCAGTTGGTATGGCGCACCAATCGTATTGGTATTAGTGGCACTACCTTTGTGGCATACCCTACACCGTATCTTCCATTCATTACATGACCTAGGTATTAAACGTGGTCGAGATTGGCAACAGGTAATTTGTTATGGGTTTGCATTTGCGGTCAGTGTATTTGTTTTTACTTTATTATTACAAATGCTCAGTCTGTAATACTATTTAATACTATTTAATAGTGTTTAATTTGGGCTTATTATTACTTTAATTAAAGCTATAAAAAAACCAGCAGATGCTGGTTTTTTTGTTTAAACGTAGTATGAACAACGCTAAATATTCAATACATTCAATCGCTTATTTTTTAACACGACCAACGTATTCACCGCTACGCGTATCCACTTTAATTGTTTCGCCAATCTGAATGAATAAAGGCACACGTACAACCGCGCCAGTTGACAACGTTGCAGGTTTACCACCAGTTCCAGCCGTATCGCCCTTTAAGCCAGGATCTGTTTCAGTCACTTCTAATTCAACAAAGTTAGGAGGCATAACCGCAATCGGTGAATCATTCCACGTAGTGATAGTACAAATATTTTGTTCTACTAACCATTTGTCCATATCTCCTACTGCATTAACATCTGCAGCGATTTGTTCAAATGTGTTGTTATCCATAAAGTGGAAAAATTCACCGTCGTTGTATAAGTAAGCAAGATCAAAGTCCATTACATCAGCAGATTCTACTGTTTCATTTGACTTAAATGTTTTATCCACTACCTTACCTGAAATAAGTTTGCGGTATTTAACTCGACTGAATGCTTGGCCTTTACCAGGTTTAACATATTCATTTTCCATGATCACACATGGTTCATTATCGAGCATGAATTTTAGCCCGCCTTTAAAATCACTGGTACTATATGTTGCCATTATAACCTCTATTACTAAACTGATAAAAAATGCCCAAAATTATTAACGTGAATAATACCGCTGACTTGCCAACATGGCAAAAGGAACTAGCAGAAGCAGTGAAAAATCCGCAACAACTGTTAGAAATATTGGAGATTGAGCAGGAAAATGACCTAATCAGTCAACTTGCGAGAAAACAATTCCCGATGCTGGTGCCCATGCCCTTTGTAAAGAAGATGCAAAAAGGCAATATTAATGATCCTTTATTAAAGCAAGTATTACCCATTAGCGATGAAGAATTGACTGTTAAGGGATTTACTACCGACCCATTGGTGGAGCAAAATAATCAACAGCAAGGGTTATTACATAAATATAAAAGCCGTGTTTTACTCATTTTAAAAACAGGTTGTGCGGTAAATTGCCGATATTGCTTTAGACGACATTTCCCTTATGCTGAAAATAGTATTAACAAATCAGAGCTAACTAATATTATTGCTTATATCCAAAATAATCCTGATGTGAATGAAGTTATTCTCAGTGGCGGTGACCCGCTAATGACCAAGGATAAGCAGCTATTTGAGTTATTTGATCAACTTGAAGCCTTGCCACAGTTAACACGTTTACGTATACACACTCGTTTACCCGTGGTGATTCCATCTCGTATCACGCAAGGCCTAGTGACTCGTTTACAAAAAAGCCGCTTTAACATCGTCTTGGTATTACATATCAACCACCAGCAAGAGATTGATGCAGACTTTGCAAATGCAATGCAGCGTTGTCATCAGGCAGGCATACATCTATTAAATCAAAGTGTTCTATTAAAAGGTGTGAATGATCACGCAAGTCAATTAGTGGCATTGAGCGAAGCACTATTTTCCGTCAATATCTTACCTTATTATTTGTTTTTATTAGATAAAGTACAAGGTGCCGCACATTTTGATATTGATGAAATAGATGCACAAAAGCTACATAATGCGATGCAAGTAGAGCTACCCGGTTATTTAGTACCGCGCTTAAGCAGAGAAATTGCAGGACAACAAAGTAAAACGTTAATACATTCGTTATAATAAATAATTACAATGAATTAATAACAGTAATTAATCACAACGAATTAATAACAACGAATTAATAACACTCAATAAGATCGATTTTGATATCGACAAGTTCACACAGGAGAATCTGATGAGCAAAGAAAACGTACAAGCACAGCTTCAAGAGAATATTAAAATAATTTATCACCGCGCAGTAGATGCAGATAAAGCGCTAGCTGAATTACGTAAACAAAAAACTGCCGGTTTTGCTCATATTTTCACTAATGATACGCCGTTTACTAACCACTCAGATACTTTTTTACCCTACGTAGAAGAATTAGCGGCAGACTTACAAGCCATTCAAACGGATAACGAAGAACACTACAAGACGCAGCTGCCAGCGATTGTGGTTAAGATTGAATTATTGTTTAAAACGCTAAATGCTTTTAAAGAAAATTTAAAAGCAAAGCAGTAGAATAAGACAGTGACATGCGACCTGAATGCTCGCATGTCATAAAGTGTGTTATGAATTCATGCCATAAACAACCGCTACTCATTATCCTCGATGTCAGGACTGTACACACAAAGCTTATTACGCCCAGTCTGCTTAGCTTGATAAAGTGCTTTATCGGCAAATATCAATTGTTTTGATGCATCTTGAATATCTTCTATTTTTTGCACTTCTACTAACCCGATACTGGTCGTAAAGCTAATTTTTAACTTACCAATAATACAGGGTGTAGAATTAGTCTCTTCAATGATGCGTTGCATTAATATCGTCGCATTATGCTTATTAGTCCGCGGCATTAATAATGCAAACTCCTCACCACCAAAACGCGCAAATATATCTGTTTTACGCATTTTTTCAGATACTCGCTTAGTAAACTCAATTAGCACCCTATCTCCGATATCATGACCATGAACATCATTAATATGCTTAAAATGGTCTAAGTCGAACATTGCTAAACAATAAGCCTCTTTGTAGCGTAAATAACGTACATGCTCCTTCAAAAAATTCGCATCAAAATAACGACGATTATAGATATTAGTTAAACCATCATGGGTTGCTAAATGTTTTAATTTTTTATTATTCTCAGATATTTCATGTTCTTTTTTTAACAGCTCATCGATATAACTTTTAACGGCAATAGCCATTTCACTGAACTCATCTTTGCCTTTAATTGGGATTTCATGCTGGGTATTATTATATCCTGCGTTAATCACTTTACGGATCAGCTCTACACGTTTTAAAAATCCAATTTGTAATAAGGCTAAAACCAATGCCGTTGAAAAACAAATAAATAATAGAATATACAAACGCGTTTTACGTACTGCTATTTCTTCTTCTATTTTATGGAGATTAATCAGGAATTTTTTCTGTATTGATAAAATGCTCTTACCGGTGACAGAGGCAATTAAATAACTCAACTGTCTATTATCCAAACGTAATTTTTTGATACGTTCAAGTTGCGCAACATAGCTTGAATAGATAGAAAAAAGCGAATCATCGGCAATAAATAAAGCCGTTAACTGGGCATACTCTTGCTCTGGTATCTTATCTTTAATTTCATTAATCAGTGCGCTTACATCATCCAACTTCACCGTTTGTTCTATGGCCAAATTTTTATTATTCATAGGATTAAAAAGAGATAGGATATTTTCAGTCGTACTCACTAACGTATGGTCACCTTGCTGCATTTTTTGATGCTTGTAGGCTTCTACTTTTGTATATTGGATATAAAAATCATCGGCTATATCATACTTATTCAACATCGCAGCCAAGGTATCATCAGTCTGCTCATACAGACTACGTTTCAGTTTATCTAAGTCTTGGTAATTATCGGTTGCATCAGCAATTTTTTTAAATAATTTTTCCGTCCATTGTTTTTTATCCGTGACATGCAAAACATCCCACTGCAGATCATTTTTATTTTCAGCCAAAAACATACCACTGGTAGTTCTTAACATCTCATTAGCTTGGCCTTTTAACTCTGTTATATCGAGTAGTGTTTCAAAGTGATCATCTTTTACTTTTTGATAATCCTCTTTGAACTCTTGCAGCGAGAGAATGCCAGAAACCCCAACAATGCCACTCATTGCAGCTAAAACGATGGTCAAGGTAATGACGCGTAAACTTAGTCTGTCTCGTATGCGTACCATATTATTATTGCACTACTACATTCATGGTCTTACTTCTCCAAGAAATTTGTGAAAAAATCAGAGCCGGTAATGGCTCATCTATCCAATATCCCTGCAAACGACTATCCCAAATACCTGTTTTCGGCAACATCATTAAAAAGACACTAGCGGCATCTTCAATTAATAACCTTTGTGCCTTTTTCAGCAGAGGGTTGCGCTGTAACTGCTGCGTTGTTTGCATTAACTTTTTCATAAGCTGCTTATATTCAACATTACTATAATTAAAATAATAATTGTCTTTAGCAAAAATCTCTAAGTCATTCGCTTCCGTATGTGCAACGACTGACAAATCATAGTCTTTGTCAATATACACTCTTTTTGTCCATTCCTCCCAAGTCAACGACTCCACAGTCACTGGAATATTAATCTGTTCTAACATTTGTGGAATATATACCCCTATGTAACGTGCGTAGGTGGTTGGTGGAATAATTAAACGTAATGGTTTTATCGCTACTTTATTGCCTCCCATTAACGATTTTGCTTTATCTAAATTGAATGAATACCCTTCAGACAAATGTAAACTAGCTTCGTGAGAAGCAGGAAAAAAACTACTAATCAATTCACTTTCACCAAAATACAAATTAGATTTTATTTTATTTTTATCTATCGCATAACTAATGGCTTTGCGGATCGGCAAAGAAGCTAACATTTTATTAGCATGATTAAAGGCGATAATAATTTCACCTTGCGTCTGCCCAAACACTTGCTGATAACGAGATTGTGTACTCAAGGTCTGTAAAAAATTAATTTCCGACATATTGTCATAACCATCAATTGTACTCTGCGCTAATAACTCAACGACTTCTGAGCGTGTAGGCGCAAAAGTAATAAGCACTTGTTTGATGGAGGGTAAGGTTTGCCAATAATTAGGGTTAGCCCTAAGCTTTAGAAAATTTCCTTTTTCCCATTCCTGAAAAATATAAGGCCCAGTCCCCGTTGGTTTTTGGCTATTAGTCGAATAACTCGTTGGCTCTTGAATTACCGCACAACCCAAACCTAAGTTAAACAAAAAATGGATGTCTGGCCATTGCAGTTGCACCTCGACTTCATTGTCATTATTTACAGTAATAGTATTGATATGCGTAAATTTATGCTTGATGGAGTTTTTACTATCCTTACTCGTTAGACGTAATAAAGAGGATCGAACAATATCAGCAGTAAGCAAAACACCATTATGAAAATACACATTCTCATGCAATAGGAAGGTATAAGTTAAGCCATCATCACTGACCACCCAACTTTTTGCCAAACTAGGTAAAACTTGCCCTTTCTGATTAATCTGAGTTAAGCCTTCAAAAATATTTTGATAGGTAATACGTTGAATAACGGCGGAAGCATCTGTGGTCGGATCTAATGAAGTAGGCTCTAAAGTCAGGCCTATATGTAATTTTTCAGGATCGATAATCGACTGTTCATTTTCAATTGCAAAAGCAAAACTAGTCATTAATAAATAAAAACAAAGTACAGAATAAAACAGATGAAAAAAGGTTAACTTACGAAAAAAATCATGCCGGGCCATATATACGATCAATCTGAAAAAGGTTAACGCAATTGACTACATCAACAATAAATAAAAACAGCCCTATATTAACTCATATTATGCAAGAAATATAAACAGATTCGATGCAATAGAAGAAAGTAGATAGTCAAAATTCGTGTTACGTTACAGTTTTATGACAACATTAATTTAATTGATAAAAGTATTGTGAATTATTTCTTTAAAAAGCAATAAAAAAATACTCCTGCCAGGATTGACAGGGCTTCAGGAGAGGTAAGGAAAATGAGAAAGCTATACTCAATAAATTAGTTATAGGCTAACTAGCAGAATTATTTACAGGGGCTTATTTACAGATTCTTATTAACAGGGGCGAGCAAAATCCCAGCACTCATCAAGTTACTGGAATCTAAATTCCGGACACCACCTTAAATTACCTTACCTTAAACGACCTTACTTTCGGCAGCTTCGCTTTCTACCGTAGGCTCAGGGTTTCTAAATTTTTCAAATCCTTCTAGAATGAATGACATGGTTAGGTCGATATCTTGTTCAACATCGCCCTCTAGCACCGACAATGCTTTTAAGATATCTTTTGCTTCGCCAATTCCTTCCTCAACACCTTCTAACATTAAATCAGCAAACGTATCACGAGCCTGCTGTGGATCTAATTCTGGATGTTGCTCTTGATAAGCATTAAAAAAATTAGTACTAAAAGTTACAATACGTTCTGCCGTTGCCTCAGGACTAAAGTCGACTTCAGACTCATAACTTTGTTGCAGTGATTGAGTTGGCTCAATCTCTTTTAATGCATCATTAATACCTTGTAATGCGGTTTTTAAAACAAGGGCTAAGGGTTGATCTTTGATACTACTACTCGTCTTATTAGACTGATCAATCGCACTTTGTAATATCGCTGCATTGAGCTGCTTTTTATTAATTTGTTGCAAGCTTTCAGTACTAGCCGGTTCATTGTTAGCCGCTACAGATTCATTTTTAGGGTTTTTATCACTTTGTTCAACTTCAACATAAGTTTGACGCGAATTAATTTGCATAGACACCTTCATCAATCTAAATAATGTAAAGCGTTATCGGCACAACACGCTAAAACTGAAGAAAAAATAAGCATTTTTTTGAAAGCTGCAAGCCAGTTCATAAAAATAAGAAAAGAAAACTAATATTTGATAATATCCCGCCCTTATACATCACCCTATTGCGTGTTAATTATTTAAAAGGATCGGCGCAATCTATTAAAAAGGTATCTTTATGTTAACGCTACTTAACGCCATCAATGGTTTATTATGGGGACAAATCCTCGTTTATTTACTGATCGGTACAGGGGTTTACTTCACTATACGATTAGGTTTTATCCAATTCCGTCATTTCTTTCATACCTTCACTGTCATGAAAGGCAGTCGTAAATCAGACAAAGAAGGTATCTCTTCTTTTCAAGCATTATCAACCAGTTTAGCCGCACGTGTGGGAACAGGTAACTTAGCAGGTGTTGCAATCGCGATCACTGTTGGTGGTCCCGGTGCTATTTTTTGGATGTGGGTGATCGCCTTATTGGGGATGGCAACCAGTTTCGCCGAAAGTACACTCGCTCAAGCTTATAAAGTGCACGATGAAGATGGCAATTTTCGAGGTGGACCAGCTTATTATATGGAACGAGGGTTAAATGCACGTTGGATGGGTAGCCTATTTGCTATTTTCCTCATTATTGCCTTTGGTTTAGTATTTAACGCCGTACAAGCAAACTCTATCACCGCCGCATTACATGAATCATTTCAGTTTGATAAATTAACAGTTGGTATCGTCTTAGCCATTATTTCTGGTGCGGTTATTTTTACCGGTATTCGTGGTATTGCTAAAGTAGCAGAAAGAATTGTACCGGCGATGGCTTTTGTATACTTATTGATCGCATTGTTTGTTGTGGTGACTAATATAACTCAGTTACCTGCAATCATTGGTCTCATTATCGACTCAGCTTTTGGATGGCAGGAAGCGGCAGGTGGTGCTTTTGGTGCCATGATCATGACCGGTGTACAACGTGGTTTATTCTCTAATGAAGCGGGTATGGGTAGTGCAGCTAATGCAGCAGCAACCGCATCTCCTTACCCACCACACCCAGCATCACAAGGTTATGTACAAATGTTAGGTGTATTTATCGACACCATCATCATTTGTACAGCAACGGCATCAATCATCCTATTATCAGGTGGATTAGAATCATTCACTGGTATGGGTGGCGTAGAAATAACACAGCGCGCGCTGGATATACAGGTAGGTGATTGGGGTGGTTCGTTTGTAGCCATTGCTTTATTGTTCTTTGCCTTTACTTCTATTATTGCAAATTACTCTTACGCAGAAACCAACCTTGTATTTTTACAGCATAAAAATACACGCGGTTTAATTGTTTTACGTATTACGGTATTGGCCATGATCCTTTTTGGTGCAACGCAAAGTAATAGCGTTATTTGGTCTTTAGCAGATGTTTCAATGGGATTAATGGCGATCGTCAACTTGATTGCTATTCTATTGCTTTCAAATGAAGTGATTAAATTAGCAAAAGATTACAACCAGCAACTTGATGCCGGAAAAGTACCGACTTTTGATCGCACTAAACTGCCTGAATTAGATAAAAAAATCGAACCAGGTGTTTGGGAAGTAAAAAAATAAAGTAGCTTTTATGGCAGATACAAGGCTATAACAAGCTCAAATCTATAACAGCTCCAAAATAAGTCCTTATTTTGGAGCTGTTTATTTTCTCTCTCAGTACTTTTAACTCCCTCCTTCAATGAATACTTTTCTCGCACTGGCACTCAATATTTAAATACACTGGCACTCAATATTTAAATACACTGTCCACTCAATCTTTAAATTCACTGGCCACTCAAACTGTAAATAAACTTTACTAATAACTTTCAAGCATAAAAGATAAAACCAATAGTAAAAATTATAAATTGACTTGGATCGGGATAACTAAACAATTAGAGATAATATGAATTGATCTTTTTTTTCGATAGTCCACACTGAAAGTCATAATATTTTAAATACTATTAACATTAGCATTAGACTGAAAGGAGAAAAAATGTACCCAAATCTTAAAGATGTCGGCATCCGTAATCCAGAAAATATCAAACGCTATTCATTACGTCAGGAAGGTGAAAAAGATATTTTAAAAGTATATTTCCGTAAACATAGCGGCATGTTAATCGGTCGAAGCAGTAAATTTAAATTTCAGCGCCAAGTTAAAAGAGTGAGTGGAGGCCAGAATACTGAAAGGTTTACTGACTTATCTGAAATCAATCCAACATTACATAAAATTATTCAAGAGCTAGATAGCCTTAGCCTACAAGAGAGTTCAGAGAAAGAACTTAAACAACAAATTTTGTCGGATCTAAAACATTTACAATTAGTGGTAGATAGCAAAATATCAGAGATTGAGAAAAAAATAGAAAAGCTATAAACCTTACGTAAAAATAACGTAACTACTCAGCCCATTAAAACTGAGTGCTTTTTACCAAAATAAAAACGTAAATGCTCAGGGCTAAGCTATGTATGCTTAGTTCAAGGCGAAAAAGCGCAGTTTAGTGGTTTAAATGAGCATTTTTCAACGAAGAAATAGGCTTAAATAGCAACGGCCTGAGTAGTTACAAAACAACAAAATAACAAAGTAACATTTTATTGCTACACAGTCTTAACGCTAAAAACCACAAGCGACGCTTATCCCGTCGCTTTTTTATTGCCTACTCCCCTTTAATCAGCACTCAACCTGTTAAATGACTTTTATAGCTTGTGAGCTAGCCCTAAAATTAACACCCTGCCGACCTAGTCATATTGTAATTAAGTAATACAAATGATATAAAATACAGACTATGACGTGTTGAATAACTCTCACACTTGCAATACAACCAATACGAATGAGTGATAAAACGGTGAAATCATTACAAATGAATGATTTACCTTATTTCAGCTCAATATTTTACCCCAACGCGATTAACCTGCGAGATAATAAAGCGACTTAAAAGCATTGGCATTATTTAACATACCTTGCTCAGCACAGTAAATAAGTGACATTGAACGAGGCTATTACATAGATTTATTAATTTCATAAATTAGAGGTATTAAATGTCTAACAAGTCTTTTGATGCAATAAAAGCGATCAAACTAGAGAATGACAAGTCTGCTGGCAATCTACTTGATGTAATGCCAGTTCAAGTTCAAAAAGCAGATATTGACCTGTCTTTCCTTGATAATTTAAGTGTTGAGCACCCTCGTCTATTAGTTCAAAGCAAAGACCTTCCAGCATTCAGAACTAAACTTAAAAATGACGCAGGTTACTGTAAATTTGATGCATTCCTGAATAACTCAACAAACAAGTTCCTAGAAACAACCCCCTACTCAGAGCCAAAAGCTTATCCGGAAGAAACCGTAGGCAAGGCCTCTTTATGGCGTCCTTACTGGCGTCAAATGTACGTTAGCTGTCAAGAAGCGTTCAATGCAACCCGCAATCTTTCAATTGCTGGTGTAGTGTTAGAAGACCAAGCTATGATCGCAAAAGCAAAAGCGTGGACATTACAATTAGCTTCTTACGATCCTGAAGGTGTAACGTCTCGCGGTTATAACGATGAAGCTGCATTCCGTGTTATCGCAGCAATGGCTTGGGGTTATGACTGGCTGCACGCTTACTTCTCAGAAGAAGAGCGTGAAATTGTAAAAGCCGCATTAATTGTGCGTTTAGAAGAGATCATGCATCACCTCAAAGTGACCGTTGACCTATTGGCGAACCCGCTAAACAGTCACGGTGTGCGTAGTATTAGCTCAGCAGTTATTCCTACTTGTATTGCACTTTACAATGAATACCCTAAAGCGCGCGAGTATATTGAATACGGTATTGAATATTACGCAGTGCATTACCCACCATGGGGCGGCAAAGATGGCGCGTGGGCAGAAGGCCCTGATTACTGGAACACGCAAATGGCATTCCTCGGTGAGTCTTTTGATTTACTGAAAAGCTACACCTCGATCAATATGTTTAATAAAGAGTTCTATAAAAATACCGGTGATTTCCCGCTATATTGCATGCCTGTTCACTCAAAACGAGCAAGCTTTTGTGACCAATCAAGTATTGGTGATTTCCCAGGCCTTAAACTCGCTTACAACATCAAACATTTTGCCGGCGTTAACAACAAACCTGAGTACATTTGGTACTACAACCAATTAAAAGCGCGTGATACTGAAGCACATACTAAATTCTACAACTTTGGTTGGTGGGACTTTGGTTACGATGACCTACGTTTTGATTACCTATGGAATGACATGCCTGAGGTTAAACCTTCAGACAAACCATTACTTAAAGTATTCCCAACCACTGGCTGGGCAGCATTTCACAGTAATATGACCAACCGTGAAGAACACATTCACATGGTTTATAAATGTAGTCCATTTGGTTCTATCAGCCATTCACACGGTGACCAAAATGCTTACACATTACATGCCTTTGGCGATACTTTAGCCGCAATCACAGGTTATTACGGTGGTTTTGGTGTGGATATGCACATCAAATGGCGTCGTCGTACCTTTTCTAAAAACTTACCGCTATTTGGTGGTAAAGGTCAGTACGCAGAAAACACCACCACTAAGTTTGAAGGTGTTCACCAAGATCGTTACTGTGTTGAAGCAGGCGGAAAAATCAGCGATTACGATACAGAATCTGACGTATTATTTGTGGAAGGCGATGCATCAACATCGTACCAATTCCATAACCCAGATTTAGAATCTTACAAACGTAAAATTTGGTTTGCTAAAGGCAAAGTCTTTGTAATGCGTGATACCGCGACGTTAAAAACAGAGCAAGATCTCACTTGGTTATTACACACAACATTCAAAACAGAAACGGCTCAAGACTCATTCCAAATCATCGGTGACAATGCCCTATTAGACGTGTCATTTATCAATGAGAGTAAGAATGATCTTTTATCCATTGAAAACGTTGAAGGCTTTGGGGAAGTTGACCCTTCTGAATTTGCAGACCTTGAAGTTCATCGCCATGTTGAAGCTAAATTTAAAGCGAAGAAAGAGCACAATATTTTAACGCTGTTAGTGCCAAGCAAAATCAATGGTCCTAAAACTGAAGTGTCACATAAATTGGTTGGCAACACGTTAGAGTTAACCATTGATGGTGAAGTAGTAACTATCGAACTTTAATCACTGCTGTTAAGTAACGATTAAAAAGGCCATCTATAGCGATATAGGTGGCCTTTTTTGTTGTCGCAACAACAGAAGCTTTTTCAAATTAAAGTCCTATTTAATTAGCATCAGAATTCGTCTGCTCTCAACGTAGCTTAATGAATAATTGTTGCTTGGTGTTCCGCCCTATCGGCGTGTTACTTTCTTTTGAGCGGCCAAAAGAAAGTAACCAAAGAAAAGGCCACACCGAATATTTTTTAATCTCCTCTTTTTAAAATATAGCAATGAGTACCTTCTTAACGCACCGCTCATACGCGGCGTCCATGCAGCGAAGTTCGCTAGCAACGCCTGCTCATAACACAATACTGTCGTATAATTCGCTGCCTAACCTTGCTGAAGGTAATCATTGATTCAGAAAAATATGACGGGGAAATTGATGTAGCCATATTGAGCGACCTAGTTAGCATATGATCCTTAAAGCCTCAACTAATCCAAACATCCTGTTTGGGTTTACTAAAATAAGTTAATTGCTTGGGAAAGCTCAACGGCGGAAGTTGCCACCATTATGAGTATTGTTTCGTCTGTGCTCATCGATGCTGCTTACTATTTATTAGCTTTAATTTCTCTAGAACAGTAGAGAACCTGTACCTATAAATAACTCAAAGAAAGCTGGCACCGAATCGCTTCTTAATCCCAATCAAGTAATCATTTTTAAACGCACTGTTTCGGAAGTGTATCCATGCACTAGCCTCAACTAACCCAAACATCCTGTTTGGTTTTACTAAAATGAATTAATTGCTTGGGGAAACTCACGGTGAGGAATTTTAGCAGCATTGAGTTTCGTCTTACCTTAATTTATCCAACTATCTTCTTTTTCAACTATCTTCCTCATTGAGTAAGCGTTAAAATCCGCACGCTAATTTAACTTAGCAATTCTCAGGGCGGGGCGAAATTCCCCACCGGCGGTAAACCTAATAGGTGAGCCCGCGAGCGCTTTATTGATTATTTAACGTAGTAATAGTAGTAATAAAGGTCAGCAGATCTGGTTTAATTCCAGAGCCGACGGTTAAAGTCCGGATGAAAGAGAAACCAAAGTGCTGCATGTGTAGTGCTAATTTACATCATCTAATAATTGGATGATGTGATTCTCAATGCCCTGATTCTGGTAACTATTCAAAGGAAAATACCATGAGTCAGTCTCTATTAAGTTTATTCGGTGATGCACATTCTCGTGTATTAAATGCCATTCAATCAATCCAAAATGGTTCAGGCGTGTTAGTAGTCGATGATGAAGACAGAGAAAATGAAGGTGACTTTATTTTTGCTGCTGAAACATTAACAACCCCACAAATGGCCATGATGATCCGTGAAGGCAGTGGCATAGTATGTTTATGCTTACCCACCAAAACCACGCAAAAGCTTCAACTTCCACAAATGGTCAGCAATAACACTAGCCAAAATACCACCGCTTATACTGTCAGTATTGAAGCAAAGCATGGTGTGACAACAGGCGTTTCAGCAGCAGACCGTGTGACTACTATTAAAGCCGCAGTAGCACCCAATGCAACAGCTGATGACCTATCTCGACCAGGTCATGTTTTCCCACTGCAAGCAGTTGCAGGTGGTGTATTAGTACGAAGAGGACATACGGAAGCTGCAGTTGATTTAGCAACATTAGCAGGGTTTACGCCAGCGGGTGTTATTTGTGAGTTAAGCAATGAAGATGGCTCGATGGCACGTTTACCAGAAGTGGTGAAGTTTGCACAGCAACACAATATTCCAGTAATGAGTATTGATGATTTAGTGAATTATCTTCAAGCTGAGCAAGTAGCGTAGGTTTTGGATTAGGTTTAGTTTTGGGCAGCTAAAACGTCTAAAACTGAAATAAGTGATGAATTAGTGGGCTGTCTATAGAAATATAGATGGCCTTTTTTTGTTGTCGCAACAACAGTGTGTTTTTTATATTGTTCAGTGATATTTAAGAGTTGGTTCGTCTACGCTCAACTTAGCTTAATGAATAATTATTACTTGGTGTTCCGCCTTATCGGCGTGTTACTTTCTTTTGAGTGGCCAAAAGAAAGTAACCAAAGAAAAGGCCACACCGAATATTTTTTAATCTGAATAAATGAGTACCTTCTTAACGCACCGCTCATACGCGGCGTCCATGCCGCGAAGTTCGCTAGCAACGGCATCCTTGCCTAACCTTGCTAAAGGCAATCATTGATTCAGAAAAATATAACGGGGAAATTGATGTAGCCGCGTTGAGCGTTCCAAAACACTCAATATCTTTTAAAAATAGCACTTTACCAAAACTAACCAACTTAAACGTAACGTATCAAATGTATATCCATGCGCTAGTTTCAACTAATCCAAACATCCTGCTTGGTTTTGCTAAAATGGGTTATTACTTGGAAAAGCTTAACGGTGGAGAGTTGTAGACGTATTGCTTGTCGAATGACGGGCGCTTAAAATTAGGCAGTGTAAATAAACCAACACTACTCTGCCTTTACGTTGTTAATAAAGAACTATTCTGTTTTTCCACATCATTAAATTTTGACTTTTCACTCTAAACATTTGATGTACTGTTAATTAAGCGTATTATCAATTGATTTTTAACAAAGAAATATATTCCGTATTTCTACCAGAAGTATGGAATTTTCAGGCTTAAGAAGCTGTTACATTTCTTTCTTAATTATGGAGTAAAATTCATTGAAAAGTATGTTTAAAGGGTTTCATACCCCTACAACGGATTCTCTTACTGACGCTTGGTCAAGCGAAAGTACACTTTTTATATTTGATACTAATGTTTTTCTAAATTTGTATGGATATGAGGAGCAGACAAGAAAAGATTTTTTTGAAGTCCTTAAAAGTCTAGGGGAAAAAGTATGGATTCCATACCATGTAGGTCTTGAATATCAACGAAGACGTTTAGAAGTTGTAAAAGATGAAAAGGCTGTATTCAGCAAAATTAATGATCTACTAGAAAAAATAGAAAAAACATTTGATAACGACTTCAACGAGTTCGCTTTAAAAAGACGATTCCCTAAATTGCACGAGAATACAGACAAGCTAAAATCAGAAGTTAAGAAAAGTTTACGAGATTATAAAAAATCTGTGGATTATTGGGACAAAAAACAACCCTGTGTTAGGTCTCACGACATAATCAGATCGGCGATAAATGATATTTTCGAAAATAAAGTTGGAGCTAGACCAGATAGTCAAGAATGGCTTGATAATTTATATAAAGAAGGGGAAAAGCGTTATGAAAACTGCATTCCACCAGGCTTTAAAGACGCAGTTAAAGGGAAAGCTCCAGATAATACTTTTGATTATGACGAACTGGCTTATCAACGGCAATTTGGTGATTTGATTTTATGGAAACAGCTAATTATAAAAGCAAAAGAAGACTCCATAAAGAGTGTTATATTTGTAACCGATGATTCCAAAGAGGATTGGTGGTACATACTTGATTCTAGAGGAAAAAAGCAAATAGGACCTCATGCTAGCTTACAAAATGAAATATACAAAGAATCCAAGATTGACATGTTCCACATGTATAATACATATCAGTTTCTTAATGATGGTAAAGATAGGTTAAATATTGGAATTCATGAAAGTTCGATAATTGATGCAAATTCACAGTTCAAACAGTCATTGGAAAATGAACGTAGAAAAAATGAATTTTTAGAAATACAAAGAGAGAAAGAGTTATTCGAATTACAGAAGAAAAAGCTCTTTAAACAAAAAGAATTGATGGAACTTCAGAGTGAAAAATACCTTAGAGAAAAGGAGTTATTAGAGTATCAAAAAATGAAAGAGTTAGAAAAATTTCAAAAAAATAGTATTGAAACCTTGTTTCATCATGATAATGATAATCAAATTATTAACTCTGAACAATTTAATTTAAATTATCTAAAAAATATAGAAAACTCTGAACTATTTAATTTAAATCAGCTAAAAAATATAGACAACTATGAACAAGTAGGTTTGTTTAAAAAATATCTTAATCATCTAAAAAAGGCAAATGAAGATTCAGATGATGAAATGTAACAAGTTGTAGCACATTGACTCGATACAGTTATCGCAATGAGCAAAACGTTAGGTGTTACTACCTGAGTTTGCCAACTATTTAATAGAGAATTAAATGGACTTACAAAAAAGGCTAAAACGAGCTTGGCTATGTCGAAACTGATATTAGACGAGCTCTTCGAGGATTACGTTAAAGCTAAATTTAACAACTTTTTACTTAGGTTTTTCGTAAATATAAGTAAGACTCAAGTGAATACAGCTAATAGGGCAGCCGGAGGTATCTAGCCTCAGGTATCAACATCACAACGCATGCCGCTCAGAACAAGGCGATTCATTTTATGATAAATAGTAAGTGCTAATCCACTTCTCTTTTAATGGCTGAAGACCTTACCCAACTAAAAAATAAGAAAATCGGTTCAAATATTTTTTACCTTTTAAAAACACTTTTCCACAAAACCTCAAGAAAAACGATGCTCAATGTGGCTGTCACTCCCCTACCGTTGAGCTTTCCCAAACGATAAATGACTTTCAGCAACAGCAAACAGGACGTTTGCTGTAAGTTCATTCAGCACATGGATGTGCTGTATGAACTGGTGCGTTAAGAAAGGCAATTAGCGTTTGGATAAGAAAGCGCTTCGGTGGCCAGTTTCTTTGCATCCTTTCTTTTCTGGTAAAAGAAAGGATGTCGCCGACAGGGCGAAAACACTGCAAATAAATAGCTAGCTGTCAGGGTGAGCGCAGACGAATCAACATTAAACGATTAAAACCGAGTTTTTCTAATCTATCTAGCCTCCAGCCCCACACCACCCTACATGCGGCTCTTCACAGGTCGGTTAATCTTATGATGAATAGTGAATATTAATCCACAAATCCTTTAATGGTATCAAGCCTTGTCAGGCTAAAAACGCATTACTGATCGCTATATTGATCCCTTTGGTTTTCGAACTACGACAAGGTCCTTTGCTGGTACTTTTTATAAATCCACTGGCACAGAAAATAGTTAAACGCTAACTAACACCAAGTTTGATCAATGATCTCAATTTCGTCCTTGGTTTACGCCATTACCGCCCCACTTATTGATGAGAAAAACATTCACCGTCGGCGGCGGATCCAATGATCAGCTCAATCGTTAATTGGCAACCCTTGGCTATCAGAAAATAATTCCCCTATCCTCGTAAATACAGATTGAGCTTGTAGATCTGTTTTCTCATTACCATCCCACATTAACAAGTTTAGTTAACGCTCGCGTGTTAAGCCGATCTCCCCAGATAAGAGCATGTACTTTCTTTGCACTGCATCATTTACGGTGGTCATTAGATCACATGGTTTCATTGTCTTGTGCCAACTCACTTCTAACCTACGCCTCATATGATGTTCTTGTTCATCAGCTCCCCTCTTTATTCACAAGGATGGCTAGCAGCCTCCACTAGCCTCATCCTCACGGATAAGCCCTTGCCATTCGCTAGTCGTTAGCGTTTAATCACCTAAGTGATTAAATGGTGACCTTCCTACAGAAGACTTTCATCTCATTAGTCCATGCTGGACGTACAAAAGTGCATCAAATCGCAACAAAAACAGTTAATTAGATTCCATTTTGATTAACATTATAAACCACAATGTTTGTCCGTTTGTGCGGGCGTTATATACTAGGAGGTAATTTGAAAAAGTTGTTTTATTTGATCATTTGTTTCACCGTCATTTCAGGGTGTTCTATGCTGCCTAAATCCAGTTTTGTTTACTACAAAAGTTTGGAACCATCATCATGTAACTTAGTTGTTGGGCTATCACAAGAAGGTAATCAGCTTGTATACAAAGTTAAAACAAATGCTCGATCTGCTAAAGGCACTTTTATGAAAAAGGGCCAACAAATTGTATTCTCCGGGTTGTATGCCTCAGAATCGCCACGTAATTCAAAAATCGAAGTAAGTGCGATGCAGCAAGGTGATACCTTAACAATTCAAAATTACGGTAATAGCATGAATTCATTCACGCTTTTCTCTGAGTGCGAAAGCAAGTATCTCTCTCTAGTTAAAGCTCGCACATAATATAAGAGCTTTCAAGATGGGCAAGTTAGTTGACTGCTGTTTGTGCCTCCACATTTTAACCAACTGTAATTAACAACTTAAAACGATGCAGGCCTTCAGAAGTCAGTGCGGATAAACTCATATCATCACATAAACATTAGTTAAATGCAGATGCAGTAAAACAAGTGATTTGGACACCTATTGAAAGTAAATCAGATCTTCCTAAAGAAATGCTTCAATTTAAAGAAATGCATTCTTCATTTTCTCGTTTATCAGTATTTTATGGTCTGATATTTGTTGTAATTAAAGGTTACATTGAACTTGATTTTGCAAATGAAGGTGTAGATTTACTTTTAACTAATGAAAGCTTTTGTCGATGCATGAGATTATTTAGAAACGCTACATTTCACTATCAAAAACAAGCGATTCCAGAGAAGGCAAAAATAATTCGTTTCCTAAATATAATTGAGAAGTTGCAGGTATGAATAGATGGATGGCTTCAGTAACCAAGCCAGTAAAGGTTACAAGTTTAATTAAAAGTGCTTTGGATAAAGAAGCAGAGAAATTAATAGATAAAATTTTGAAGCCGAGAAGTGTTAAAGTACCTCTTCCAGAAAGCAGCTCTAATTATCTTGTCGATATATATACTAAATGGCATGGGAATTCTTTTTATTTTTGTTCTAAACATAATAGCCCAGGAAAAAATGCAATTTCACCTAGCTTTGAAATTAAATTTGCCAAAATGGTGCATGTAGGCGATGGAAAGTTCAATCTATCTTATATGCGATACAATGATAAATGGCTTGAATTGCACCGAAACCTAACTTTACAAGAATGCCTACATGCAATTGAGCATGAACCCTATTTTATGGTGTAATTTACCTAGTTGGGCAGACAAAGGTATCTAACCTTCCACACTACCGAGCATAAACCTTCGCACAGGCTATGAATTGGGATAGTTCGGAACGTCCAAATATTGAATGCTTAGTTTGATGTCTTAAGTCCACTGGGCTTAGCTTGCTGTTTATCAGGAGAGATCATATTATCCATGTCATTATCGTGCTTTGATTATTATCGTAATTTATAGTATTGATGCTTATAAACAGGGGTTAAAAATGAAAAAAAAGACACTATTATGTGCTTCATTGCTTGCACTAACATTTACATTATCAGGCTGTGAATCAGTTTATTACTCGGCTATGGAAAAGGTCGGGCTTCATAAGCGAGATATTCTTATTGACCGTGTTGAAGAAACAAAAGAGTCACAGCAAGAGTCGCAAGAAGAATTTCAATCCGCACTTGAAGGGCTAACTACACTAATCGACTTTAAAGGTGGCGAACTACAAAAAACTTACGATGCATTAAACGATGATTACCAGTCAAGCCTAAAAGCAGCAAACGAAGTATCAACTAACATTGATAAAGTGGAAGAGGTGGCTAATGCATTATTTGATGAATGGAACGAAGAGCTTGAGCAATATAAAAGTGCATCTTTAAAACGCCAAAGCAGTCAAAAGCTAGCAGAAACAAAGAGTCAATTTAGCACTCTTTTACGCTCTATGCGCAACGCTGAAAGCAAGATGGAGCCGGTATTATCTTCTTTAAACGATAACGTTTTATACTTAAAACATAATTTAAACGCGCAAGCAGTGTCAGAAATAAAAGGTGAATTCACCAATCTAAAACGTGATATTCAGCAGCTAATGAACGATATGAATGAATCAATTGCCGAATCAAACAAGTTTATTAAACAAATGAATAGTGCGAGCTAATGACGTAACCAGTTAATTAACCACGTTAATGAGCCTGCTTAACCGCAGGCTTTTTTATTGTCAATAATCATGCCTTAGATGACGACACTGTGACCAAAAAGCTTTATATGAATCAAAGATGAAAGATGGAGTTAAGATGATAAATGTATATTTATTTGATTGGGGTGACACGTTGATGGTTGATTTCCCCGATGCAGTAGGAAAAATGTATGACTGGGAAGTAGTTGAAGCAGTTTCAGGCGCTAAAGAAACGCTTGCCGCTTTGTCTAAAAATGCAAAGATATATATCGCAACAGGTGCCGCAGATTCCACTGAATTAGAAATTCAACAAGCCTTTGAACGCGTCGATTTAAATCAATTTATCTCGGGCTACTTTTGCAAAGCTAATTTAGGTCTATCAAAAGGCACACCTGCATTTCTAAATGCAATTCTTAATCAATTAAATATTAGTGCAACTGAAGTAGCAATGGTCGGTGATAACTTCGAGAAAGACATTAAGCCCGCGTTATCTGTCGGCATTCAAGCCTTTTGGTTCATCCAGCAAACAATAAACACAATACCAATATCAATACCAAACAAGGTTAATTTCATTAAACAGTTAACAGAACTTTACGATAATAAGTAAAATAGCGGGTAAAGCGAAATATTGATTTGCAGCGTTCAGATGAATAGATGTGAAACTAAAAAGTAAAACTAATACGCTACGCGATTACGCCCATTATTCTTCGCAACATAAAGATTGTCATCAGCTTGGGTAAAGAGTAGTTCCGTTGATTGCCCACACTCACTGTAATTAGAGACGCCAAAACTGCAGGTAACAGATCGCGCTAAAAAGAAAGCATTTGCTTCTTCCCCTTCCTGTACAGAAATATTCGATATTTGCATATCAACGGCGGTGACCTGACTTAAACCGTAGTGTCCCAGCTGCAGTCTATCTTCTATGGTTATGCGTACGCGCTCTGCAACGCAAACCGCCTCTTCTAAGTTACTATTAGGCAGTAAGATAAGAAACTCTTCACCACCAAAACGATAAGCATAATCTGTAGGTCGAATACTCTCCCGAATTAGTTCTCCAAATAAAGTTAACGTATCGTCACCCACACTGTGTCCGAAGTTATCATTGATCACTTTAAACTTATCTAAGTCACACATAATTAATGAAAAATCTGAAACTTCATCGTAATATACTTGGTTTTCGAGGCTGGTTAATTTACGTTGTAAATATTCTTTTTTACGTAGACCCGTCAGTGCATCGATAGAGATATAATGCATGGCATTGAGGTTTTTAGCAGCAAGGTCAAAACGACCATCGGCCATATGCTGATTATGAGAATCAAGAAAGCCGTAATTCATAATATCGCGATAAAAAATATCACATTGCAGTTCAGGGCAATTACGGTTTTTATCTTCTAAACATGTCTGTTTTATAAATACGAGTAAGCTAAAAAAGGAGTACCCAAAGCGGTATCCTTTATCCACTTCCATGGATTCACCTTGGTGGTTTAACACCTCCATTTTTGTTTCTTTCATCCCTGCTTTACTTCTCGCTAGCGTTTATTCTGGCGGCTTATTGTACAGCAATGTACCCAATATGGTTATTTTTAGCACCGACATAGTGCAAATATTATAAAAGTATTAGATCGCGAAATTTTAACTACATAGAAAGCAATGACTTAACAAATATAATTAGTTATTTTTTAAACATTAAAATGGCAAGTTACTACTAGACTCAGCTGTTTACACTGACCACCAGCGATTTTTAGTTTAATAAAACTTAAATAAAAGCGAGTGAATAGATTATTCAATCGCTTTTATTGATTAAGGTAGGTTCATTGAATAGTTAATTCAAACTCAATTAAGCGCAATAATAATTAGAAAAATCCCATTGGGTTAATATCGTAGCTGATCAACATATTTTTCGTTTGTTGATAATGCTCTAACATCATTTTGTGATTTTCTCGCCCTATTCCCGATTGCTTGTAACCACCAAATGCGGCGTGTGCAGGATATAAGTGATAACAGTTTGTCCATACACGACCGGCTTTAATACCTCGGCCCATTCGGTAAGCTCGGTTACTATCGCGCGTCCATAATCCGGCTCCTAAACCAAACTGTGTGTCATTAGCAATTTCCAATGCATGGGCTTCATCTTTAAAGGTTGTTACACTGATCACCGGTCCAAAAATTTCTTCTTGGAACACGCGCATATCATTGGTCCCTTTTAATAACGTTGGCTGAATGTAAAAACCTGCATGAGCCCCTTCTACGTTTTCAATGGCACCACCAGCAAGTACTTCAGCGCCCTCTTCACGACCGATATCAATATACGAAAGAATTTTGTCATATTGGGCTTTAGAGACTTGTGCTCCAACCTGACTTTCCGTATTAAGCGGATTACCTTGAATAATTGCTTTGGTTCGTGCAATAAGACGTTTAATAAATTCATCGGCAATTGACTCTTCCACCAATAAACGTGATGGGGAAGTACAAACCTCACCTTGGTTAAAGAATGCTAAAGTCGCACCTTCAACACATTTATCAATATAAGTATCTTCGTGATTCATAATATCTGCAAAGAAGATATTAGGTGATTTCCCGCCTAACTCTACGGTCGAAGGGATCATATTTTCCGCTGCACATTTCAAAATATGTTTACCAACTGGGCTTGAACCAGTAAAAGCAATCTTAGCAATACGCGTTGATGTGGCTAAAGCTTGTCCTGCTTCTGCACCAAAGCCATTAACTATATTTAACACACCAGGCGGTAACAGATCACAGATCAGCTCCATCAAGAATAAGATAGAAAGAGGGGTTTGTTCCGCAGGTTTTAAAACAATGCAGTTTCCTGCTGCTAACGCAGGTGGGATTTTCCAAGCCGCCATTAATAATGGGAAATTCCAAGGGATAATTTGCCCCACCACGCCTAATGGTTCATGGAAATGATAGGCGACGGTATTTTGATCTATTTCACCAATAGAGCCTTCTTGAGCACGAATACAGCCTGCGAAATATCTAAAATGATCAACGGCTAGCGGTACATCTGCGCCCATTGTTTCACGAATACATTTGCCGTTATCCCATGTTTCTACTAACGCCAACAATTCTAGATTTGCTTCAATACGATCTGCTATTTTCAATAATATATTAGAGCGTTCAGTCACTGAGGTATTACCCCATGCTTCTTTCGCCTGATGCGCGGCATCTAAAGCAAGTTCAATATCGTCTCCGTCAGAACGCGCAACTTCACAAACATCATCTCCGGTTACAGGTGTCTTGTTGGTGTAATACTTACCATTAACCGGCGCAACCCACTGCCCGCCGATATAGTTATTGTATTGTGCTTTAAAGACCACTGTCGATTCCATTGAACCAGGATTTGGATAAATCATGAACACCTCTCAGTTATTTTCACTCCATTGTGTAATAGTTATCATATTCATTAATTTGTAGTCTGCGTGACTGTAAATTCACAATTGTTGACTGTCAGTTCCAAATCTAAAGAGAATGATATTTATGATAAGTGAAAGCCTTAATAAGCAACGTAAAGCACATCAAGTCTTAATAGAAAGCAAAATATCCTTTGCTGGAGAGCAAGCTGAGTTGAGTGTTTATGACACTTTTGAGCAGGCAACCAATATTGAACTGGTTTCTGATCAACTCATGTTTTGTGGAATGTTGACGGGTAAAAAAATAATGCACAATAATCAGCGTGATTTTGAAACGCATTTTTTACCGCACGAATCCTTTATTATTGCCCCTAATCGCATGGTTGAAATAGACTTTCCTACGGCAACGATTGACAGCCCTACTACATGTATCGCTATCGAAATAAGCCAGAAACGTATAAAGAAGATTTGTAAGCAATTGAATAATAGCGCGCCACTTTCAGTTTACGAACAAGAATGGCGCTATGACAATAAATTAATGCACACTCACCATAATACTCAGACTCAAGCATTACTGGACCGCATGATAGGTATATTTAGCGAAAACCATCAAGACAGAAGCTTTATGATTGATTTGGCGGTGAGTGAGTTAATTACACGCTTACTGCGACACCAAACCCGTGACTTTATTATTTGCCACAGTTTAGCTCAGCCCGATCATAACGGTATTAATAGCGTCATTGATCATTTACATAAAAACTTAAGAGAAGAGATTAATATAGATAGTTTGAGTAAAATTTCATGCATGAGTCGCACTAAGTTTTTTAACGAATTTAAACAGGTAATAGGGAGCACGCCACGAGAGTTTCTATTTCAACTACGTCTTAAAAAAGCAGCCGACTTATTAAGAAAGAATAAATCAGTAACACAAGTCTGTTTTGCGACAGGTTACCTAAATACCAGTCACTTTAGCCGCAGCTTTAAAAAGTTCTTTGGTATGAACCCAAGTGAATACAAGCTTCGACACTGCCCTCCTTTATTAAGCTCGTAAATACTTGTTACAAACTTCCTTTGGCAGCGCCATATTCTTGAATATTTCGATTAAACATAGCGATTGAACGTAGCCTTTAGACAGCACCCTTAAACAATATTATTAAATAATGTCCTTAAACAATGCCGTTAAAGAATGCCATCAAGCAATTCTATTAATGAGTGTTATTGCACAATATTGTAAATGTAAGCAGCGGTGATCAGAATCACCATACCAATGCCTTTCAGTAAGCCCTTTTTATTAGCTTGATCATCGACCTTCATATATTTACCAGAACCAAAATGAGCAAATACACACAGTAAAATAGCCAAAATCAAGGCAATTTGCTCCCCTTCTTTTGCACCATCAAAAGCAGAAAAAATGTCACCAATCATAAGGCTGATCGCCGATGGAATAACAAATAATGGCGTACGTGTCAGTAGAGAATAGGCAATAAAAAAGACAAGTATTGTTAGCGGCAGGCGGTAAGGGGTTAACTTAGACGGTTTCATAATGTTCTTCTATTAGGTTAAGTAATTATTAAACGCGTAGATTACCTAAGCGAATATTTTTAGCAATCTATTCGGTCCATAAAGTCGTCAAACTCACTTAAGTAGTGACCTGCCACAAAAAATCAGCAGATTTAGTAACATAGTCTTTGGCTATTGCACTAATGACAATAAACGATTTAACCTAACTCTTATAAAAGGATAAATTATTAGGACATAACCTTGGAGAAATAATGAACCAACTCACTAATAATACTTTGTCTAAAAACCACTCACCGATGAAAGTTGGTAATTGCTCTGCACCCTTGCCAATTGAAGGTACTGCGCTAGTGGTTGAAGGAGGAGGACAACGAGGTATTTTTACAGCAGGAGTATTAGACAGTTGGTTAGCACATGACTTTAATCCCTTTGCATTACTAATTGGAACATCAGCAGGTGCACAAAATTTATCAGCTTATCTCACTCAGCAATCGGGTTACGCTAAACGTTCAATAATGCAGTTATCAAAGCACCCAGAATTCTTTAATATGAAGCGTTCATTTTTAGGCGGGCATACGGTTGATCTTGATTGGTATTTTAATAAGGCTCAAGAGCCTGAATACCAACTTAATTTAAACTGTGCACAAGCTCAACTGCAACATCGTCAGCTGCTTTTCTCTGCAACCAACACTAATGGCTTTCGCCCTGCGTTGCTTGAACCAACAGCAGACAGTTGGTTAACAATGCTTAAAGCATCCAGCGCGTTACCTTATTTATATAAAAAAGGGGTTGCGATTGATGGAAATTATTATGTCGATGGTGGTGTTGCACTACCAATACCCATTCAAGAGGCTTATCAACGCGGCGCTAAAAAAATAATAGTAATTAGAACCGTTCCAACCGATCAAAGTGCACATTCTCCATGGGCACATAAGATCAAATCTTGGGTATGTAAAACACAACGCTGCCCTCGTGTATTAGATTTAATTACAGGACATGAGAATGCCTACAGCGAAGCAGTAGACTTTATACATCAACCACCAGCAGATACTCAGATTATTGAAATAGCGCCCGCTAACAAGCTATCTAGCCGCTTGTTGGGAAGCAGCGATCAAGCATTAGCGGCAGATTATCAAATGGGATATGAAATTGGCACACGCTTTTTAGAAAGCCAGTCGGCACAATTATTCACACAGCATTAAAAGTAAAACGAATTAATGTTGTTTATATCAACGCTGCTTATATTGTGTTGGGCAATAGGCTCGACTTATCTCAGGCGACCTTAACTTAAGGTGCTTACTTTTGCGACCGCTGACACGGCGACGCCATAATTTAAAGCTACCCGCTTTCATTTTATTACGCATGAGTTTGATGACGCCTTGCTCATCAAGACCAAACTCTTGTTTAATCGCTTCAAAGGGGGTTCTATCTTCCCAGGCCATTTCTATCACCCTAGACTCTTCACTTTCACTAAATACTGTCATTCAAATTCCTACCTTAATATTTAACCTCCGTTCTGCATAAGCAAAACGAACCCACACTGTTATTTAACAAATGAATACGTTGAACAAGCAATCTGGGTTTAACTACTGGTATAAAAAATAACGTGATTACTCAATTTTTATTATTGGGCTTTTAATATTTGACTAAGGTTATTTAAGTCGGCTGTAAAATTTTTTGAAGTGTAATAAAGCTGTCATACAGGTCCTTTAGGCTACTGCACATTGAATAAATACTCCCCCCAAGAATAAGGAAGTCTAATGTCGCATTTTTTAGAGAAAGAAACTGATTTCAGTAAAATGGTTGATGCTCGTTTATCTCGCCGTAATTTTTTATTTGCTTCAGCAGCAGTCGGTGCAGGTGCATTTTTAGCACTCAATCCTGTCGCGAAAGCAGTGGCGGCAACGATGGATAGCACTCTATTAAACTTTACCGCTATTCCGACTTCAACAAGTGACAGTATTGTGGTGCCAAAAGGCTACAGTGTGAGCAACTTAATGTCATGGGGAGATCCTATTTTCAATCATGCACCGGCTTTTAATGCAAATGGTCAACAAGACTCAGCAGCCCAAGCGGTGCAATTTGGTGATAATACCGATGGCATGAGTATTTTCCCGCTTTCCAAAGATCGCGCTATTCTTGCGGTGAACAATGAATACACTAATTATGAGTATCTGTTTGCACATCAAGGTAAAGCAATGACCGCTGAGGATGTTAAAAAAGCACAAGCTGCAGTGGGTATAACCATAGTAGAAATCACTAAACAGAATGGTCAATGGACGATGGATAAAAACGGCAAAGCAAATCGCCGTATTACAGCCAATACTGAAATGTTAGTGACAGGGCCAGCTGCAGGCCACGATTTATTAAAAACCAAAGCAGATCCAACGGGTAAAAAGGTATTAGGCACCTTTAACAACTGTGCGAACGGTGAAACACCTTGGGGAACTTATTTAACCTGTGAAGAGAATTTTAATGGGTTCTTTGGTGCAGAAGCTGATGTGCCATTAACAGCTGATGATAAACGTTATGGAATTAAAGCAGAGCAAAGTAAATATCAATGGCATAACTTTGATCCACGCTTTGACCTTGCTCAAAACCCAAATGAACCTAACCGCCATGGTTGGGTGGTTGAAATTGATCCAAACGATCCTACTTCAACGCCATTAAAACGTACTGCTTTGGGGCGCTTTAAACATGAGAATGCCGCATTAGTGGTTAATGATGATGGTCATGTTGTTGTTTACCTTGGTGACGACGAGCGTGGAGAGCATTTATATAAATTTGTCACTAAAAATAAATACCAAGAAGGCAACCACAGCGAAAATCGTAACTTACTTGAAGAAGGAACGCTTTATGTGGCTAAGTTTGCAATGCAAGCAGACAAGCTAGAGGGTGACGGTCAGTGGTTAGAGCTCACTTACGGCATGAATGGCTTAACCAAAGAAAATGGCTTTAATAGCCAAGCAGAAGTGATGATTTTTGCACGACGTGCAGCAACACAAGTCGGCGCAACTACCATGGACAGACCAGAATGGGTCGCTGTTCATCCTGATAAAAAACATGTTTTCTGTACCTTAACTAATAATAAAAACCGAGGCGTAAAAGAAGGGCAAGATGTTGAAGGCCCTAACCCTCGTGCCGAAAACCACTACGGTCAAATCGTCCGCTGGGCACCAACAAACCATAACCACACTAGTGCAACTTTTAAATGGGATTTATACTTAATCGCGGGTAATCCAACCGTCCATAAAGATAACCTATACGCAGGCAGTAACAATATTAATAAAGATAATATGTTTAATAGCCCAGATGGTATCGGCTTTGATAAAGCAGGACGTTTATGGATCCAAACCGATGGTAATTACTCAAATGAAGGTGACTTTGCAGGCCAAGGTAATAACCAAATGTTATGTGGCGATCCTAAAACAGGTGAAGTACGTCGCTTCTTAACCGGTCCAGTTGGTTGTGAAATCACAGGCTTAACCTTCTCAGAAGATCAAAAAACCATGTTCGTCGGAGTACAGCATCCAAGTGGACACTTTCCTAATGGTAATACGAGTAAACCCCGCTCAACCATTGTCATGATCAGTAAAGAGGATGGTGGTGTGATCGGTAGTTAAAGATCGATACAAGGATAATGGCGTTGATTACGAACTAATGTTAACGCTATTAATTTGTCGGTATTGATTTTGAAAGGACAATAAAAAAACATGCTCGATACATTGGTATTGAGCATGTTTATTACTGATAAATAAATTGCTGCGGATAAATCATGGCGAATAAATCGCAGTGACTTAATATAGAAAATACATTTCAGAAACTAAATATAGAAAATAACTCTCAGAAAACAAATCTCAGAAAATAAAAGCCACCAGCAGAGTTAACTGTGATGGTTTAATGATTACTAAGTAATTGATAAGTAATTTGCTATTAGTATTAAAGCTTTATCCATCCAATGAGATGACTAGTAGGTCAACCGTGGAAGAATTCATTAATCCACTAGCAGATGGACTTAATCGACTCCAAAAATCATGGTGATGACCACATACGATCAAGTCTATACCCGCTTCTTTAACCGGTTTCTCTAAACTATGACTGATGTCCCCTTCAACGATAAACTTACGTTCAATAGGGTAACCAATATCAGCGGAAAAAGTCCCCAATTTATCACTCAGTTCTTTCGAACTTGGATTCTCAAACTCCAGCCCTGCAAGCTCTATATCAATTAACCCACCGTATCCAGACTCATGAAACATTTGTCTGTTGGAATGGACTAAAGATAACTTAGCATTTAATGCTTTAGCCAGATTGACCGCTTTTTCAAGAACATTCTGGCTCCCCTCATCGAAATCGATAGCAACTAAAATATGACGGTAGCTCATCTGTTTTCTCCTCAGTTATTTGCCTCTTTATAATATTAGTACTGAACGTATAACTGATTGTGTATTTACCTAACATAAATACAAAAATATCAGCCTTTTAAGCACTCTATTGATCTAGATCATTTTATTAATAAGCTCTTTCGGCGCTTAAAAATTTCAGATAAATAATCAATGTAAATACAGTTCTCCCAGCTTTGATTTACTTAACTTTAACGCAATTTCGTCCCGCAGATTTAGCACAATAGAGAGCTTTATCTGCTTTGATCAGTAATGGCGACAAATCTTCTTCATCACTATAATCAGCGACGCCCGCACTAACGGTTTGCTGTAAATTAGGAGAAATAGTTGACCAGTCATACTTAGCAATGTTCTCAACTAACCTATTAGCGATTTCTATCGCTTTAGTTTTATCGATATTAGGCAATAACACCACAAACTCTTCACCGCCGATACGACCGACTACATCTGAATCTCGCATCATACTTTTACTAATTAAGGCAATTTTTGTGAGTACTTTATCGCCCATATCATGTCCAAAAGTATCATTAACGTTTTTAAAATGATCGGCATCAAATGAGATAATTGAAAACGGTGTTGCTGATTCCTTAGCTTGATTTAAAAATTGATTGCCTTGTACATAAATTTCACGTCTATTTACAAGCTTGGTAAGTTCATCGGTGCAGGCTAGATATTTAAATTGTTGTTTACTTTTTAATTGCTTATAAGCGAAGATCAATGCAATCACTAAAATAATAAAAACCAAAATTAAAATGATGACTTGCATTTTTTCGTTACTCTGCAATATATCTAATTGCCTTTCTTTATCTTTAGATCGTTGAATAAGTACTTCGTTTTCAGTTTTAATTTTGTTTGTATCAAACTGTGTTTGCATCTTCGCATTACGTTCAGTAAAAACCTTTTCATCTATTAATAAATGTCTGGTGATAAATTCATTTAATGCTTGATAAGCAAGTGACCAATGACCAGAAGCTTCATAAATATTGCTCTTTAGACGCAACGTATCAAGCGTTCCACGAATATGGTCACTCAATTCAAATGATTTTTCAGCAATAAGAATATTTTTTATTGCCTGCTCATAATTTGCTTGCTTGTAATGAAGTTGAGCCAGAAAGAAGTTAAGGTAACTGTATATATCATCATTGCCCGGCTTTACTATTTGCTGTGCTTGTAGCAGAAATTGATCAGCTTCTTTCAGCCTACCTAAACTGATTAAGTTAGCGGCAATACTAATAGTCGCGTCAACAGCATTCAATGGATCATCTTTTGCTAACCAAAAGTCATGAACTTTTTGAAAACGCAATATGGCTTCTTCGTAATGTTCGAGTTTTTCTAAAGAAAGCGCAATATCATTAGTTATCATATTCGCATCGTAAAAATTCTTATTATTTAGATAAATCTGCTCTAATATTATTTGGTATTTAAGTGCCGTTTTAACATCCCCAAAACGGCGATAACTATTTGCTAACTCAGCTAAATTATTATTAGCCTGATAAGGTAAGTTAAGCGATTCATATATATTTTGCGCAACAATCAAATCTTCAAGTGCATCAGTAAAATTGCCTAGATAAGACAATATTGAACCTCTAATACTTCGACCGTCGGCAATTAAACGAGGATTTTCTATCTGGTAAGCATGTTTGATAGCGGTATCAATTTGGGCAACGACTCCTTCATTTTCACCCAGTATATGCAGATACCAAGTTTTGCAATATTGCAAATCAATTTGAACCGGTGATGTTGAAGAGTGCATGAATATTTGCAGGTATTTATCTGCATAGCTGATAGCAGCTTGGATATCTTCTGTTGTTTCCTCAGGCAAATTCCAACAATTTAGGCGGATATAGCGTTTTTGCCGAGTAACATCATCTGCAGCCAAAATAGCTTTGTACTTGTCGAGTAACTCACGGTTATTTTCATCAGATATAAAATAGCCAGTTTCTAACAAGTTATAAATTTCATCGGCTTTGGGGTTGCTTAATGCATTTTCATTTGCACTTGCATTAAAAACGAAGCTTATTGTAAAAATTATAATAAAGACGTGAAAAATAGGTGCTGTGAATGATTTTGCCAAGTGACACGCCCTTCTTCATCTGATTTTAATATTAAAGTTACACTAATTTACATTATTAGCATCAAAAAAATATCGCTACACTTTAAACTTTTACAACTCTTTAACATCGCATTCATTAACACATTAGCTCTCTGATGTTTATAGAACGCCTTAACTACTAGGCTTTCAGAGATATACCACTCCCTGCAGACAACAGATAAATTATTCTCATTTTTTTATATATCTATATTTTATAGGCAACTACCCCCGCTCTTTCAGAATAAGTTATCACCTCTAATTTTTAGTGAGAGATGACTAAAAATTAGAGAGACACTTTTTCTTGGACAGCTAATTACTTTTAAAATCAAATCGTAGTTAAAAAGACTATATTCATTAAACGTAAAAATAACGTAAATCAAAAAGTGCTCTAAATTAGTTTTTATAGATAATGACAAAAACTTTCAATAATTTATGCATAAAAAAAGCGAATACTGTTTTCACAATATTCGCTTCATAAATAGTTGTTTGGAGTTTCCAGCTAGATTGTTAGTTTCCAATTAGATGGTGCGTATTTCCAACTAGAATGACCGTACTCAACCGCTAAAAATAACTTTCTTAGCTAACACGCTCAAACAATAAATCCCATACGCCATGACCTAAACGATGACCACGAGATTCAAATTTAGTTAGCGGACGCCAGTCTGGACGAGGTGCGTAATCACCTTCTGAACTAATGTTTTTGAAGTTGGTTGCTGCTTGTAAGACTTCTAACATATGTTCTGCGTAATTTTCCCAATCAGTTGCCATGTGAATAACACCACCAATCGCTAATTTCGGACGCATGTTTTCAATAAACTCAGGTTGTACGATACGGCGTTTATGATGACGCGCTTTATGCCACGGGTCTGGAAAATATAATTGAAACGTCGATAAGCTTTGGTCAGGGATCATAAACTCTAATACTTCAACTGCATCATGATTCATCACGCGTAAATTAGTTACGCCAGCTTCACCAGCATCCGCTAAACATGCACCAACGCCGGGCCCATGTACTTCAATACCTAGAAAGTTTTTCTCTGGTGCATTTAAGGCCATTTCAATTAATGACTTGCCCATACCAAAACCAATTTCTAATACTACTGGATTGCTGTTACCAAACAACGCGGTAAAATCGAGTTGTTTTTCTTGGTAATCCACACCCATTGTTGGCCACAAATCATCGATCGCAGTTTGCTGACGTTTGGTCATTCGGCCTTCGCGCTTTACAAAAGAACGAATTTTACGAATATATTTTTCTTTAGTGCTTTCAATGCTGTTTTCTTCTGTTCCATTATCTGTCGCAGACTGGTCGTGCTCTGTCATTTTTTTACCTTTAATTGGTCAGCTATAACTGTAATTGGGCTAATGATATCACTTCCATTGATTATGAGCTTAAATTTTAAACAAAGAACTTCAGCCAATACAAAGCAATATTTCCTGTAAGCAATTGTTCTGTTTATAAAATTTTTAATGCTGTCATGGTTTAGTAAAACCAATTAAATTACTCAGCTATTTTAGTGGAGTGAATATTTGCCGTGCATTATGCAATGTTATATTAATTGTGCAACTCTGCTAGACTGTTGCTCTTTTTTATTAGCGAAGAGTTTCTAGTGAGTGAGTTGCATTTTAGCCAAAGAATCAATGATTGGCACCAACAACATGGCCGTAAAACCTTACCATGGCAGTTAGACAAAAGTTTGTATAAGACATGGGTCAGTGAAGTGATGTTGCAACAGACTCAAGTGGCGACAGTGATCCCTTATTTTAATAAGTTTATGCGTTCATTTCCCTCTATTTCATATTTAGCGAATGCCCCTATTGATGAAGTATTACATCATTGGACAGGGTTAGGTTATTACGCACGAGCCCGTAATCTGCATAAAGCTGCACAGATTATTCGTGACCAATTTGATGGACAATTTCCTGAACAGTTTGACGATGTGATTGCATTACCGGGCATTGGCCGCTCAACAGCTGGTGCTGTATTATCGTTAACTTTGAATAAGCATTTCTCTATTTTAGATGGCAACGTAAAACGTGTTTTGACACGCCATCAAAAAATTGAAGGCTGGACGGGTGAAAAGAAAGTTGAAAACAGGTTGTGGGCACTCGCTGATTCGGTAACGCCAGCAAAAGATACCAATGTATTTAATCAGGCCATGATGGATATGGGCGCGATGATTTGCACACGAAGCAAACCAAAATGTGATCAGTGCCCTGTCGCCGATGATTGTTTAGCATTAGCAGGCGATTGCATGACCGCTTACCCCACACCTAAAGCTAAGAAAAAAATCCCGGTTAAAACAGCGGTGATGTTGGTACTTAAAAATAAAGAAGGACGAATACAGTTAATACAGAGACCGCCAGTTGGAATATGGGGTGGTTTATGGTGTTTTCCTGAATTTACAGATAGTGAAGCTGCTTTAGCGCATTTAATTGAGTTAGGTATCAAAAATTATCAAACAACAGAACTAGCGACTTTTCGCCATACTTTTAGTCATTACCATTTTGATATTTCACCTATCTTGGTGGACTTTACCCAACAAGAATTAAATCAAGTAATGGAACAAAATGACCAGCTTTGGTATAACCTACAACAACCACAAAAAATTGGATTAGCCGCTGCCACAAAAAAGATATTTGCTGCCGTTAATAAAATCACGCACAAGGAATAAATAATGTCTCGTACTGTATTTTGTACTTATTTAAAAAAAGAAGCACCGGGTTTAGACTTTCAATTAATTCCAGGTGAAGTTGGTAAACGTATTTTTGATAATATCAGTAAAGAAGCTTGGGCGGGATGGCAACAAAAGCAAACCATGTTGATTAACGAAAAGAAACTAAAAATGCTCAATCCAGATGACCGAGCTATTATCCAAGAAGCAATGATTGGTTATTTGTTTGAAGATAAAGATGTAGAGATTGAAGGTTTCACACCAGAGAACAAATAAGCCCATGTTGTTTGTGACTACATTTAGAGCACATAATGCTCAAAGTACGAACAAACGCATTAAATTATGAATAAATGCGTAAAAATAGGTTGACGCTCGACGCTAAAATCTATTTAATACGCCTCGTTCCTGATTCATTAGCTCGGTCACATAGATTGAAGTTATAATCATTAACAAGATACTTAGTTAACTCAGTCGAATAGATTAGGCAGAGTTGAAAAGTAAAAACGAGACACTTCGTTAACTCAGTCGAATAGATTAGACAGAGTTGAAAAGTTATAAAAAGATGCTTCGTTAGCTCAGTCGGTAGAGCAGAGGATTGAAAATCCTCGTGTCCTTGGTTCAATTCCGAGACGAAGCACCATTATTTAGTTTTATTGAAAAGATTTATTTCAATCAGTAAAGAGAGTGAAAAACTCTCACCAAGTGGTTCATCTTTTAATATCAGAGACGAAGCACCATTATTTAAGTTTATTGATTAGTCGATAAATAAGAGCGAAAGCTCAGAACGGTTTATGTGCCGACTTAGCTCAGTAGGTAGAGCAACTGACTTGTAATCAGTAGGTCACCAGTTCGACTCCGGTAGTCGGCACCATTTACAAATCATCGTAAGATGAAATTTATTAACTTTGTTAGTAAATAAAAGTTTTGCTTCGTTAGCTCAGTCGGTAGAGCAGAGGATTGAAAATCCTCGTGTCCTTGGTTCAATTCCGAGACGAAGCACCATCATTTAAGCCCATAGTAATTTATTACTATGGGCTTTTTTGTATCTAAAACGGAAATGTCCTTGGTTTAACTCTTTATTTAACCCCTCGAGACGAAGCACCATCATTTAGGCCTCAAGCATGCAAATGTTTGAGGCTTTTTTGTATCTAAAGCGGAAATGTCCTTGGTTAGCTATTGGTTTAAAAATCGGCGAGACGAAGCACCATCATTCAAGCCGTAGGTATGAAAAATTTAGGGATTTTCAGTATCTGAGCGGAAATGTCCTTGGTTTAACTTTTTGTTTAAAAATCAGCGGGACCAAGCACCATCATTTAAGCCCATAGTAATTTATTACTATGGGCTTTTTTTGTATCTAAAATGGAAAGTCCTTGGCTTAACTCTTTATTTAACCCCTCAAAACAACCCCCGATCACTCAGTCATTGCGATTACTTTATTTGAATCAGCCTTTTATCAGCGGTCTTCAGGAGCGCAGAAACAAAGCGATCATCAACAATCTATAATTAAAACAATAGAAAGGATTAAGATTTGTTATTATTTGCGAATCAATCGCTATCAACATAATGACTAAGCAAGGACATCGAGTGCCATTATTTTCTTATTGTAATTCTTTTAAGCTATTCAGTTTAACGGTGAGTTTACTGTTGCTGTCTGCTTGTACGCCTCCAGAAGAGCGTTTTAGTGCTAGTACTGAAGATTATTGCCAAGATATTACTTTTCAAACTAATACCACCATAACAGAGCAGCTTGCGCCCTACTCACCTTATATTAAAGATAACAAAACCGGTGTTTATGTATTGGAGCAAGGTACTGAAGCGATGTTTACAAGGGCGTGGTTAAGTGAGCATGCCGAGAAGACGATTGATGTGCAGTACTTTATTTTTTCCACTGATAATATTGGGTTATTAGCGATCGATTATTTAGTACGAGCTGCAGATAGAGGCGTCAAAGTACGTATATTAGTTGATGATATTATGTTGGATGCTAAAGGCGATGAATTATTAACTTTAAATGCGCACCATAATATTAGTATTAAGATATATAACCCCTTGGCTAATGTTGGCAAAAATCTATTACAAAAGCTAACTAACCTTGCCACTGACTTCCATGCATTCAACCAACGTATGCATAATAAGACTTTTACCGTTGATAGCCTGGTCTCGATCACTGGCGGCCGTAATGTAGCTGATGAATATTTTGGTTATGACCATGAGTATAATTTTAGAGATAGGGATGCTTTGTTAGTCGGTCAAGCAACACAACACATTGAGCAATCATTTAATCAATTTTGGCAGCATAAATTAAGTGTACCGGTCACTGAGTTATTAACTCAAACTGATACTAATATAACGCCTAACTTTGAAAAATTACATCAATATGCCTGTAACCCTAAACACTTTTTACCCGAGGTTAGAGCACAAATAGAAGCGATGCCCGCTGCCTTTAATCTGGCGGTTGAGTCAGGCGATGTGTATTGGTTAAATAATGTTGAGTATGTATCAGATGCTCCGGGTAAAAACAATGCAAAAACATTTCTGGGTGGCAGTGGGATCGCTACTGAACGCTTAATACAATTGATTAAACAAGCTAAAAGCTCTATTACCATACAATCCCCTTATTTGATCACTACAGAGCTCAGTGAAGAACTCTTTAAGTCCCTCGTCGCTAAGGGAGTAGAAATAAAGATATTGACCAATAGCCTGGCCTCTAATGATAACTTAGATGCTTTTAGCGGATATCAAAGAAGTCGCAAGGCATTACTTGCAACAGGAATACAGATTTTTGAATTTAAGCCAGATGCCAAGATCAGGCAAAAAGTCATGTCTCAAGAGATGGTTCGTCAATTAAAACAGCAACCTATTTTTGGTTTACATGCAAAATCAATGGTCATTGATGATCATTTAACGGTCATTGGTACATTTAACTTAGATCCACGTAGCGCAAACTTAAACACTGAAAGTATTGTTGTGATCCCTTCAAAGCCTGTTGCAAAAAAGGTAAAAAAGGTGATGTTAGTTGAAATGCAGCCAGAGAATGCATGGCAAACAACAGTAGATTGGAACCCTGATCAAGAGGTTGATTTAAGTAAACGCTTAAAAGTTAAAACGCGCACCATTGTGCCTAAAAGTATTTTGTAAAATGCAAAGAGATCACAGCAAGATTAAAAGTAAGCCCTTGTATTCAAAACAGTGCATAGCTGAAAAGACTTTCTGTTTTAAAAAGTTGTCTTTTCTGCACGTTGTTAGGGCGAACTTAAATGTTTTATGAAGGGACGGAAAAACGTTTAGTGATCAGCACTAAAGGCCTTAACTTGTTTGATTTTGCAGATAGCTTTTGGTCAGACTTAGTCGCGCACTCTGGTGCAGAAGTATTATCAAGCATCACTAATGCAAACGTAAAAGCTTACTTACTTTCGGAATCAAGTTTGTTTGTATGGCAAGATAAACTGATTTTAATTACCTGCGGCAATACGCAACTGGTTAAAGCCGCTTTATTTGTTCAGCAACAATTTACTAAGCAACATATCAACACCCTTCTCTTTCAACGTCATCAAGCCTTAAAACCACAATTACAGCGTTCTAACTTCCAACAGGACACATTGCTATTAGAAAAGCAGTTTAAGGGCCAAAACATGCATTGGCGAGACGGCTATCAAGGGGATTTATTTGTATTCGGCGAGGTATCTGAAAATAGTATAATAACGCAAAGTATTTATATGCTACATGGATTAAATAGCGCCTTTGCCAACACACTCCAAACAAAAATATTAGACAAAAAAGCCGTTTTAGCTGCATTAAAGATCGAATTGTTATTTGAGCATTCAATATCTGATGACTCGTTATTGGATAAGTCGCTATGCAGCCCAGGGCTGAGTAATTTAATAATTGATCATTATAGCTTTAGTCCAAAAGGTTATTCTCTGAATGCTATTTGTGGTGCAGACTATATTACTCTGCACTTAACTCCAGAAAAAATGAGTACCTACCTCAGCATTGAAAGCAGTTTTTCAAAACAACGATGTGCCCATTTTATCAGCCATTTACAACAACTATTTTTACCCAGTGAGCTGAAAAGTATGCACTTCAACTCACTGTCACAACAGTTATTGATCAGTGTTGATTAAGGGTTTAATAAAAATACGGCTTCCACTCGCTCATTTATTTCTATCTGATTATTTTGATAACTTTGTGCAATTTGATCACTTTCCATTGCTCGCATCAAAATAGGCTGTGCATTGTTGTTATGGTAATTAACTGAATACACACTGCCTAATGAAGCGTGATAGCTTTTAGCCAATCCTTCAGCTTTATTAATAGAATCTTGCACCGCCAAGTCACGCGCTTTTATTTGCCACTGTAATGGGTCTTTAAGTGCATAGTTAATTTGGCCAATATTTGAAATATCATTCTTCACTAAAATCTGTAAAAACTTATTTATTTTTTCTACATCGTCTAACTGATAACTTAAATTACGCGTTGCTTTAATGCCTACTTGAGTACGCTTTTTCTCGATATATTCGTACTCAGGGCGTAATTGCACATCAGCACGAGTTAGCAGCGCTTGATCAAAGCCATTTTTTTGTAATTGAGACAGCACTTGTTGTACTTGCAAATCCACTACCTGTTTAGCATTATCTGCATCATTTTCTAAGGCAATAGACTGAAATTGGATACGAACAGTATCTGGTTTCACGGCTATTTTTGCCGCGCCTGAAACTGATATATGCGGTTGTTCAGGTAATGTTGCAGCCTGCCCCGATGTTGTCACCGTTAATAAGCAGCTCAGCAGTATTGCATTGATTATTTTCATGTTTCCTCTCAGATTAGGCGGTTAATAATAAAGCTATATATTACCTAGGTTCGTCACTTAATACCAAGTAGCAGAAGTGTAAGATTGTAAATAATTAAATGACATCAATTCACTTATAGATAGAGCATCGATCTAAGTTATAAGTAAAGCACCGCCCTAGTTTTATCAAACCTTGCTCGTATAAAGTGTTCAGAAAAGACAAGATACTCCTTATTGATTATTGATTATTGATTATTGATTATTGATTCGTTAAATATTTATCGTATTTAGCTACTTTTCTTAACTGTTTTTCTAACTATTTTTAGTTGGTAATTTACAGTAAAAATAAATGCGCTAACCTAATAAAAATTAATGTTAACCAAAGATTGTTAGGTATAGAGTAAGTACTCATACAGTTAAATGTATCAACTCCACTTGTTTCAATATAGGGACAGTCTCTTTGAGCGGATATTTATTAATTTTTGTTAACGTTTGTTTGTCCAAAAATAAATTAAGATCCTTTCAAACCATGGAAATACTAAGTGATTCAAATCTGAGTTGAACCTTAAATCCAAATGATAATCATTTGTATTTAAGCAATATTCAATGTATGTTGTGTATAACTAACTTTCAGAGGCTCAGCCATGCAAACATTTGAGAAACAACTTAATAGATTTAAAACAGAACCAGGATTTATAGCTGCATTAGACCAAAGCGGTGGCAGTACACCTACTGCACTTAAAGCTTACGGGGTAAACGAAGATGCCTACGATACCGACGAAGAGATGTTTAATTTAGTGCATAAAATGCGTTCTCGTATTATCACTAGTCCTTCTTTTAGGGGTGACCGCGTGATTGGTTCTATTTTATTTGAAAATACCTTAGACCGTGAAATTGAAGGAAAGGCATCCTCACTTTATTTATGGGAAGAAAAAAACATAGTGCCATTTCTTAAAGTGGACAAAGGTTTAGAAGCGCAAGCTAATGGCGTGCAATTAATGAAAGCCATTCCAGGCCTCGACGCTTTATTAAAGAAAGCAAAAGCTAAAGATGTATTTGGCACTAAAATGCGTTCAGTCATTAAATTAGCAGATCCGGTTGGTATACAAGCGCTAGTTGAGCAGCAATTTAAAGTTGCTAAACAAATTTGTGCTGCGGGTTTAGTGCCAATCATTGAGCCAGAAGTAGATATAAATAGCCCGGAGAAAGGCGCTGCTGAAGTATTATTAAAACAAGAGATTTTAAAACAGTTAGATCTATTGAACAGTAATGAATTGGTAATGCTTAAGGTATCTCTGCCGGAGACTGCAAACTTCTACCAAGCGTGTATTACTCATCCTAATGTGGTTAAAGTCGTTGCTTTATCTGGCGGTTATCCAATTGAAGAAGCAAACCGTCGATTAACCGAAAATAATGGCGTGATTGCTAGCTTCTCGCGTGTATTAACCAACAATCTCTTTGCAGAGCAAGCAGACGCGGACTTTAACAGCGCTTTATCTGCGACTATTGAGCCTATCTATATTGCTTCAAAAACATAAGCTTTTATAGTCGAAAGTGAACTGCAAAAAATGGCAAAAAAAAGCCAGCAATTAAGCTGGCTCTATTCTTATAATATTAACGAATAAAGCGTTAAATTATAGAACGTCTACTGCATTAAGGTCAGAGAAAGCTTTCTCTAAACGAGTAACCATTGATGCTTGACCTGCGCGTAACCAAACACGTGGATCGTAGTATTTCTTGTTAGGAGCATCTTCACCCGTTGGGTTACCGATTTGACCTTGTAAGAAATCACGGTTAGCTGCTTCGTAAACGCGAACGCCATCCCAACATGCCCACTGTGTATCAGTATCAATGTTCATTTTGATAACACCGTAACCGATAGACTCTTGGATTTCTGCTTCAGAAGAACCAGAACCACCGTGGAATACGAAGTTTAATGAGTTAGTTGGTAGGTTGTGTTTTTCAGAAACGAATTTTTGAGAATCACGTAAAATTGTTGGAGTCAGTTTAACGTTACCTGGCTTGTATACACCGTGTACGTTACCGAAAGAAGCCGCGATAGTGAAACGTGGGCTAATTTTTGATAATTCAACGTATGCGTAATCAACTTCAGATGGTTGAGTGTAAAGTAAAGAATCATCCATATCTGAGTTATCAACGCCGTCTTCTTCGCCACCAGTACAACCTAGTTCGATTTCTAACGTCATACCCATTTTAGCCATACGCGCTAGGTATTTACCACAGATCTCGATGTTTTCTTCTAATGGTTCTTCAGAAAGATCGATCATGTGAGAAGAGAATAATGGTTTACCTGTTTCTGCGAAATGTGCTTCAGAAGCATCTAATAATCCGTCGATCCATGGTAGTAATTTTTTAGCAGCGTGGTCAGTATGTAGAATCACTGGAACACCGTAAGCAGCAGCCATTGCATGCACGTGCTTAGCACCAGAAACAGCACCTAAAACAGCTGCTTCTTGACCGTCAAGTTTAAGACCTTTACCAGCGTTAAATACAGCACCGCCGTTAGAGAATTGAATAACAACTGGCGCTTTAACTTTAGCAGCAGCTTCAAGTACAGCATTGATTGAATCTGAACCAACAACGTTTACCGCTGGAAGTGCAAATTTATGCTCTTTTGCAACAGCAAATACCTTTTGAAGATCATCACCAGTGATAACACCAGGTTGTACAACGTCTAAAATCTTAGTCATGAGATATACCCTATCTATTGTTTTAAATTAAAATCTGTTTCGTTTCGCGATTCTAAGGCAATTATGTCACAAAGAATACGCATAAAAAAGCGAGATAAAATCTCGCTCTAAACATTTGAATTAATCGTTAGCACGCAATTCTAACATTGCCACTGCCGGTAACTCTTTACCTTCAACAAACTCAAGGAAAGCACCGCCACCAGTAGATATGTAAGAAACATCTGCAGTAATGCCAAACTTGTCGATTGCAGCCAGCGTATCACCGCCACCAGCAACAGAGAATGCATCTGATTCAGCAATCGCTTTAGCGATGCCAGCTGTACCTGCTTCAAAGTTTTTGAATTCGAATACGCCAACTGGGCCATTCCAAAGAATTGTTTTAGCATCTTTTAAGATAGCCGCTAATGCCGCTGTTGATTCAGGACCTAAATCGAAAATCATGTCGTCATCTTGTACGTCTGCAACATTTTTGATTTCAGCTTCAGCGTTTTCATCAAATGCTTTTGCACAGGCAACGTCTGTAGCAACAGGGATTGCACAATCAACCATTAATTTTTTAGCTGTTTCAACTAAATCAGCTTCGTATAATGATTTACCAACATTGTGCCCTTGTGCTGCGATAAATGTATTCGCAATACCACCACCAACAACTAGTTGATCTGCAATTTTAGATAATGACTCTAATACTGTTAGTTTAGTTGATACTTTAGAACCACCAACGATTGCAACTAATGGACGAGCAGGGTTATCCATTGCTTTGCCTAGTGCTTCTAACTCTGCGGCTAATAAAGGACCAGCACAAGCAACAGGAGCAAATAGACCAGCACCGTTAGTAGAAGATTGAGCACGGTGAGCCGTACCAAATGCATCCATTACGTATACATCACATAATGCTGCTAATTGCTTAGATAATGTTTCATCGTTTTTCTTCTCGCCTTTGTTAAAGCGAACATTTTCAAGCACAACCACTTCACCAGCATTAAGTTCTAAGCCATTTAAGTAGTCAGTTGCTAAACGTACTGGTACGTCTAGCGCTTCATTTAAGTAATCAACAACAGGTTGTAGAGAGAACGCTGCGTTTTCTTCAGCAGACGCGCCTTCAGTTGGGCGACCTAAGTGTGACGTAATCATCACTTTAGCGCCTTTTTCTAAGGCTAATTTGATTGTTGGAATTGAAGCACGAATACGCGCATCTGATGTTACTTTGCCATCCTTAATTGGAACGTTAAGATCTTGGCGGATAAATACACGTTTACCGGCTAAATCTAGATCAACCATTTTTTTTACTGACATGATGTGTCCTCTCATTTTATTTTGAAAACTATTTTTGAAATCATTTTAAAAACTTTTTTGAAAACTATTTTAAAAACTATAAAATTTCTTACCTATTCTCTACCGGCCCAATCGTTACCTAGATAATGACAGGCTCTGCATTAACGCAGTCTAAAATACAACATTATGTCGTTATATTCTGAATATTGGAGCGCATTATAAACCAAAGTGTTTGTTACATCGATCACAAATCGCAATGGTGTGTAATTTACCCTTTTAATTGGGTGCAGTGGTTTGATTTATATCATCTAAGTCAGACTTCTTTTAAAACGTTTAAAAAAACGACAGAAAATCAGTTTCTTTAATGGCACAAAAAGATATAGTTTATTACATGAAACGGGCTAAATAATGCAAAAAATAGATTTACTCCTACCCTAAATGAGTAAAATATGAATTTATTCTCATATTAACACCGCCAATTAGATGATAAAATCACGCCTTATTATTTATATCAGTTATTTATACACACAAAATAAAAGAGTACCGTTAATTAATGAAGATTTTTCAGTTAATTCGCCATACCTGGCTAATCTATTTTTGCCTAGTCGTGTTCACAACTATTCTATTGCTCACTACTGTATATGGTAAATATGATGAATTATTAACAAAAAGAAAATATGAACAACTGTATATAACTAAAATAGTTAAAGCAGATATCAATTCTTTATTATCTACCTATGAGTCTATATTAGATCTTATCAATGTTGGATTTAATGAAGACCATCAATTTAATCAATCGGTGTTACAAAAAATACTAAAGAAATCGGATTTATTAGCAGGTTTTGCTGTATTTAATTTAGACGGTACTTTACGTGCAAAAAGTGACAACCTTCCGCAAAAACTTTTTGAATTGAAAGGCGATCGCTACATTGAACAAGGGTTTTATGGTCCTGTCATCGCTGATAAATTAATGATCAGCCGTCCTATTTTTTCACCTATCACTAAAAAATGGATCATCCCGATACGAAAAGCATTGATTGATAAACAGGGCTCTGTGACAGGTTTTTTATTTTCTGCGATTCTTATTAATAAATTACAACCCAAGTGGCCCCAATCAAAGTCCTTTGGCAACTCACTAATGCTGACTCTCGATCAAAGTTTCTATCGTCTTTTAGACACTGCAATGGGCTCTAAAGAATACGCAGAGAATTTTTCAACTCCGTTTACAGAACAACAACGCAATGAAATAGAAAAAGAACTCAAGAAACAAAATTTAACGCTTGAAATGTTACGTGATACAGAAGAAGTGGTTCAATTTGGTTTCAATAGCAAGGATAAAGAGGAATTACATAGTTTATCCTTTAATAAACAATATCAATTCTGGACCCATGCTAGCCGCTCATTAACCAGTATTACCAGTCAATTACTTTACACATCAGCCTATTACTTCATTTTATATTTTATCTTTTTAGCGGTGATTTTTTTCCTGTTCAAATGGATAATCAGAATAGAAAAAAATAAGTTAACAGAATTGGCCTATAAAACAGAACATGATGATTTGACTGGTTGTTATAATCGTTCAGTATTACCCCATTTAATCCATGATCTAACCAACGTTAAAAAACCATTTTCAATGTTATATATCGATTTAGATAACTTTAAAAATATTAATGACTCTTTTGGACACAAGTATGGGGATGCTTTATTAAAGGCAGTTAGTCTTCGAATTCAACAGAGTTTAACAGTGGAAAAAGGGAAATTAGGTGATTTAATTCGTTATAGTGGTGACCAATTCATTTTATTAATAGAAATGGAAAATAAACAAAACATATCTGATTTTGCTAAAAAACTACTTGATGATTTAGCTGAGATGCACTGTATTTTTAATCGCAGCTTAACTATTACTAGCTCAATAGGCATAGCCTGTTATCCGCGCGATGCAAAACAGTTAGACACTTTAATAAGCTATGCTGAAAATAGTATGTTGATAGCGAAAAAAACCAAAAATCACTATCTTTTCTTTTCACAAGAAGTCCATCAACATCTGCTCAAACAAACTGAAATAGAACAAGCATTACGTACTGCTATTGAAAAAAATGAAATCAGTCTCGTTTATCAACCGCAAATGGACACATTTAATAAACTCTACGGCGTAGAAGCATTGGTACGCTGGGAAAGTAAAACGTTAGGTGTTATAGCACCGGATATTTTTATACCTATTGCAGAAAAAACTGGCTTAATGCCAATCCTAGGCCAACACATAATGAACAGAGCTATGTATGAAATAAGTAGCTTACAACGCAAGTCAAAAACAACGTTTGCTTTGTCGATCAATGTATCAGTGAGGCAGTTTGTACAGACAAATTTTTTTGAAGTGTTAATTAAAAGTATTCTCTATTTTGGTGAGAAAAACCTGCCTATTACTATCGAAATAACTGAAAGTTTATTTATTGAAAGCATTGATGTACTTCGCCCCATTTTTACTAAAATGAAAGATCACAATATCTCCTTAGCTTTAGACGATTTTGGCACAGGCTACTCCTCTCTTAGCATGCTTAGAGACGTGCCCATTGATGAATTAAAAATAGATAAAAGCTTTGTCCAAGACATCAACAAAAATAAAACAGATAAAGCGATGGTGAAAAGTATTATTGGTATGGGAAAAAACTTAAACATGCGAGTATTAGCAGAAGGCGTTGAAACAGCGGAACATGCAGAGATCCTTGCTGAATACGGATGTGATTTATTTCAAGGCTACCATTTCTCTAGAGCTTTATCGATCAAAGAGTTGGAGCAGTTTATTCAACAACGCCAATAAAGCGACATACATATTCATACGAGCAAAAAATTAAAGTAAAAAGTATTGCTTGATACCTGCTAGGACATTGGCCACCGCTACGGAGGCTAATATCATGCCCATCACTCGGCTAATAAGGCTCGCACCCGCATTGCCAATAACCCGGTGTATTTGGCTCGCCGCTAACATCAGTAACATTGTAATCAACAGGACTAGAAGCATAATTAACGCGGTTTGAGTTTGCTCCCAAATACTATAACTTGAATTTTCAGTTAATAAGACAATGCCTAGCATCGCGCCTGGACTGGCTATTGATGGGGTCGCGATGGGAAAAATGGCAGCTTCATTTTGCTTGGCTGACATCTTAAGTTCAATATCTGGTTTACTCTCTCCAAATATCATCGATAAAGCAAACAAAAACAGTACTATCCCTCCCGCTATTTGAAAAGCAGAGAGAGGAATTTCAATAGAGGTCAGGATAAATTCACCGGCGACTAAGAAAAAAAGCAAAATAACAGCTGAATAACCTGTCGCTTTTAGCGCTACTTTACGTTTCTCTTTATGGTCAAAATGACTAGTAACAGCCATAAACACAGGAACCGTACCAATCGGGTCAATAACTGCAAACAAGAAAATAAAAGTCGCGACATAATCAATCATAATAATATTATTCCTGTTTTATTTAATTACTTTTGATAAATAATATACCATAAAATAGTTATGCCCATCACATAATCAACACTCTATTCGTAGAAAAAAAAGCTCGATATTATAATGTTTAATCACAGTATTTATTAATTTGATCATGTACAAATGAAGTAAAAAGCCTACTATTAACTATCAAGAGGTAAAAAATAGACATAAGTGACATTTTACGATGAATTGAGGGAGCTGATTTGTTGCTTACTTAAAGTAATGAACGACCTGTAACAATCGACAATAAATCAGTTATATTTGACTTTTATTGCAAAGCTATTTTTCATAAAAGAGCGCCGTTATCACTACAATTGACTCTAACATGATGATCTTTCGAGCATTCAAGACATACTAACAGTAACCACTATTAACATTAATCAGCCATTAATATTATTAAAAAATGTGCTTAAAGAGGATCTAGGCAAACATGAAACTTTCAAAAGCATCTATCTATGTTTCCTTGTTTCTCTCACTGATCCTCTGTGCAAATTATTATGTCACTTTGGAAGTGAAAAAAGCTTACAACAATCTGATACAAACACAACAACATAGTAAAGCATCTATTAGCCTCACCAATGGATTACAAGTAGAAACTAACGAGCTAGCGCAATTGGTTAGGCTTTTTATTTCGACCAGTGAAACACGTTATCTTTTTTATTATTACGATATTATTGCAATTCGAAATGGCACTAGGCATGCACCTGACAACTATATCCCGTCATTATATTGGGCAGACGTAATTGCCGAAAGGAAACCTCACACTGCATTAGCAACACAAGGAGGTATTTCGTTAACCACAAAAATGAAAGGCTTAGGCTTTACTCAACAAGAATTGCTATTACTTCAAGAGATTTTAAAGGCACTCGAAACATTAAAAAATGTTGAACAAATAGCCTTTGCCAGCACACAGGGGTTATATGACATTAAGGCTAATGAATATGTTTCTGACGGAGAACCGAATGTAGAGTATGCGAATAAATTAATATACAGCAATACGTATAACGCAAAAAAAGCCACACTCTCACACGCTTTATTCAACTTATCACAACAAGTACAAAAGCGAACCGATAATGCAGTACAGGAAGCGAGCACACTTTTAAATACTTTAATAACAAAAGCGAGTATCGGTTTGCTATTAACCTTTATCCTCATTTTTCTTATTTACCTGTTGTTTAGGCAATTTATTTTAAACCCTATAAGTTTACTTTCAAAAGTCGCTGAATGTTTAGCAGCGGGGCAATATTCGACACGCGTTTCTAAAATGCGAGCGGCAGAAGAGTTATTAACGTTAGGAAAAACGCTGGACCACATGTCTGAATCCATTGGCAAAGATATAGATAATAGAAACATAAGCCAAAAGAAATTAGAACATGCAAACCTGATAGTACAGGAAGCAACACAAGCCAAATCGATATTTTTAGCGAATATGAGCCATGAAATAAGAACGCCAATGAACGCTATTATCGGTATGGCCTACTTAGCGTTGAATACCAAACTTTCCTCACAACAAGCCAATTACATAGAAACGATTCATAATGCGGGACAATCCTTACTTAATATTATTAATGATATTTTAGACTTTTCAAAAATAGAAGCAGGCAAAATAGAACTGGAAAAAACCTCATTTCAATTAGAAACGACGGTGACCAATTCATTGTCCTTGGTCAAGCAAAGCTTAGCGAAAAAAGACATTGAAATGTTAGTAGAGATAAAAGGTAATTCATTATTGAATGACACTAAAGTGCTTATTGGCGACTCCATTAGACTCGGTCAAATATTAAATAATCTATTATCAAATGCGATTAAATTTACTCAACGTGGTTACATTAAACTCACTATCTCAACGGTAGAAAACACCGCTACACAAACTACACTTAACTTCTCAGTGGAGGATACTGGTATAGGTATGACAGATGAGCAAGTGAGTCGGTTGTTTCTAGAGTTTGAGCAAGCTGATAGCTCAACTACACGTAAGTATGGCGGTACAGGTTTAGGCCTTGCTATCACAAAGAATTTAATCGAGTTAATGGATGGAGAAATAAAGGTTAACAGCACGCCACATGAAGGAACTATTTTTTCATTCAGCGCAAAATTTGATTTACCAGAAAAGCAGCCTCTTTGCCATAACCAAATCAACGTTGCAAATTTACGCGTGTTAATTGTTGATCAACAACAAAAATCAAGGTTGCTTCTACAAGCAATGATGCAACAACTTGAAGTCGGCAGTGAGGTTGAGCATGACATTGAAATGACCGACAGCGGCCTTGAAGCCCTTCTCATGATACAAAATGAATATGATGCAGGAACACCTTATGATTTAGTCTTTTTTGATTGGACTAATAAAGATATTTCAGGAAAGCAGTTTTTACAATCCCACTGCGAGAAAAGATATTTAGAGAAAACTAAGTTGATTATGATGTCTGCCAATGAATATGGAAATATGCATAAAATAGCCACAAAATATGCACTTGAATATTTATTATCTAAACCTATTTTGCCGACTACGCTGAAGAATGTATTCAACTCCATTACCGCTTTAGAAAGCAAATTCACTCAGTCTGATTCAACTAAAAGCGAATTAAGTCTACAGGGTATTAGGATTTTATTAGTAGAAGATAATAAAACCAATCAACAGCTCGCGATAGAATTATTAAAAATGAAGGGCGCGTTAATTGATACTGCAAATAACGGGCAAGAAGCAGTACAAAAAATATTAAATGGCAAAATAACGCAATATAATATCGTGTTAATGGACTTGCAAATGCCTATCATGGATGGCTATGCAGCGACTAAATTATTACGAGAACATCAAGAATTTGCAGGCTTGCCTATTGTGGCGATGACAGCGCATGCGATGGAGCAAGATATTAAGAAAAGCCGTCTTTATGGCATGAACGGACATATATCAAAACCAATAATTCCCGAATTACTCTACGCCACAATTTATGAATTGCATAATAAAATGACTCTGTTGCCCCATGCAGTGAAAACGAATGAAACAATCAATAACAAGGACACATTTGCTCCTATTGTAGGGTTGAATACCGCCCAGGGATTAAAAAATTCAGCCGGAAGAACTGATTTATACCAAAAAGTGTTAGTTAACTTTTTCAACGATTTCAAAAATTTCCCTGAAAGGTTTACATTATTATTAGAAGCAAGAGATTGGAAGAACGCGGAGTTAATGGCTCATTCCTTAAAGGGGTTAACGGAAACAATAGGTGCTAATCAATTGACTCAACCTGCCGTTGAGCTTGAGCAAGTGTGTAAACATGCAAGCTACTCTTCGGCGACAGTGATCCTAAATAAACTACTCACTGAATTAACCCCATTATTAATCGAATTAAAAAAAATACAGCTTGATAGTGAACCTCAAAATATTTCAACAAAAACTGCAATTAACGATGTACTTATATTATTAGAGCGTCTACTTTTAGAGAGCGATGTAGAAGTTATCGAACAATGGAATAGAAACTATCCACTATTAACAGATGTATTACCTGAAAAAACTCTTTTACAAATTAACCAATGCATCAATAATTTTGAATTTGATAGTGCTTTAAATCACTTACAAGAATATAAAAATAGAGAAGGAATGTATTAATGACAGGGTTAAATGACAAACCTACTATTTTAATTGTGGATGATACACCGGCAAATCTAACCCTTTTAATGGGCTTACTAAAAGATAAATATCGGATTGTAGCGGCTAACAATGGAAAAAAAGCGATTGAACTTGCACTTGCTTCTCCTCCAGACTTGATATTACTTGATATCATGATGCCAGATATCGATGGCTATGAAGTATGTACTCGCCTAAAAGAAAGTGAAATAACACAGCACGTCCCTATCATATTTTTAACAGCTAAAGTGTCGGTAGAAGATGAAGAGCATGGTTTTGAATTAGGTGCCGTAGATTTTATACATAAACCTATTAGCCCCTCAATAGTGATGGCGAGAGTGAATACGCATATTAAGCTGAAAGCTTGGCAAAGTTATTTACTTGATAATAACACTTGGTTGGAAAAAGAAGTGTCACGACGTTTAGCTCAAGTGAACCAACTACAAGATGCCACTATATATGTGATGGTCTCGCTTGCAGAGTTTCGAGATGAGTGCACAGGTAACCATATTCGTCGCACACAGGAATATGTTCGGTCACTAGCAGAGGAGCTGTCTAAATTACCTCATTATGCATCTACATTAACACCTGAAGTCATTAACTTGATCACCAAGTCATCGCCATTGCATGATATCGGTAAAATAACCATACCAGATAATATTTTGCTTAAACCAGGCAGGCATACAGAGGCTGAATTTGAAATAATGAAAACTCATTCACAACGTGGTTATGACATTCTAAAACAAGCCAGTGGCTTAATGGGTGGGCAAGGTGAACTACTCAGTTATGCTATGGATATCGCACTGTATCACCATGAAAAATGGGATGGTTCAGGATATCCAGAAGCATTAGTAGGTCATAATATCCCATTAGCGGCTAGGTTAATGGCTGTCGCCGATGTCTATGATGCTTTACGCAGTGCTCGCCCATATAAAGAACCTTTTTCACATCAGCAATCAATGGAGATAATTGCTAAAGGTAAAGGCCATCATTTCGACCCTGAAATTGTTGAAGCTTTATTTGTAATTGAAGATCAATGCATATCAATCATAGATAACTGGCCAGATGATTAAAGCGTACTACTTTGATTCACCTTTTTATCGCTGTTACACCTAAACTGAAAGCGGAATAATGGAGGTAAAATGAATAACTTTAATATCAATGAATTAAATAGCCAAAATTTATTCTTTTTTCTCCAACCTAAAAATTGAAATGATTATTAACTAAAAACCCCATTAGGTGATGCGGTAACGTAATACGTGAAGCATCACCCTATTCTCCCGCATAAATACTCCGGCAATACAGACTACAACTAGGCGAACTCTTTTGAGAATAAAAAGTGACATATTTTTATTTTCAAAAATTTTAGATATCGATGTAAGTCACTAAGAATGTTAATAAAAATTAAATGCCCGTTCTAATAAGTATTTAACAACCAAAAAGATCAAATAAAAAAAATAAAATGGTCTAATATATAGTTAATATAGGGTATATAATGAATGATAAGTGCTTACAAAAGCTAAATGACTCATAAATTTTTTAAATTTAAACCCTTACAACACAAAACAGAGTAGATAAAAAAGAATACGATTCTGTGAAATACTGATATCAATAAGTGGACTAAATAATTTATGTTGGAAATATAACTTGGCTATCAATAGTCTTTCTCATTACAAACTCCTAATTAAAATGTTACCTCTGGCTATGCTTTATCATAACAATGCAAACGCAGAGATAAGTTATGATTTTTCAGGCTTTGGTACCCTAGGTTATGCTGTTTCAAATAATCCCTCACCATATCTTCAATATATTGATAACGAAGGAACTTTTTCAAGAGACAGTCTAATCGCAGGGCAACTCGACATTAGATTTTCTCCCAAGTTAAGTGCAACAATACAAGCTAAACTCGCAGCCAATAACTCACAAGCTAACGGAGTGGATGTTGATATCACCTGGGCTTTTTTATCTTACCGCCCAACCAATGACTGGCTATTCCGTATCGGCGAATTACAAGTACCTGGTTACCTAAACTCAGTCAATAGAGATGTGGGTGTCACTTATGATTACGCCCGCTTACCTGCAGAAGCTGATTCAACCTCTCCCATATATCACTTCACAGGAGCTGCAATTAGTAAAACATTCAACTTTGATGACAGCGACTTCACTATAGATCTCTATGCTGGTAAAAAAACAACAGATCTTCGCTACTATATTGGTAATGAGATACCAGGTGCTTACACTCAAGGCAGCAGCTATAACCAAGTGAAAATTAATCTTGCAGGCTTGGCCTTTAGTTACAAAACACCTAAACATACCTTTGTTGCAGCAATCCATAGAGTAAAAGTAAAAAATGAAGGAGGTGAAGAATGGTTAAAAGAGATCGGATTCAAAGAGACTATACCGGGTTCAGATATCGGGTATTATAACAATTTTCCTAGCAGTGGAGCCTCTGTAACCAATCGTTTTGATTTATATATTGCTAATATTGGAGCAAATATTTCTCTTGGTAATGACCTTCGCTTAGCTTCAGAGTTAGTATATAGAAAAACTAATGATCTCAATATTGGTATAAATGGTGTTTTAGGTTACGTCTCCCTACAGAAAAGAATAGATAAATGGACTCCTTATATCTTCTATTCACAGATTAAAACATTCAGTAATGATTTAAAGAAACATCAGCGAATAGATAGTAATCAAGTCCCAAGTGCAACTCTTTACGCAGGCTTAATCAATGCATCACAACATGTTATAGCGGATATTTATCAAGCATATGACCAATTCTCTGTTGCCATTGGTACATCCTATCGCTTTAGCCCAGTGAGTGTATTAAAAGCTGAAATAATGTTTGTTGAAGTTGATCAAACATCAAGTCTATTTGATGTTTCATCTCAGAATGAAAGTAGTGATTTCTCGACAACAATATTTTCTCTCTCCTATAGCTTTGCTTTTTAGGAGGTGACAAATGACTAATCAAGGACTCATTATTACCTCACTCATATTAATGCTTTTTGTTTCCGCTCCTGCTCAATCAGAGCTAGTAATAATAGGCAATGATAAAACAGTATTTTCAAAGCTCAATACGCGTATTATCAGTCGAATTTATACGGGTAAAGTAATAGAAATTGAAGGCGTTTCCGTGATACCTGTTAATAGCACGCAGACAACTTCTTTACGAAATAGATTTTTAGAAAAGTATTTGTCACAGAATGAAAATGAATACTCAGCATATTGGACAGTGAGACGCTTCATTGGCAAGGGAACCCCACCTAAAGAATTTGCATCAGTAACAGATATTATTACTTACGTTGCTGAAACACCCGGTGCAATAGGTTATATCGACACCGATTTAATTTCTGTCCCTAGCTCTGTAAAAATAATAAACCAGTAGGTCATTACTAACGACTCCACTGCAAACGAAGAATAAATAAAAGCCTGATACAGAAAGCTTAAATCATTAGTATCAACTAATTTTATATTTTTAACTTCACATTAATGCACTAAAGGGATCTCTTGATAGACTCAACACCTGTTAAACACCTCTATTTAGGTATATATTAATATTATTTATCATACAAAATATAAAATAATCAACAACTAAGGCAAATAACTTCTAGGCACTAAGATCAATCTCCAACGTACAGTATAGTTGAACAGTAAATTAGAAGTTCATGGATGAATTGAAGTAATCTAATGGTAAGCAATATGTTAAGGATGAAAGTTGAGTAAAAAGTATCTTTATTATTATCAAGGACTGATAACAATTATATTGATGTCATCGCTTTTTATACCCTCTGTTAAAGCTGAAATAAGTTATGATTTTTCAGGCTTTGGCACATTGGGTTATGCCATTTCAGACCAGCCTTTTAAATATGTACAACATATAGATAATGAAGGTTCCTTTGCTAAGGACAGTTTGATTGCGGGACAACTAGACATTAAATTTAATCCTAAATTTAGTGCAACAATACAAGCAAAATTAGCAGCAGATAACTCACAAGAAAATGGTGTTGAACCAAGTATTACATGGGCTTTTTTATCTTATCGACCAAACAATGACTGGCTAATTCGATTAGGAAAACTACAGATCCCTGGCTACTTAAACTCGGTAAATAGAGATCTAGGTATTTCCTATGACTATGCTCGCCTCCCTAGCGAATTTGATTCAGTATCTCCTGTTTATAACTTTATAGGGGCTTCAATTAATAAAACTTTCACTCTTACCGATAGTGAAATTATTGTTGATGCCTACGCAGGTAAAACTAAAGCGAGTTATCGATATTATATCGGCGAGAGTATTGAAAACAGCATCAATCAAGGAGCTGATTATTATAAAGTAGATGTTGAAGTAATAGGTGCATCAATCACTTACAAAACTACCGATAATGTCTATTTAGCAGGTTTACACAGAGCAAGAATAAAGAAAAGAAATGGCAATTCATGGGATGCAAATGTAGGTTATTCTGATGCCATTCCAGGTTCTGGTTATTATAATACAGATGAAGGTAGCGGCACTTTAACAGTCGACAGTTTTGATTTATATATCGCCAATATTGGTGCAGATATCTACCTTGGTGATGGTGTTAGATTAGCCTCGGAATTGGCAGTGAGGAATTCAGATGACTTAGAAACAGGGCTTAATAGCATCTCAGGCTATGTGTCATTAAAGAAAAAAATTAATAACTGGACACCTTATATTTTCTATTCTCAAATCAAAACAAACAGTGCTGATTTGAAAAAATATTCTCAAATTAATAATAACCAAGTACCTTCATTTAACAACATTAACGCTTCACAACACGTTATTGCAGATTCCTTTGAAGCTTTTGACCAGTTTTCTATTGCGATAGGGACGTCATATCAGTTTACGCCTGTTAATATATTGAAAGCTGAAATAATGATGGTACAAGTCAATAAATCCTCTAGTCTTTTCGATATTCCTTCAGGCAATGCCTCCCAGGATTATAGTGCGACTGTGTTTTCAATTTCTTATAGTTTTGCTTTTTAGGGAGAATGTATGAAAAATAAACACTTCACACTTATCTCCCTGCTATTAACCTTTGTGATATCTATCTCCGTTAAAGCAGAAGTTGTCATGATTACTTCCTATCAAACGGATATTACAGATCTTGATGCGCGTATTATCAGTCGACTTTATACGGGTAAAATAATTGAAATCAATGGTATTTCGGTCATTCCTATTAACCAAGATCCATCAAATCCATTAAGAGCACGTTTTTTACAAAAATATTTATCCCAGGATGAAGATAAATACGCAGCTTATTGGACAGTAAGGCGCTTCATTGGTAAAGGAACGCCTCCGAAAGAGTTCTTATCGGTCACCTCAGCACTTGATTTTATTGTCGAGACTCCCGGCGCAATTGGTTATATCGATACCAACCTACTCACACTTCCTAAGGATATAAAAATCATTAGTAAACAGTGATATTGAGAGCTAACTCATTTAAACTATTGAAAAAATTCTAAGTGTTAATCAAAAAAATCAACAGTCGCGACTCAATGCGGCAATGAATGCGTTCAGCAAACTAAAAATCAAAACAGATAACTAGAACAGATAATTAGAACAGATAATGAAAACGAAAAGTTAAAGCATATTTGAAGTAATAAAACGGACTTAAATTATACATCCAATTGGAGTGGATTTTGTTGATAAAAATACTATTAGCAATCAGTATTGCAATCTTGTTTCATGGCAATGCCAGTGCAGCAATTAATTATACATTCTCAGCTTTTGGGACAGTAGGTTATGCAATATCAGATAAACCTTATTCATATATGCAATATATTGATAATGAAGGAACATTTTCACGAGATAGCCTTCTTGCGGGACAGCTAGACATACAATTTTCACCTAAATTGACTGCAACAATGCAAGCTAAATTAGCAGCAGATAGATCACAAGAAAATGGCATTGCCCCAGCCCTGACATGGGCTTTTTTATCTTATCGCCCTAATAATGAATGGGTTATTAATTTAGGCATGTTGCCTATTCCAGGTTATCTTAATTCCGTAAATCGAGACGTGGGCGTCACCTATGATTATGCTCGTCTACCTGCCGAATTTGATTCAAAATCACCTGTTTATAACGTATTAGGAGCTTCAATTAGCAATACTTATGCATTTGCTAATAGTGAGCTTATTATTGATGCCTATGCAGGTAGAGCAAAACATAAGTGGCGATATTATATTGGTGATGACCTTGATAACTCATACTCCACAGGTGCAACTTATAATAAAGTAACAATGGATCTGATCGGTACATCGATTACCTATAAGACAACAGAAAACACTTACCTAGCGGGATTGCATATGGCCACTATCAAAAATGATGGTGCTAGCCTATGGCTTAAGGAAGTTGGATACAAAGCGATAACACCTGATATCGGATTTTATAATAATGATCCCAATGATGGCGCAGTTGCGGTAAGTAGCTATGATATGTTTATTTTTAATTTAGGGGCCGATATACACCTAGGTAATGATTTTAGATTAGCCTCTGAGATAATATTAAGAAAAAATAATGATCTTGATATTGGTCTTAATACTCTCTCTGGATACATATCATTACGAAAAAAAATCAATAAGTGGACCCCTTACCTATTTTATTCTCAAATAAAAACCGAAAATGACACCTTAAATACCTACACAAAAATAGATAATAATCAGATACCTAATGGCATTTTTAGCAACATGCAAACGCAGCAGATTAATACATCGCAACATATTTTAGCGGACTTTTATCAAGGCTATGATCAGTTTTCAATCGCACTAGGCACCTCTTACCACTTTACCCCTTTGAGTGCATTAAAAGCAGAAGTAATGCTGGTGCAAGTCAATGATGCTTCAAATCTATTTGATATTCCATCTGAATATAAATCAAGTAATTATAGCGCAACGATCTTTACTGTTTCTTATAGCTTCGCTTTTTAGGGGAACATGTTTATTAAATGAGTAACAAAAGAAATAGCAAAACTAGAAATGAAAAAGCCCCGACATAAGTCGAGGCTTTAAAATGTGGCAGGGGTGGAGAGATTCGAACTCCCAACATACGGATTTGGAATCCGTCGTTCTGCCGTTGGAACTACACCCCTGCAGACGAGACGGATAATACCTAAGCAAATTTTAAAGTAAAGTAATTTTTCATGAATATCAACCAACTGACTGTAAAACAATCAATAATTAAAATACTTAACCTTTAAAGCAATCAACATAACAAGCATTGCTATTAATTTAACTCAAAAAAGCTGCCGTCGTTTTCTGATCAGGAACAGAACCAGAATGTACTAACTTACCATCAATGGAAATAGCAGGTGTAGTGATCACTCCCGCTTTCATAATTTCTTGTAAACCCATGATTTTTATAATTTAATCGCAACTCCCATCGTGGTCGCTATTTTTTCTAATACTTCAGCAGTTGCAACACCGTTTTTATAACCAGCTTTTTGCATCGTCAATAGTACAAAATACTTGTTTGTGTTGCAGGGCTTTGATGAAGGTATCTTGTAATAGATCTTGGGCTTGATCTTGATTACCAGTTTGCTTTATCAACCAGTTTTTTATTGCCACTTTTTATTGCGTATTCATTATCATGCCAAGCCTTCATCAAACAGCGCATAAGCACCTACCTTATTATTTCACTTCAGCGGTCATTAAATAAACATTAACGAAAATAATACTGTACAGCTTCAACAAATAGCATTACTTTTTATAGCCTTCAAGATATTTTCTTTAAAAGGACCTAACGACATGAGCACCAAACCACTGATTAAACCCGTCACTCCTAACTTCTCTTCAGGGCCTTGCGCTAAAAGACCAGGATATGACCTAGGGAAATTAGACCAGTCAACACTAGGCCGCTCACATCGCTCCGATATTGGAAAAAAGGCCTTACAGCAAGTGATCACCGATACTGCTGAGCTATTAAACTTACCAGCAGGCTATCGTGTAGGGATTGTGCCAGCATCAGACACTGGTGCAATGGAAATGATCATGTGGTCGATGCTAGGCCCTCGAGCAGTGGACATTTGTTACTGGGAGTCTTTTGGACAAGGTTGGTATGCAGATATCACTAAACAACTAAAGCTAGAAAACGTAAATGAAATTAAAGCAGATTACGGACAGTTGCCTGATTTAAGCCAAGTGAAAGCTGAAAATGATTGCATCTTTACTTGGAACGGCACCACTTCAGGTGTCAAGGTTGATAATGCAGACTTTATTAGCGATGCACGAGAAGGTTTAACTATATGTGATGCAACTTCTGCTGTATTTGCAATGGAAATGCCCTGGGAAAAATTAGATGTAACGACCTTTAGTTGGCAAAAAGTATTAGGCGGTGAAGGAGCTCACGGTGTAATTATTTTAAGCCCTCGTGCTGTTGAACGTTTAGAAAGTTACACTCCGAGTTGGCCATTACCTAAGATATTTAGAATGACAGCAGGTGGAAAGTTAATTGATGGTATCTTCACAGGCGCGACCATTAATACTCCATCAATGTTATGCGTAGCAGATTATCAAGATGCATTAAACTGGGTTAAATCGATTGGTGGTGTTGATGCTTGCATTAAAAAGTCTCAAGCGAATTTAGCCGTATTAAGTGAATTTGTAGCGACCCATGAATGGATTCATTTTTTAGCAGAAAAAGAGAGCATTCGCTCTAATACTAGTGTCTGTTTCTCGGTAGATCTATCTGATAAGCAGTTGAAACAGTTTATTAAGTTACTTGCCGACCAAGAAGTCGCTTTTGATATTGGAGCTTATAAAGATGCACCAAGTGGATTACGTATTTGGTGTGGTAGTACCGTTGAGCAAAGCGATTTAGCAGCTTTAACGCCTTGGCTAACATGGGCTTATCAAACGGTTACTGACGCTTAGTTTTTAAGAAAAAAGTAAAAGACATAAAAGAGCTTTTTTATTATTAGATTTTCTTCGTGTCCTTCGTGAAGCGTAGCGCTTCGTGGTCGTTTTTTTAAATCAAAACTATTTAACCACGAAGACACGAAGAATAAAAAAGTTAAAGACAACGGCTAAAAATATAAAAAACTTATTCTTAATCATTAGATTTTCTTCGTGTCCTTCGTGAAGCGTAGCGCTTCGTGGTCGTTTGTTTTTTTAAATCAAAACCGTTTAACCACGAAGTCACGAAGGGTAAAGAAGTTAAGGTTAAAAGCTAAAAACCATAAAATAGTTTTTTCATTATTAGCTTTTAAGCCAAACACAATTTAACCACGAATACTGGAAATACATATTTAACATACAAAAATTTGTCTTCATAAAACGCAAAATTCAATACAAGCGGTATAGTTTTTTGCTGCAATGCTGTAACTTACTATTCATAAAAAGGTAATAAAATAAGTCTTACTACCTAACCATATTACTCCTGAACAATTAATGAGGTACTCCATGAGCAACAAACAATTCGATTTTGATTACATCTGTATCGGCGGCGGCAGTGGCGGTATTGCTTCAGCTAATCGCGCTTCAATGTATGGTGCAAAAGTAGCGATAATTGAAGCTAAAGATTTAGGTGGCACCTGTGTCAATGTTGGTTGTGTACCGAAAAAAGTCATGTGGCATGGCGCACAAGTCGCTGAAGCCATTAACTTATATTCTGCTGATTACGGCTTTGATCTTGATGTAAAAGGCTTTAATTGGGCTAAAATGGTTGAAAATCGTCAAGCTTATATTGGTCGAATCCATGAGTCTTATGACCGTGTATTAGGTAATAATAAAATAGAAGTCATTAAAGGCTTTGCTACTTTTGTAGATAAAAACACCGTTGAAGTTAATGGTGAAAAAATTACTGCCAAACATATTACTATTGCAACTGGTGGCCGCCCTAGCATTCCTAATGTACCAGGTGCTGAGCTAGGTATTGATTCTAATGGCTTTTTTGATATTACCGAACAACCTAAACGCGTAGCCGTTGTTGGTGCAGGTTACATTGCCGTTGAAATAGCCGGTGTATTAAGTGCATTAGGTACAGAAACACATCTTTTTGTACGTAAAGAATCGCCATTGCGCAGTTTTGATCCGCTTATTGTTGATACCTTAGTTGAAGTAATGGCCGCTGAAGGTCCTACATTACATACCCACTCTACGCCAAAACAGATCACCAAAGAAGCAGATGGTAGCCTGACACTTGAACTAGAAAATGGTCAAAGCCACAATGTAGATACTTTAATTTGGGCGATTGGTCGCCACCCTGCTACTGACACGCTTAACCTTGAAGTAACTGGCGTTGAAACTAATGCAGCTGGATACATTAAAGTTGACCAATACCAAGAAACTAATATTCCTGGCATTTATTGTGTCGGAGATATCATGGAAGGCGGTGTTGAGTTAACACCTGTTGCAGTAAAAGCTGGGCGTCAATTATCCGAGCGTTTATTTAACAACAAACCCGATGCAAAAATGGATTATGATTTAATTCCAACAGTGGTATTTAGTCACCCTCCGATTGGTACTATTGGGCTAACCGAGCAACAAGCCATTGAACAATATGGCCAGAAAAATGTGAAAGTTTACCAGTCAGGCTTTACTGCTATGTACACAGCCGTCACTCAACATCGTCAACCTTGTAAAATGAAACTAGTTTGTGCGGGAGAGAATGAAGTTGTTGTTGGCTTACACGGCATCGGTTTTGCGGTTGATGAAATGATACAAGGCTTTTCTGTTGCAATGAAGATGGGCGCGACTAAAGCAGATTTTGATAGTGTCGTTGCAATACACCCTACGGGCTCAGAAGAGTTTGTTACTATGCGTTAAACACATAGTTCATGGTTACACTTCATAGACATGAGTTAAAAAACTTATAAATTAAAACGGTATCTATACAATTTTATTTTAATCGATACCGTTTTATTATCATTCATTAATGTTACACCTTAATAGATACCTCAACACACACCTCAAGAATATGCCCCAATCTCTATTGATAGCAGCTATCTAGCACTTTAAATATTCGCGCTATCTCACTAAAAACTATTCAGCTTTAAAAAGGGCTTAACCACGTATGTCAGGCTGAATTGTGTAACCAGTTAAAAATATTAGAAGTTAGAGACAAAATGAAGATAGAGATTAAGTAATGTTCAGTTGAATCCTTATTCATTTTTACTTTTTTAAACATAACTTTTATCAATATAGCTGAGCACCATCAGCCTCATCCATAACCGATAGTCGACAACCGATAACTAAAATAATTACTGATATCCATTACCCCACCTTTAACTCCACCCACCCGAGCAATTATTAATACAAAACGATAAATAATGAATAAAGGACAAATAGCTCTATTTTTCTATTTATTTGAAGGAAAATAAAAAACATACTCATAAGCAAATGAATATAAACAATAAAAATAAAATAATTCGTAAAGTTTTTTTGAAATAATTAGTTATAAAAACTAACTTAAAAAATTATTAACAATTTAAAATGCCTAAAACCCACCCTATTAAACATACAAATAGAGAATGAGAAATGCTGTATAGATCGACTTTACCGCTGATAAAAAGCGACTAATGAGAGCGAGATCATTTTATCAATAAGGAAAAATTGCCCCTCTAGTCTAATTATCGAACAATAAGCAGGTTAAAAATAATATTAAATGATTTAAAGGATTAAATATGAACATCAATAAAAATGGAAAAAAATTCAAATTATCTAAAATAGCAGTCGTTACCTTAAGTGCAGCTTTAGTTTTTGGTTGTGGTGAAGATCTAAAGTTCAAAGGCTCTACTATTGCTGATAATGGCGAAGCTAGTGAAGGTAATGAAGGCAATGGTGAAAGTGGGGCAAACCTTTATGCAGCAATTACAGATACACTAAGTATTTCAGATGATGGTGCGGGTTTCTTGAAATATAGCATTGTTGATAATCTTACCAATGAACTTACTAGTGGCGCTATAAGTATTGATGTGATTTATCCAACGGGTCAAGATCAAGACTTCTCAATTGGTCTATATGACTCGACTAATTCCACATCAAACATGGTTGCTGACGTAATTTTAAAGTCTGATGGCAGAATTGTGACGAGAGTTGCAGGTTCGGCTTCTAACACATTAACAGTGAAGCACACATTAGGTGATACAAACAATTTCAAAATAACTTGGGATGCGACAACGAATCAGTACGCCCTATCTTTAAATAATACAGAGATTTATACGGGTGATTATAACAATACTACTGCATCGGGTGTTGCCTATTTCGGCGTTAAACTTGGGTCAAATACTAAAGTAGCAGCTAAAACCTCAATTGTTGACAATATTGTAATTTATTCTGATACAGCCATGGCAACGACCGTCTTTGAAGATGACTTCGAATCAGGTTATATCGTTGGCGAATCACTTGATGGTGATGGCGATGTTTATAGTGGATTACAAGCAGTTGTTGCAGGGTCTGAAGCAGATGAAGAGAATGAAGAGGAAGCAGGAGATTTCCCTACTGCACTGGATGAATTTAGTTTTACGTCAGGATCATATGCTAACAGCGGTTCAGCAACCACTCCACTTAAAGGGTCAGGTAATGATACAAATGTAATATCAAACACAGCAGGTGCAACTTCAGCTGAAAATATGGCGCTAAATCTTGCTCAAGGTAGTTCAGTTTTTGAAGAAGAAAGCTCAGAACCTTATGCATATTTATCTTACACAAGCACAGAAGGCTCTGGTGCAGATCAAATTACAGGCTCATTTACTTTAGAAGCGGTTATAAATCTTTCAAGCCGTGCGATTGCGAGCGATGTAGCTTTAATTGATTACGCTAATACCAGTAACTATTTAGGATTCAAAACTTACATAGAAAGCTCTGATGCCGATGAGGGTGTCGTTAAGTTTAAAATATATGGTGGTGTTATCGATGGACAAAATCAATCCACAGAGGCCGTTACATCATCACCATTAGCAACAAATTCTTGGAGCCATATCGTCACAGTATATGATGCAGATGCGGCAGATTCAGGGACATATGGTTCTTTAACTATTTATATTAATGGTGTAGAGCAAGTGACTAAAGATGTTAACTTTGTCCCAGTCGAAAATGAAGCAACTGATAAATTTATCGTTGGCGGTGGTTCTGGCAGTTCAGATAAAAACTTAGATGGAGATCTAGACAATATTGCAACTTGGAACGTTGCATTAACTGAAGCACAAGTTATAGAACGAGCAGCTTTGTTCGGTTTATAAGGCTTAGCTTATGCCCTCCTAATTAGGGGGCATAAGCTCACAATTAAAAATACAGCATCTTTTATATGCATGAAATGTATAAATATAAAGCCTAGCTTTATTAATCAGATGCAAAAATAAAAATATTCTTCCTCAAAATATATACCTCTCTATCGATTATCATGAACATGGAATTCCACAATGAAACATAAATTAGTCAGTACCGCTTTATTCTCTGTATTCCTTGTCGCGTGTGGAGGAGGTGGAAGTGGAGGTAGCACAAAAACCACTTCTGTTAGTTCAGGTAATAATGCCTCATATACCGGCGTCCCTTATGATTACCCGCAATATATCAATGCACTTAAAATGGCAAACTTACAACAGAGTGAACCATCCGATGGAACAAAAAGTGATGTAGTAAAAGCAGGCCAATATCAATACTACGATAATGATTACTTTTATATTGATAAAAAATCAGGCTGGCTTACTTTTGAAATGAATGGTGAAAGTAACCGTTCGGAATTACGCTTTATAGACAACTTTAAAAGTGACAACAGTGAGACTTATACATTAAGTGCCGAAATACTGCCCATTAATCCCACTCAGTCGGTAATAGAAAGTAATGACGGGCAAGAGATAACTTTATTACAAGTGCATAATAAAGGTAAAAATGGGGACACCGATGATACCGTTTTATCGCATCCTTTGTTGCGCATAATTTGGGATGGAGAAAACCGTAGCGACGATAGTACAGGTGATTCTTACAAGAATGCATATTGGGCGATCATTAAAACCAATGCATTAGAATGTAAAAATCAAGACAACCCGAATTACAATGCTAACTGCCCCGATTCATATAACTATTATTATCTAGCTGATTACAATGCTAATAGCCCAACTAAGTTTGGAATAGAAGTAGGTGACAGTAAATTAATCATCAACGTTGATGACTATCAAAAAGTAGATTTTGATATTAGTTACTGGTCTGACTTTTACAGTTATTTTAAAGCAGGTGTCTACAACCAATATCAAAATGGTAATAGTATCGTGCAATTTAAAAGCCTGATTTATAATAACAAGTTACCAATAGCAACCTTAAACCCCTCTTTACCACCCTCTGATAACTTCATCTTAAATGATTGGTATTTGAGTGTGCCCATTGATGATGACAACAGTGGTACGGCGGACTCGATTAAAGAAGGTGAATTAAGCGATGGTTACGAGTCGAGCGACTATTTTTATACCGGCATCGATGGTGGCATGGTCTTTAAAGATTATATTAATGGTTTTAAAACCTCTACCAACACATCTTATACGCGTACCGAATTACGTGAGATGTTGCGTGAAGAAAATACCGATATTGATACCCAAGGTGTTAATAAAAATAATTGGGTTTTCTCAACGGCTCCTAATAGCGAGCAAGCTAAAGCGGGTGCGGTCGATGGTATATTAAATGCTACTTTAGCGGTTAATAACGTCACTACAACGGGAGCTGATTATCAAGTTGGCCGAGTTGTCATTGGGCAAATACACGCCAATGATGACGAACCGGTGCGACTATATTATCGTTTATTGCCAGGACATAGCAAAGGTGCTATCTATTTTGCCCATGAGCCAAGAACAGGCGACGAAGTTTGGGTGGAAATGATTGGTAGTAGAAGTGACAACGCTAGCGAACCAAGTAATGGTATCGAACTCAATGAAAAATTCTTTTATCAAATTAAAGCCGTTGGTAATAACTTAACCGTGACTATTATGCGAGAAGATAAAGCAGAGGTAACAGCCTCTATTAATATGACAAATAGCGGTTATGATCAAGCTGGTCAATACATGTATTTTAAAGCGGGTGTCTACAACCAAAATAATACCGGTGAGAATGATGAGTTTGTTCAGGCCACTTTTTATTATTTAGATAATCAGCATTAAACCCTTAATTAATAACAAGATTTTCAGGATAAGTCACTTACTTTAAGCTAAAAAATATTTATTATATTGAAATGAACAACCTGTTATTGAGCTAGTTACACATAGAGTATCAGTAACAGGTTTTATCCCCCCTCTTCTCGACTGTATCAAAGTACTCAAGATGTTGATAATTAGCAAAACTTTAATCTACTGCATACATTTTCATAAAGATTATTAAGCTTTTAGCCCTCCCATAACTTATATACCGGTTACCAATCAATAGGCATGATTCAATCATCAATTCTAACATCATGCGATGTGGCATGATGTGCCTTGGGCATTTGGTGCATTAACTTTCCATCTGAAAGTGTAAAACAGGTATTTTATTTAAATACCTAATTCTCAGTGCTTAATGCTTACTTAGTGCTTATCGAATATTACAACGTCATCCTATATTTAAAATAAGAGTTAGTGTTCCACAGGGCAAGCCGTGATGCACACATCCTTATTCCTATTATAAAAGGGTAATAAAGCAACAATTTAATCCGTTAGATCTTTATGTTTATTGAACCGACTCACCGAAGCGTTAACTAATTTTTGTATCTTGATGGAGACCGATATAAATAGAGGCATGAGGTTTGTTTCAAATAACAGCAAACGAGTGATTTAAGGTGATAGCGGATGTAAAACTGAAGTTAAAGCAGCGTTTATTTAACGCAAAAAAAAAGCGGTTAGATAAACTAACCGCTTTATATTAGAAAGTAAGATTAAAATTATATACGAATGAAATTAGCTCAATTCAGGCAATTTATCGTTATTATCGTCATCATCATCTTCATTAACAACACTAACAGCTTTCACTAGTAGTAGACCTATAGCGAACACGATACCGCCACATAAAACAAAGATTAAACTTTCGCTAAATGTATTTGGCAAGAAGAACATTCCCATAATACCAATACCAGCAATCGCAATTAATTTACCTAGCATTGTACGTTGTTTGTTATCAAGGTGAGCTTGAGCACTAGACGTATTATGTAAAGGTGTTGCTAAGTTATTAAAGAAAGTATCGATATCTTTTTCACGATGCTCTGCTAAAGGTTTGTAGAACGCCATCGTACAGATGAAGAAACCACCAGTAATAACAATATGACCGATTAGACCAAGAGCAACTTTAAGATCTTTCCATTCACGACCCGTTAAAGCAGTATCTAGATTAAACCAGTTTTGAATATCTCCTGCAGTGATAACTAAACCAACGTAGTAAGATACACAAGCGCCCACTAGTAGTGTTGCCCATGCAGCCCAGTCCGGTGTTTTACGAATGAAGAAACCTAGGAACGTAGGTACTGTCATAGGGAAACTGATCAAGGCTCCTACATACATCATCGTATCAAATAAGCTCAAACCTTTAAGAGAGTTGATGAATAATGCAACACCAATGATAATTAAACCAAACACAGTCGAGGTGATTTTAGAACAAGTTACTAACTCTTTCTCAGTTGCTTTAGGACGAACTACAACTTGATAGAAGTTTTTAACAAAGATACCTGAGTTACGATTTAGACCTGAATCCATTGAAGACATTGTCGCCGCAAACATTGCTGAAATAAGTAAACCAACCATACCAGCAGGCATGTACTCATCAACAAAGTATAGGTAAGCGTAATCAGCTGCTTTTTTGCCCGCGTCAGGGTACATAGCTGATAAATCAACACCAGTAGATGCAAGGAACCAACTTGGTAGGAACCAAATTAATGGACCCATAGTCATTAAGACACAAGCTAATAGTGCAGCTTTACGAGCATTTTTTGAATCTTTTGCTGCAAGGTAACGGTATGAGTTAAGCATGTTATTAGTAATACTGAACTGCTTAACAAAAATAAAGAATGACCATATAGCAAAGATACTTAAGTAGTTAATCTGCGTACCAACAAGGAAGGTTACTTCACGTGTTTGCTCAAAACCATCAATGATATTTGAAATACCACCACCAAGATTAAGCGCCACAATCGCACAAGTAATAGTTACTGCCATGATGATAACCATCTGCATAAAGTCAGATGCGATAACCGCCCATGAGCCACCTGTTACAGACATTGCTAATACTACAAGTCCAGTAGCCCATATAGTATATTCGATATCAACGTTGAATAGACCAGAAGCAATGATAGCGAGTGCGTTTAACCAAATACCAGCATTAATAACACTGGTTGGCATGCTAGTCCAAGTAAACACTTGCTCATTTTTACTACCAAAACGTTGGCGAACTGCTTGAATTACCGTTACAACACGTAGTTGGCGGAATTTAGGAGCAAAATAGGCGAAATTCATAAAGTAACCGAATGCGTTAGCCATGAAGATAATCGCTACGGTAAAACCATCGTTATATGCCTTACCGGCTGCACCAGTAAATGTCCAAGCACTAAATTGTGTCATGAAGGCAGTTGAACCTACCATCCACCAGAGCATGTTACCGCCCCCACGAAAGTAATCACTTGTATTGGTTGTAAATGTTCTAAACATCCAGCCAATGGCAATGAGAAATAGGAAATAAACTCCTACTACTAATAAATTAAAATCCATATTGATGTCCTTTAGAGTTAATAAGATTATGTAGACCATATAACAGAGTTATGCTTATTTGTATTACAATAGTAGAAGTATGTGATTAGAATCATGTTTAATGATGACTGTTTACAAATAACCTAACTTAGATCAAATTCAAGCGGCTTCTTAATAAATGAAATAAATCCAATGACAAAGCAAAAGCTTAAAAATAATTGCTGCAATTATTTTAATGAAAAAATAAAAATAACATTAAAAAACAATGACTAATTATAATTAAAGAATGTTAAAGCTAATTTTTATTAACCTTACGCTAATGGAATTTAAATATAAAAGGCTAAAAATAAAGTTTGGATAGTTTGCGGCATATGAATAAAAAAAGAAGAAAAGAAGTATTTATAATAATGTCATTAACAATAAGAAGGCTTTGCCACATAAAAAACACAAAAACAACACACCACCCAAAAGTAACACAAATTAAATCCAATAAATGTTATACACCTCTCTATAAATACCAATACCTTACATTTAAAAACAAAGAAATTAAACACAAGTCATTGATATAAAACAAATTTAAAATAAGTTGAAATACAGAAAATAATTTAACCATAAAAACAAGAGCCCTATCACAGAACAAAACAACAAAAATTATGTATCCTATTTGTATTATGAAATGCTAATTAAGAATCGGTATGGAATAAGAGATTTAAGTTTTACTGCTCAAGATGTAACAAAACCTATTTGGTTTTAATTGAATGTAACAACAATCGACTTATTAGCAATAAAACTAAAACATAAATTTAACATATCAACATCAACATGGATGATAACAATGAAATTACAAAATAAATTAATATTTGCTGTTGCAACAACCTTATTATCAGGTGCAGCTTCTGCTGCACAAATCGATTTCCGTCATGAATGGCGTTCGCATGATAATAAAGAAGCAAGTCGCGTAAAATTAGGCACTGGCTTCAATATTGAGAGTGTTGATAACCTAAAAGCAAACGTTGGTATTGAGATGAAGTTTGCCAGCTTTGACAGAACTAAAACGCTGAGCAATACAGAATTGACGGAAACAGAGTTAGACTTAGGTTTAACTTACAAAATGGGTAAGTGGCAAATTAAACCAGGTATGCCCATTGCTTTAACAGATCGTAAAACAACATTTAAACCACAAATTCGTGTTGTTTATAAATCTGATTTTGGTTTAACCACTGCATTACGTTACCGCCATGAATTTGCAAACTATTCAGATCCTACGGATGGTGATACCAACGTTGAAACAGGTTTAAAGGTAAACGATCCAACTAAGTCTAAAGTGACATTAACGGGTTCTTATAAATTTGAATCTTTACCTAACTTAAAGTTAAGTTACGAAGCTAACTACATTAAGTCATGGGATAAAGTTAAACAATTTGATAATAAAGATTGGGAATACGATGCAGGTATTGTTGTCGGCTACCAATTCGGCAACTGGCGTCCATTTGCAGAAATTTGGAGTATAGATGAAGGTTCAAGTTCAAGTAAAAGACAAGCTAAGTATCGCGCTGGTATTAAATATAAGTTCTAAAGCAATAAAATGATTTGGGTCCTTAAAAGGCGGCTTACGTAAAGTGAGTCGCCTTTTTTGCAAATTATAAATATCAACTTATTAATGTGTACTCAGTTGTTTCAACATGTTGTTAAGTGTTTCGAGCATGTAGTTAAGTGTTTCGAGCATATTGTTAAGTGAGCAAGTATCACACCTCATTTCATTAAGTGTATGAAAAAGTTAAAATACTCTGCTGTAATCAAATTTCATATGACGTACCCTCGAATCTGCACCTTCAAAACATTTTTTTAATAATGCTAAGTACAACTCCCCTGTGGCTAAAGAATCTACCAGTGCACCATGTGCTGAATATTCGGGTAAATTGTGTCGAGCACGAATAGACCCTAATCTAAAGTCATCAGCACCAGAGCTATCTTTATAAGCATGTAAGGATTTCTCCATCTGTAAGGTATCAACCCATAACAAAGGTAAAGGCGGTAATTGATATTGTTGCGCAATGTAGTAGTTTAGAAAACGCTTTTCCACGACACTACCATGCACGATAAGCACTTTTCCTACCAGTTCATCTAATAATGTATCAAGCACCTCAGCCCAAGGTTTACCTTGTTCAAGCATTTCAGGGACAATATGGTTAATCACTGCGGTTTCAGCTTTAATATTTTCTGCACTGTTAATTAAGGTTTCTACAGCTTCAGATAGTAACAATTGTTGATTAATTAATGGTAAGTAACCAACACTCAATAAAGAGTCATATTTAGGGTCAAAACCCGAGGTTTCAAAATCCACAGAGAGGTAATCAAGCGAAAAAATATCTTCGTCTAAATCAGGTAAAGGTGCGGATAATAGCGCTTTTATATTATCAGGCACTTGGTGTTTATTGAGATAACGTTCACGCTCTCGCTTTAATTTATTGAGTGGATGAAAATGTTTTAAAATCAGACGCATAGTTTCCTTTTATTAATCAATAACCCTAACATAAGTCTTTTTACTAACCATTAAACTTTAGCTTGGTGTAATCTTGCAAGTCTGCAATGATCCTAAAGGCATCTTTTAAGTGCTTTCTTTCAAAACTACCAAAAGTTTCAGGAACAATATTATTATCAGGTACTTTACCTTCCTGTAAGGCACTTAACTGATGTGACAAACGTACTTGTGTCAGGAATTGAAATGAACCTTGTACATTTTTAAGCATATCTTCGCTTAATAAATTATGTTCATGAGCATGTTCAAAACGAGCCATTGTTTCTGCTTTTTCTGAGCCAGATGACAATCCGTAAATACGCGCTAAATCAACCAACAAATTAATCGCAAACTTTTTGATATTTAAGGTTTTAGAATTTTCACCGCTTTTCTCTAATACTAATGAGTTAAAAATACCTAGTGGTGGACTCACTGATACTGAGTCTCTCACCATTGAAGATAGAAAAACATTTGAAGCCTTAATACTGGAAAATAGATGTGCTTGAAGTTCTTTGTTGAAGCTTTCATTGCCATATAACCAACGTGTTTCTAAAAAAACAGTGACATTCAAAAGACTCTCGTACTCTGGATTAGCTACCCACTTACTATAAGAGGCTTTCCACACTTTTAATGGCACACACCATTTAGGATTAACGGCCATAAATTTACCACTACACAAAGGATAAGCACAGGCATCTAACGCATTACATACCCACATTGCAACTCCTTGAAAATAAATACGATCTGCCGCCGTTGCATCATCAGCCAAAATAATTGCATTATCTTGATCTGACAACATATGCACTTCATTACGCGCATGGGAACCTGCCACAATCCAAGCAAATTCACAGGGGGGTTTGCCAAAATGGCCTTCTGCTATTTGTAATAAGCGGCGATTATAAGCATCCATGATCATGGTCATAACATGACCAATAATATCGCCACTAACTTTACCTTCCACTAATGCTTCAAAAATAGCTTGTCGCTCGGGTGTCAGTTTTGTCAGGTCTGCGACACTATTGGCGTATTTAATTTTTTCAATTAAGAATACTGCCTGTATTCTATTATTTCGAACTAAATGTGTTGTTGTCAGTACACCAAGTACTTTATTCCCCTCAACCACGGGTAAACTACGTACATTATTTTGCATCATGATTGATGATGCCTTAAGTACTAAGTCATTTGGTCCAATAGTTAGGGGATTCGGAGTCATGATCTCTTTGACTGGGCGGTTATAATCTAATCCAGCGACAATTACCCGTTTAGTCATATCACGGTCAGTTATCAAACCAACAATTTCACCGTTTTCGGTGATCACCGCCGTTGGTGAGCACACTGCCATGATCTCTTCAGCGACTTTTCTGATTGGTGTACTGGAGTCTGCGACTACAATTTTATCACTGGCGACTTCAGAGACTTTTTTAACAAAAATGCCCTTCTCACTATCTGACCAGACAACATCGAGTGCAGAATGCAAGCGTACTTGAACGTTACCAGCAAAGTGTTCTGCAAAATCAGGATACTCTTCTAGTAAGCGTAACAAGTCTGAATGCGGCACCAAATAAAGCAGGGTATTTTCAATGGCAATGGCATTGTAATCTTGTTGAGACTCTTTATGTTTATCTAAAAAAGTAAAACCAAACAGATCTTCAGGCCCTAATTTGGCTCGCAACATACCATTATGCTTACGCTGTTCCATGGAGCCAGTACGGATCACATATAGATAACGCAGCTCCTGATCGCCACCAAATTGAATTTGCTCACCTTTCGCCAAATAAGTTATTTTTATACAACAAGCTATTTTACGCTGTAAATCTTTTGGCAATTTATCAAAGGGGTCAATGGTTGCGATGAAGTCATGAACATTGGGGATTAAAGTTTGAGGCATAAATAGTCCTTTAAATGGCATCAATAGATTAAACCCAAAAACCATCTCTAGAGCAGTGAATTTCCCGAGGTTATTTTCAAGTGACTTGTATAAGATACAATCTATGTAATTGAGTAAGTTTATATAAAGTAATGTTATATAAACAGATGGCAAGCTTACAAGAAACAGCGAAAGAGAGCGGCTTTAAAATTTAATTAAATTATTGTCTGCTTCTTATTAAGCATACTAGCTGTCTTCAGCGCACTAACTACTTTCAAGCGTACTGAACTAAATGTTTTCAGGCATAGCAATTTTGACAGTTTAGGTATAAACATCTAGACCGATGGGTATATAAATATTTAGGCATCTAGCTAAACAGACACTTATTCTAAGAGCCTAGAGATCCTACTAGATCCTCTAATTACTGTTCAGTAATCGTTAAAGTACGCTAAGACTAAAAACTAACTTTTATCTTACAAGTCAAAATCCTAATAAAATATTGTAATACAATAAAAATAAAAATAAAAAAGTTATTATTCAGTACTTGGTAAGCGGCGCTTACTTTTACTTAACAGCTCTACATTTGCTTGCCGCGCTTTGTTTGCATCTCCTGCCATTATTGCAGAATAGATAGCTCGATGCTCTCCAATACAGGTGCTGCCTTTAATTGAAGAATGAGCAATAAAGCTTTTAAACATGGTGCAGAGAACGTTTGCAAGCGGTAAATAAAAACTGTTTCCCGTAGACAAAAATATCAATCGATGAAATTCCATGTCAGCTTCAGTCCAACGCTCAAGGTCGAAGTTTTTAGATATATAATCCATCTGTTGAAACGTAGCAGACAATAAAATACGCTGCTCTGCGGTTGCGTTTTCAGCCGCCAATGCTGCAGCTTCAGGCTCTAATGCATTGCGTAGTGATAAGAAATCACGATAAACAGCATTATTATCACCAATACCTGTCAACCAATCTAACAATTGAGAGTCTAAAAAATTCCAGTTTTCCCGACTTGTTACACGCGTTCCAACTTTAGGTTTTGATTCCAACAGCCCTTTTGATGTCAGCAACTTAATTGCTTCACGCAGTGAGGTTCGGCTGACCTTAAACTGTCCGCATAGTATCATTTCACCTGGAATTATTTCATTTTGAGCTACTTCTCCTGAAAGGATTTTACGCGCAATCTCACGTGCAACTTGCACATGTAGGCTACGTTTCCCTCCAGCGATTTCTTCAAATGCATTATGCATAAGGTATCTTCCTTTAATAAAGTCACTTAATAGTAATACAAATAGAGCGCCTTTCATATACACAAATACTAAGGCTATTTGTCTTCTGTGATTTATGTAGGTAAATAACTTTCATGTTTTGTAGTATTTGTGAACTAATACTCAGGTATAAATCTAAAGGTAGTTAGAAATGCCATCGTTAATGTAAAAAATAAATCCTAATTTCATTAAATGAGTTTTGCCAAGGCAGTCGCTAAGAGAAAATAGCTAATAAAAAGCCCACTATGAAGTGAGCTTGAGTTTATTGTTTCGTGTATTACACGATTAACGTCTTGAAATGCTTATACTGAGAAAGGATATTTAATCGCCTCATGGCATTGGTAATTAAGCACTTCAAAGTCATCCATCGTTACCCACGTTTCTAAGTCTTCAAGGGATTTAATATTCGGATTAATCTTTAATTGTGGAGATGGAAAAGGCTCTCTTTTTAATTGTACCTCTTGCATCAAGCTTAATTGGTCTTCATAAATGTGTGCATTAACAATTTTATGATAGGCCTTACCCGCTTTTTTACCGGTGATTTGTGCCATTAAAGCCAAAAAAGCAAAGACTTGTACTTGGTTAAAATTAAGGCCTAAAGGCACATCACACGAACGCTGATAGCTAGTCAGGTGCAGCGTATCGCCTAATAATGAAAAAGTGTGCGTGTGCATACATGGACGAAGACAGCCCATATCAAATTCACCGGGATTATAAAAAGTAAGTATCTCAGCACGGTCATCAATACCGTTTCTTAAGTTATCAACAATTTTTCTTAGTTGATCTAAGGTAGTTCCATCGGGTTTTGCCCAAGCGCGCCCTTGCACGCCATAGACTCTCCCCATATCATCTTCACCTTTACGGTATTTATTATTTAACCATGCCTCATTTAAATTAGCATTCGCATCCCACGTTTTTGTGCCTAAAGCACGGAAATCTGCAGCATTATCATAACCACGGATATAACCCAAAAACTCCGCAATAGCAGATTTATAAAAACTCTTACGAGTGGTGATCATGGGTAATTGATTATTACCAACGTCATACTCTAAATCTGCATTGATCACCGTTAAGCAACGTTTCCCAGTGCGCTCGTTTTCAATCCAAGTACCTTGATCAATAATGCGTTGGCATAACGCTAAATACTGTTTCATTATTTCTTACCTTTATTTTTTTTAGGTTGCTTTTGCGCTACTTCAACTGGATTGGTTTTGTAAGCATAAACCATCAAACAAGACCCAATCACGATCATAGGTAAAGACAGAATTTGCCCCATACTCAATCCTAACGTTAATAAACCAAGCTGTGCATCTGGTTCGCGAGCAAATTCAATAATGAAGCGGAATATACCGTAACCTAATAGGAATAAACCAGCGACAGAACCTGCGGGTTTTGGTTTGCGAATAAATAATAATAAGATAATTAAAAGTAATACACCTTCTAATGCAAACTCATAAAGCTGTGAGGGGTGGCGTGCTAAAGGCCCTGCATTTGGGAAAATGACACCAAAAGGTGAATCGGTTACTCTTCCCCATAGTTCAGAGTTAATAAAGTTACCAATACGACCAGCTCCTAGGCCGACTGGTAGTAATGGCACTATAAAATCGCCAACGGATAAAATTGAACGTTGATGACGTTTAGCATAAATAATGATCGCAGTAACCACACCGATTACGCCACCATGGAATGACATGCCACCTTCCCAAATCCTAAATAGGTATAATGGGTTATCTAAGAAGCTAGGCAATTGATAAAAGAAAACATAGCCAATACGTCCGCCGAGAATAACCCCCATGAAACCAGCAAATAAAAGATCACTTGCTTGTTCACGAGTCCATACACCATTGGAGTTATCACAAACTCTATTCGCCATCCAAAAGGCATAAGCAAATCCAACTAGGTACATCAGGCCATACCAACGAATATCTAAGGGGCCAAGACTAATAGCGATCGGGTCGATATGGGGTAATACATAATGAGATGATGACATTTTATACTCTGGTTAGTGATTTTAATGACGATATCATAACGTAATCCTCTCTCTACATTAAGCCGTTTTTGTCTATGATATTTTGAAAGGTAAAGTCAATGTCCAACGCTGCAGTTTTAAATCCACTTGCTATCATTAAATCCACTGCTACCAATAATATTGACTCAAACCCTTTTATTGCCCTAGATCTTATTGTTGACTTATATATTGTGCTCATAGTTGTAACACTGATATGAGATAGCTATTTAACGGTTATCTAAATTCAAGGTCTATTCAGCAAAAATTTTAAGTGTTCTTTCTTCACTTGTATAAAAATAAAGCAATCGACAGATAAATTTATTGCAACATTTCTTCATAAGGACTTCAGCAATTAAGCGTATTACTACCTCTATCACCTTATTAATTAAAAATTAGTAATTACAGCACTATATCGCCGTTAATTATGCTATTTTCTTTGCCAAATTCTGATCTGTAATAATTCCTGACATATATGAGTTGTTACAATCACCCTAAATCAATCATTATAAAAATAACGTTATACCAATTAATTTAATAAGTGTGGTTGGTATTACTTATCGCTGAATGTCTAAATTAAGCATTTATGCCTTAATCGCTTTTAAAATAAAAATAGGAATATTTATGAGTTCAACCCCCACTCTCATCCAACGTATGATGAATGGCAGCTTAGTTTTACAGATTGTTGTCGGCATTATCGCAGGTGTTTGCCTTGCATCTATTTCACCAAGCACCGCAACTTCAGTGTCTTTTCTTGGTGGCTTTTTTGTTAGTGCATTAAAAGCTGTTGCTCCTATCCTTGTTTTTATTTTGGTTGCATCATCAATTGCCAACCAGACTAAAGGTACACATACTAATCTTAAGCCTGTTATTCACCTATATTTAGTAGGCACTCTATTAGCAGCAATTACAGCAGTTTTATTTAGTTACGCTTTTCCAACAGAGTTAGTACTGATTACTACTGATATTAACGCCACTCCGCCAGAAGGTATTTTAGAAGTATTAAATACACTGCTATTTAAAATAGTAGATAACCCTGTTAATGCGTTATTAACAGGTAACTTCATTGGTATTTTAGCTTGGGCTGTAGGCTTAGGATTAGCACTACGACATGCTAACCAATCGACTAAAGATATATTACATGACCTAGCACACGGTGTTTCAAGAATAGTACAGCTGGTTATTCGCTTAGCTCCGATCGGTATCTTTGGTTTAGTGGCAGCAACTTTTGCAGAAACAGGCTTTGATTCGTTAATTGGTTATTCACATTTATTAGCCGTATTAATCGGTTCAATGTTGTTTATTGCGTTAGTTGTAAACCCCATTATTGTGTATATCAAATTAGGCACGAATCCTTACCCATTAGTCTTTCAATGTTTACGTGAATCAGGTGTGACTGCATTCTTTACACGTAGCTCTGCGGCTAATATTCCGGTTAATATGGCTTTATGTCACAAATTAAAACTGCATGAAGATACCTACTCTGTATCTATCCCATTAGGTGCAACTATTAATATGGCGGGTGCTGCGATCACTATTACAGTATTGACACTTGCAGCAGTAAATACCCTAGGTATTGAGTTTGATATTCTAACTGCTATTTTATTAAGTGTTGTAGCGGCTATTTCTGCATGTGGTGCATCAGGTGTTGCCGGTGGTTCTTTATTATTAATACCGTTAGCTTGTAGCTTATTTGGTGTTCCTAATGAAGTCGCAATGCAAGTGGTTGCAATTGGTTTCATCATTGGTGTGGTACAAGATTCAGCTGAAACTGCATTAAACAGTTCAACGGATGTTATTTTCACTACAGCTGCTTGTCGCGCCGAAGAAGCAAGAGAGTTAGCTGCAAATAGTTAAGTTTTAATCGCATCAAAAGTTAATTTAAAATAATTGGCTTCAAATAAAAAAACCGAGCAATGCTCGGTTTTTTGTTTTTGTTATATACTTTTTTGCTGACTTAAGGTGTTAGTGAACCTTCAATATTAAAGTTTACTTTTTACCTGCTCGAACAAAACCACCCAAACCTTTGGTATCTAAATAATCAATAAAGGTTTTTTTAATAAATGCACCATCATGTCCTTTTAGAGCAACTTGCGTGCATGCTTCTAACTCTGGAATGGTCACTTTATTAAGTAAATATTTAACCTTATTAATATTAAAAGCATTCATACTTAGTTTGCGATACCCTAAACCTAACAACATTAATAAACCGATCGGATCCCCAGCAAGCTCACCACAAATACTCACTTCAATGTTATTTTTTTGGCTCTGCTTTAAAATAAACTGCATTGCTTGTAGTACTGCAGGATGATAACTATCAAACAGGTCTGCAACACGGCTGTTATTTCGGTCAACAGCCAATAAATATTGTGTTAAATCATTGGTCCCAATGGATAAAAAGTCCACCAGCGGAGCTAATTGATCAATAATAAAGATAGCCGAAGGCACTTCAATCATTACACCAATATCAGGTAGAGGAAATTGTTCGGCGGTTAAATGTTGCTCCCAACAAATCTCTTGCCATGCTTGTTCAATTAAACGCTTCGATTCTTCCACTTCCCCTACAGACCCGACCATCGGTAACATAATGCGCAAATTCTGTGTATTAATACTGGCACGTAACATAGCACGGATTTGAATCAGAAATATCTCAGGGTGATCCAGTGTTAAACGAATACCACGCCAACCTAAAAATGGATTTTCTTCAGTGATTGGGAAATAACTAAGTTGCTTATCGCCACCGATATCCAAAGTACGCATGGTTACCGGTAGATTTTTGTATTGTTCAAATAAAAGTTGATAAGTGCTGACTTGCTCTTGTTCAGTCGGGAAAGCGTTACTGAGCATAAAAGGTAGCTCACTACGGTATAAACCAATACCAGAAAAATTTTGTTCTATAAACACGTCCGGTGTGGTGTTGAGTCCCGTATTCAGAAGCACTTCAATCTCACAGCCATCTTGGGTAATTGCCGCTTGATTTGCAACGAGTTCAACCAGCGCTTTCATCTCATTTTCTTCATCAAGCAGTATTTGATATTCTGCAATTAAAGAAGGCTCTGGCTCAATAATAATAGTGCCGGCATAGCCATTAATAATAATATTTTTATGCGCTAGATTTTTAACCCTTAAAGACACACCCAATACAGCAGGGATCCCTAATGCTCGGGATAAAATGGCGACATGAGAACTCAAACCACCTCGTACCGAGACGATACCTTTTAGTTTATCAGGTGGGATCATTGCTAGCATCGAAATAGTGACTTCTTCAGCAACGAGTATAATCTCTTCAGTAAAGTCTTGCTTTTCATCATCACGATTTGAAAGATGGTATAATAATCGCTGGCCAACATCTCTAATCTCAACAGCCCGTTCTCTTAAGTACGGATCGCTCATGCTCTCAAACTGTTGAATATAAGTTTCTGCTACGGTTTTAACGGCACTTTTAGCGGTTAAATGTTGTTCCCTGATTTGCACTTCAACTGCCGTTAGTAATGCTTTATCTTTTAATAAATGGCCGTATACATCAAATAACATAAAAGCATCTTTAGACACTTGTTCTTTAAGTGTAATCGAAACTTTAGAAAATTCATCTGCACAAGCTTGTACCGCATTACTAAAAGATTGCATCTCCAAATCAGGATCTTGACTTAACTCGATACTAACATCACTCAGTAATAAATGAGCTTGTAAAACATGTGCTTTATTGATCGATATGCCGGAACTCGCAGGGCTACCTTGTAAATGCACCGAGCGATTTTTGGGTGCTTTTTCATCGGGTAAATCTAATAAAGTCCCACCTAATACACTGCCCAGGTGGACAGCTAAGGTCACTAAAAATGATTCTTCTAACTCATTAAACAATCGTGGTAATCGCTGCTGAGCAACTAATACACCTAAAACTTGACGTTTATGAATAATAGGGACGCCGAGAAATGAACTAAATTGTTCTTCATTACTTGATGGTAGATATTTAAACTGAGGATGTTCTGAAACATTTGCTAAATTAATCGGTTCACCTTTTTGATAAACCAGACCAACAATACCTTCATTAAAATTAAAATGCGTTGCACCAACGACTTGGCTATCTAGACCTTCACTTGCCATCAATGTCAGCTTTTGAGTTTCTTTATTAGTAATAAAAATAGAACAACAATCCAAGATCATTGTACTTTTGGTTTGTTCTACTAATAAGTTCATAGCATCAGAAAGTGTACTTGCCTCACCGAATTGCTCTACGATTTGACGAAGTTGGCTGAACATAAAACTCTCCTATTAATAAGGGAAGAAGCAATTACTTGAAGGAACCTCGGCGAGGTCGTTTATTTCTCTTTTTATCTGATTTGTGCATTAACGAAAATGCTGCATGACAAAATTCAGCGAGTGCTCTTCGGTATACATCGCGTTTAAATGAAACCACTTGACGAACCGGGTACCAATAAGTAACCCATCGCCAATCATCAAATTCGGGATGGCCGCATGTGTCAAATCCAATTTGCTCTTCTTCTGTTATCAATTGTAATAAAAACCAGCGTTGTTTTTGGCCAATGCATATAGGCGCGGGAGACTCCCAGCGTACTAAACGTTTAGGTAACTTATAACGTAGCCACTGACGGCTACTTACGACTACTTTTACATGCTCAGGTTTTAAGCCGACCTCTTCATATAACTCTCGATACATAGCTTGTTCAGGTGTTTCACCTTCTTTAATTCCACCTTGTGGAAACTGCCATGAATGTTGACCGAAGCGCTTAGCCCATAAAACTTGACCATTTTTATTACAAATGATGATACCTACATTGGAACGATAACCATCAGCATCAATCATTAAAAACCTTAATAAGGTTAAGATCCATCTTCATTTATACACAAGTAAATAGGCGATAACACGGGATGGATGAAATTATAATTATGGATGCATTCTTTCACAGAAACCCTTTACCATCAAACCGATAAACGCTAAAAAAATTAATCGATACTACCTGCATCACGTTTACGGAAAGTGTACTGTGAAATATATCCACTAAATCTGTGCATAACTATGTGCACAATTAAAATTTGATAAAAGATCTAGAAAACAACATAAACTTCAAGATCTTTATTTAATTATTTTACCAACAAAATTTTCAATATAAAACAATAAGTTATCTTTTAAAGATAAACTACCACCTTTTGACCCTGTCATTAGATCCAGTGTTTTTAATTCACAACCCAATGTGAATATCTTACACGTTTAAAAAATAGTCATTATCTATTTGAGTGCCATTTTTTGTTTAAAAAATAAACACTAAAACAATTTATTAGCCTACTTTAAGTTCTTTTTTAAAATAAATCTTAGGATCTTATGATCTATTCAGTTATCCACTAAAATTGTGCATAACTCTGTGTAAGTTCATTTTACAACTATGAATAACCCCAAATAAAAAAAACACGTATAATAAATGGGTCTATGTTTTTAAGCGGTTAAGAGAGTACCTATGAGGCCAACACCCCAATCAGAAGCTGAACTATTAGCCTATTGCGAAGCTATTGCTGGTTATTCATTATCGGAATTAGCTGACATTGCGAATGTTATTGTGCCTGAAAACTTGCGTAAAAATAAAGGTTGGGTTGGACAACTTATTGAATGGCACTTGGGTGCGGCGGCAGGCAGCAAACCAGAACAAGATTTCAAACACTTAGGGATTGAATTAAAAACAATCCCCATTGATAGTCAGGGTAAAGTTTTAGAAACAACTTTTGTTTGTAGTACTCCCATTCTACACACAACACACTTAACTTGGCATAACAGTAATATACGTAATAAGTTAAGCAAAGTATTATGGCTTCCTGTACAAGGTGAACGAAAAATCCCTCTTTCAGAACGTATTGTTGGTAACGGTTTTTTATGGACAGCCTCAACATTACAAGAGCAATTAATGCAGCAGGACTGGGACGAGTTAATGGAAAAAATAGCATTGGGTCAGATAGAGACGATTAGTGCTCGGGATGGACAAGTATTACAATTACGTCCAAAAGCAGCAAATGGTCAATGTGTTACCGATGCATATGGTGCACAAGGACAACTCATTAAAGTCCGCCCTCGTGGTTTTTACCTCAAGAAAGCGTTTACGCAGGACATTATTAACCATCAATTTAATCTAAATTAACTTTCATCGAATAGATGACTAGAATTTATACAGTGTTTAAAGTAAATTAAATACAGGATAATACCTTTAGGGAGCAACAAGTATGAGCATTAAAAAACAATTTTTAAAAAATAAACCAATCGTTAAAGTGACCTTTGAAGTAACAAAAGAGATCGCAAACGGGGCAGCAAGTATCGATTTGTTGTCTGAGCATAATCAATGGCAAGCCATTGAACTGAAAAAGTTTAAAAATGGTAAATTCAAGGTTGCTGAGAATATTTCAACTGAAGAACGTGAAGGTTTACAGTTTATTTACAAAGTAACTTCTGAAGCAGGTGAAGAATCAATACTGCTACCTGATGGTGCTGATAACTACGTTGATAATGGTATGAATGATGGCGGTAAGAATGCTGTTATATTACTTACTGAATAAATCCTTTATTGTTTTACAGTTATTCATAAAAAGTCGCTTTTGCGACTTTTTTGTTATCTTCTCTGCAAAACTCTAAAAAGCAGACTAAAAGTAAGTAACAGCCAAAATCTATATTTTAGGATAAATGACCGCAGTGTTTAATGTTGGTGTTTAGTGTTGATATTTACTGCGATCACCAAGGTCATAATGCAACGGCATACGTAGTTTTTTGTAGGCCATGTAAGCGCTGATCAATGCGCTCACTATTGCAAAAGTGGCTGCAATTATAGGTTTTGAAAAAACCACCCCATAATAGAAAACACACAATAATAAGGGATTTATTTTCACTATCATTAATGAAAAACAAAAGCTTTCTTTGTAACTCACACCTGCACAACAAATTAATAGCGCCCCTAGGCTTAAATGAGTGGCGACTTGTCCGCTACTAATAAAGCTTAAAGAAACTAACCACACACCTAACCAAGCACTAGTGACTAGAATATAACGAATATTTTTATCATAGATATGTAGATTAGCCGCCATTAAGAACACCGAAAAAGCCATCCACACTAAGCCATGTTTGTACCATACTGGATAGTACAATTGCTGCAACGCTATTATTAATAAGCTAATAGTGAAAAAGATCATGCCAGCACGATAACTAATGATGCTAACCTTATCGATCAAGGTGAGTTTTTCTTTGACTTTAATATCAGCCATTTATACGCTTTCGTTATGAATAGTAATACAGTTTCTACCGTTCTCTTTACTCTGATACAAGGCATCATCCGCCTGCTTAATAAGTTGCTCTACTGAGCTATTTTGATCTGGTATTACAGCGCTAATGCCAAAACTCATGGTGATAATTCCCCCTGGATTATGAGAATGAATAATGTGACTTTCTTTTAACGCTTGTTTTATTTTATTGGCAATTTTCCGGCCATCTTCTGCATTACTATTGGGTAATAAAATCACAAACTCTTCACCTCCGTAACGCGCACTTAAATCGGCACTACGTGTTGTTGATTGTTTGATCAAGGCACTGGTAATACGCAAGCAGTGGTCGCCATGTTGATGCCCATAAATATCGTTAAACTGCTTAAAAAAGTCGATATCAGCAAGAATTAAACAAAGTGAGCCTTTTTCTCGTTGTAGACGCATCCATTCTTTGGCAATAGTTTGATCGAAGAAACGACGATTAAATAATCCAGTAAGACCATCCTCCTGCGATAATTGTTGCAATGATTTATTAACAGCAATTAGTTCAGCGGTACGTGATTTAACCGTTTTTTCTAATTGATATTTAGCTTTGTACAAATTCAAATACAGTGTGCTTTTATTGACTTGTAAATCATGTACTCGATAAGCTAAGGCTAATGAGAAGACAACTAATTCAATCAACGATCCAAGCATAAAGCCATAACGAGTAAAGAAATTAAAGGGTAAAACCCCAGCATTAACGCCTGCAACAGCAAACACACCTAATGCATACCAACTCAACCCAAACAGAGCATAATTAGCGAGTGGTACTTTCTTAAAGTATGCAATGATATTTACTAATAATAGAAATAAAGTGCTTGGCATGGCGATATAGATAATTAAATAATAATAATGAGTGTTAATACCACTAACCACACTTTGCAGGATAAACAATGCCATCAAGAACTGTAAACAAAAGTCTATTTTTGGCAAATTACTACTGGTCTGTAATAATGTTCGAACAAACTGCAATAGAAAAACAAACGAGACGGAAATTGAAATTATATATAAATAATGCACTGATGCAGATTCAATGACGTATAGATCAAAGCCACTGTACATAAAGACAAAAATAATAAAAGTAACGCAGTACAGTACATAATGAAAATATAATTTGTCCCTTAATGATATCAATAAGAACAAATTATAAATAAACATAGCCAAGGACATACCAAAAAATAACCAGTATCCGGCAATCTCTATTTGCTCATCCTGCGCATATTGATAGGGAGACTTTACCTCAAGCCCGACAGTCACCAAATTAATCTCGGTATTGATCTTGGCATATATCGTTTTTATTTCGCCAGGCTGTAATGGCACACTAAAACTCGGTAGCCGATTATGAATATTACGCTCCGCAACAGGGATAGCTAAACCACTTTGATCATGAAACCATCGCGTATTCTTATGTTTCTTTTTAGTTGAGCTCGAATCTTTAACCCGATAGTAAATATCTGCTTGATAGAGAAAGGTTTCATCAAACTTAACGATCCGCTCTATCGCTTGCTCGCTTTGGTTGTGCATTTGAAATACAAACCAATAATTGGCACGTTCAACGGATATATTAATGCGTGAAGTGCTGTTATTTCCATCTAGATTAAGCTCACTGATATCATCAATGGTCATTGATTTAGAGTAATCAATATATAAATGTAATGGGAAATTCTCAGCTAGATAATTAGCTTGTGCAACTTGCAGTGGTTGGTAGTTATGGGCTAAAGAAACAGAACTCAAAAAAAGTGAGTATATAATCAAAAAAATACGTAACATAAAAAACCATCCGGTTTGCTTTAAACTTCAAAATACAAAATAAAAAGATGATTTTAAAGTAAAAATTTAGTAACAAGTAATATATTTTCAAAAATATGCGTTTGCTCCGACTCAATCTTGACTACCACTGTAATAATTCACAGTGTATTATGATTTAAATAAGAAAATCGGTTAACAAATAACACCCTCAACCCACTAGAATATATCTATTATTCAACATAATTAGCGAGTGAGAAGTAATGAACAACATTGAAATCCGCGGCGCAAAAACGCATAACTTAAAAAATATTAGCCTTTCCATTCCTCGCGATAAGTTAGTTGTGATCACCGGTCTTTCAGGCTCAGGAAAATCCTCATTAGCTTTTGATACTTTATATGCAGAAGGTCAACGTCGCTATGTTGAATCATTATCCGCTTATGCTCGCCAATTTTTATCATTAATGGAAAAACCAGATGTAGAACATATAGAAGGTTTATCACCGGCGATTTCAATTGAGCAAAAATCAACTTCTCATAATCCTCGTTCCACGGTCGGCACTATTACCGAGATATCAGATTATTTACGTTTATTATTTGCGCGTATTGGCGACCCTCGTTGTCCAACTCACGGCGTCACATTACATGCGCAAACCGTGAGCCAAATGGTAGATGCTATTTTGGAGCACCCAGAAGGAAGTAAAATGATGCTTCTCGCTCCGATTGTCAAAGATCGTAAGGGCGAGCATGCAAAAATATTTGAAAGCTTAGCGGCTCAAGGCTTTTTACGGGCTCGCATTGATGGCGATATTTGTGATTTAAGCGATCCACCAAAATTAGCATTGCATAAAAAACATAATATAGAAGTCGTTGTGGATCGCTTTAAAGTACGAGGTGACCTTAAACAGCGACTAGCTGAATCCGTTGAAACCACATTAGACTTAAGTCATGGGTCTGTGATATTAGCTGACATGGATAATAACCACCCAGAACAACTCTTTTCTGCAAACTTTTCGTGCCCGCATTGTGGTTATAGCATTGCAGAATTAGAACCTCGTATCTTTTCATTCAATAGTCCTGCTGGCGCTTGTGAAACCTGTGATGGTTTAGGGGTCGAGCAGTATTTTGATGAAGCACGAGTGGTGACCGACAGCTCACTCAGCTTAGCAGATGGTGCCATTGAAGGATGGAGCAGTAAATCTAATTACTATTATCAAATAATACAAGCAGTCGCAGCACATTATGATTTTTCAGTAAAAATTCCTTTTAAATCGCTTACCAAAAAGCAACAACAAATCGTTTTGAATGGTTCTGGCGCAGATAAAATTTCCTTCACTTATAGCAATGACAGAGGTGATAAAGTCTCTCGCCTGCATTCCTTTGAAGGTGTTATTCCTAATCGTTCGCGTCGCTATAAAGAAACAGAATCTTCTGCCATGCGTGAGTATTTAAGCAAATACATGAACCGTCAACCTTGTTCAAGTTGCCATGGCTCTCGCTTAAAAGAGTCATCACGAAATGTATTTATCAATGACGTCAATCTTGCTTATATTTCCGAGCTTTCTATTTCAGATGCAGAGCAATTTTTCAGAAACATCCAACTGCAAGGTCAGAAAGCGCAAATAGCAGAAAAAATATTAAAAGAGATTTTAGAACGTCTCAGCTTTTTGGTAAATGTCGGCCTTAATTACCTCAGCCTAGAGCGAAGCGCAGAAACCTTATCAGGCGGCGAAGCACAACGTATCCGTTTGGCGAGTCAAATAGGTGCGGGTTTAATGGGAGTGATGTACGTATTAGATGAACCTTCCATTGGGTTACATCAACGTGATAACGAACGCTTATTAAAAACACTCACCCATTTACGTGACTTAGGTAATACCGTGATTGTTGTAGAGCACGATGAGGATGCAATTCGTCAAGCGGATCATATTATTGATATTGGCCCTGGTGCTGGTATCCACGGGGGAGAAATAATTGCGCAGGGTAATTATCAAAAAATATTAAAAGCTAAAAACTCACTAACTGCCGATTACTTGAGTGGCCGTAAAGCCATTGAGATCCCAGCGCAACGAACGCCACTCACTGGTAAATGGGTAAAACTTAATGCTGCAAGTGCAAATAACTTAAAATCTGTGGATTTAGCGTTACCTATTGGTGTTTTAACCTGCGTAACGGGCGTATCAGGATCTGGTAAGTCGACATTGATTAACGATACTCTATTTCCATTAGCGCAAACCAAGCTCAATAAAGCGACCACAATACAAGCCGCTAAGCATAAGAGTATTAGTGGCTTATCACAACTAGATAAAGTGGTTGATATCAATCAGAGTCCAATCGGTAGAACACCACGCTCAAATCCTGCGACTTATACTGGTATTTTCACACCAATTAGAGAGCTATTTGCAGCCACACCTGAATCTCGATCTAGAGGTTATAAACCAGGTCGTTTCAGTTTTAATGTTAGAGGCGGACGCTGTGAAGCATGTCAAGGCGATGGCATGATCAAAGTAGAGATGCACTTTTTACCTGATGTTTATGTGCCTTGTGACGCCTGTAAAGGACAACGTTATAACCGTGAAACCTTATCAGTGAAATACAAAGGTAAAAATATTCATGAAACCTTAGATATGACTGTTGAAGATGCATTTAAATTCTTTGAGCCGGTGCCTGTTATCGCACGAAAATTACAAACATTAATGGATGTTGGTCTATCCTATATTCGATTAGGACAAGCAGCGACGACTTTATCGGGTGGTGAAGCGCAACGTATTAAGTTAGCTAGGGAGCTGTCTAAGCGAGATACCGGCAAAACGCTGTATATTCTAGATGAGCCAACCACAGGATTACACTTCCATGACATTGCTCAACTGCTAAAAGTGATCCATACTCTGCGCGACAAAGGTAACACTTTAGTGATAATAGAACACAATTTGGATGTTATTAAAACGGCAGATTGGATCATCGATTTAGGCCCTGAAGGCGGTAATGGCGGCGGCGAAATAATTGCAACGGGCACACCGGAAGAGGTAGTAAAAGTAAAAGGCAGTTATACGGGACAATTCTTAAAAGCGCTTTTAGACAAGAAGAAGTAACTCAATAGCGATTATTTATTATTTGGATTCAATAAATAATCGCATCACAAACAATCCTAAATAAACATGAGAGATAAATGGATTTACAACAAAAATTAACACGTACGTTTTTTATTAGCTTTACACTTTTAATGGGATTCGGAGCGCATTACTTTCAACATAATCAAGGGGGAAGTGGCTTAGAACTTGCGGTTAATAATGTCGTTTGGATATTTTTCTCTCTGTTAATCGGATTAGGACTATGGAAAATAAGTGCACAACAAAAAATAATTTACTCTAAATATACTGCCATTATTTTTATTGCCTTAGGATTATTCTTTGTACCTGTTTTCTACCCCAACAATGTCTTAGCAGATCAAAGTTATACGCGTTTATTGGGTCTATTTGCAGGCATTTTACTGTTTCTCAGTCTGCAGCAATTTAACTTCACTCGGCAACAAGTTGAAAAGATCTTATTGTTAGTTGTATTAGCAGGTTTAATACAAGCTTGTTATAGCCTGATGCAGGACTATTTATTATCCGCCGATAACTACTTTGGTTACAACGTAGGTTATGGGCGCCCCTATGGCATTTTCCAACAACCGAATGTGTTAGCTAGCTTTATGGCGACAACGCTTATCTTAAGTGGCTATTTACTGCAGAGAATAGACAATAAAAAGCTTCATATATTCTTATTACTCACTGCAATGCTGAATATTTGGGTGATCACCGTTGCCATGTCTCGCACTGGTTATTTAGGTACTGCAATTGCGCTTGTATTGATTGCACCGTGGGCATGGCAAACTAACAAAAAGCGCTTAGGCTTATTTTTACTGGCGATTATATTAGGTACAGGCTTTGCTTCAATGAAAGGTGATGCATTAGGCGCTCGTAATGTAAGTAGCCTTGCAGAAGGAGGCCAACGTCTAGTTCACTACAGTAATAGCTGGGACATGATCAAAGAAAAACCTTTACTCGGTTATGGATATGGTAGTTTTGAAAAATCATATTTAGTGACAACTGCTGAAAAAGTAAAGAATGGCCAATCAAAACCTGAAAGTGCAGTACTGACACATCCACACAATGATCTACTTTTTTGGGCAATTGAAGGTGGTGTTGCCCCTATACTGGGTATATTACTGCTAGTATTCACTTTTATACTTTTATTGTGCTCATTTAAGTTAAACAAAGCTTTAGCATTATTGGCTTTAGTCGTGCCGATTGCAGTACATACTCAAACAGAATACCCCCTCTATCATTCCGCCTTACACTGGTTGGTATTGATAGTATTGGTTTTTTATGTCGATTACGAATCCGAAACAACGCATCAAAAACGCTTTACCCCGACTTTTTTCCTGCGTGTTACTGGCACCTTGATTCCGCTTTTCACTGCTATTTTTATGGTGACCAATTTATTTACTATTGCAAAAATAACCGCATTTGAACGTAGTCAAAATCCAGATATTAGAATCTTAATGCATATTGTTAACCCATTAGTTTTTGATACGAATTTCACTTTCCACCTTTATAACTTTCGCTTAAATGGCGCCATACAAAGTGGTAATGAAGCAGAAATAAAACAAATTATTAACGAATTAGAGACAACTGTTTATCGCTCTCCAAAACCTTTTTACTTTCATATTTTATATCTCGCTTATAAACACAACGAACAACCAGAAAAAGCACTTCAAACATTACAATATGCTCGATTTTTATATCCCAAAGATAAAGGTTTAAAAAATGCAGATGTAGTACAAAAATCAGCTTCAAGCCCAGTTTCAACGGCTTTAACAACACATTCACAAAAAGCAGATGTAAGTAGTAATGAGCTCAGTATTAACAAGATGGCTTCTGACCCAATCAATAGTGATAATGAGGTTTCTCAGTAATATGTTGAGAAATCTCTTAAAGTCACGATTACTCTCTCAAATGAAGATAAAGTTAAAGCTGATATTACCTTCATTTATCTGCTTATTGAGCTTAATTACAAGTGTATTTGTATCCACTGCAAGCGCCGATATTTATATGTATACGGACAAAAGTGGTAACAAATTTTTCTCCGAGCGGAAGGAAAACAAAAATTATAAGTTATTACTTCGCAGTGATAGCAATAGAGCGCCACCTAGTTTTAAAAACTGGAAAGCTAAGAGTTATACCAATATCGCCATTCCACGTAATAAAACGCTACAGAGAAAATATCATCCGATTATTGTTAATGCAGCCAACAAGCATCAACTGGAGCCGGCATTTTTACATGCAGTGATCACTGCGGAGTCTGCTTATCAACGAAAAGCAATATCATCAGCAGGTGCTCAAGGGTTAATGCAACTAATGCCTGAAACAGCAAAGCGATTTGGTGTTAACGATCCATTCGATCCCACGCAAAGTATTTTTGCTGGGGCGCTTTATTTAAAAACATTACTAAAAGAATTTCGTAGTAAGGATTTAGCATTAGCGGCTTATAACGCAGGGGAAGGGGCTGTAAGACGATATAAACGTCAGATTCCACCTTATCCGGAGACACAAAAGTATGTTTCCAAGGTGCTGACGTTTTATCAATATTATAAACACAATTTATAGCAGTGTTGGGCAGATAAAAGAGAATATTAAACACATAAAAGATAAGGTAATAAAGCGCAGCTTAACAAGCTTATCTTTCTTATTCTTTAAGCAGTCCTAATCTACGATGACCGTTCGTATTCAAGCTGAGTGCATAAACGGTATATTATTGACTAATACGTAGTTTGAATTGTTCACGCGTTTTTTGATCTGCTTTCTGGTACCAATAATCTAACATTTTACCCGCAACATCTACTTCAGACTGAGTACCTGGAGTGGTAATAATGGTCACACGCTGTTGTAATGAAGCAGGTTGAGAGGTCAGATTATAATCTTTCATTTCTGCCACTAAATCACGGTCAAACTGCATACCGTTTTTCAATAGTTTGCCCTGCTCAAATAATACGTCCTGTGACTGGCTATCTTTTAAGCTAATACTGGGCTTTTCATTAAAAGCATCACGTTCAGCTTGTGATGTTAATTTAGGTATAGCCATCACATAATTATCATCCTTTCCCGCAAAGTTCATAATGATAATATCAGAAGAATAAAATACATCATCCCCCCCTACGCGATAACGATCTTGATAGCGAAATGCGATTTGATTTTGACCATTTTTTAATAATACCGGTGAGGCACTAGATGACTTTTCACCATTAACAAGCTGTAATTTAACTTGTGAAGGTATGGTTAACTGGATATCCGCTAACACCTGTGAACTTATGCAACAGGCCATTGCGATGCTCAAAACATTCCAAAATTTCATCTTTAATTATCTCCAACTAAAACTAAAAAAGCACTCAAAAAGAGTGCTTTTCTGAATGAACTATATCGTGAACAATAACTTAGAAGCCGTAACGAGCACCTAGTTGTAGTTCATTTTCACGTTTGTCGTTACCAGCAGACATATCGTTATTTAGTGCTAATTTATAACTACCGTATACAGCAAAGTTACCGACGTAACGTGCATATTCAACAGCAACAAAGTTAGTCTCTAACGACGCGATGTCATCGGCTGAATAGTAGCTATAACCAATATTGACCAAGTTACCATTATCTTCACCAAAGTAGTAACCTGCATAAGCGTCCGCAGCAACAAAATCAGAATCTGCAATACCAGCAGCAGAGATATTACCTGTCATGCCTGTCGCTGCTAGGTAAACATTATCTTTTGAGTATCGTGCACCGAGCATATAAGAATCAGATTGTCTTTTTTCCACACCATTATCATATTCTTGGTCGCTGCTTGCTACACCTGCAGCTAATTCTACTTCAGGCGAGATTTTATACGCTGCCATTACACCAAAACCATCTGCGTTATTATTTGCATTTTGAGTGCCAGATGCCTGAAAAGTTAACTTATCAGCTTCATAGATGTAACGTAATGTGTTCTTTGAACGGTCAGCTGATGTTTCTGTGTTGTCATTAATATAACCACCAAACGTTTCAGCTACATCGGTAAAGTCAGTTAGGTAGGTAACCGCATTGCTTTGATGACCGTAAATAACAGTACCAAATTGAGTATCGCCACCCACATAAAGATGACGTGTTGTTAGGTTTGCTTCATTGTCATCTTTGTTTTCTTTAATTTCAAATTCATAACGACCAAAAACAGTCAAATCTTCATTTAACTTGTTTTTACCGTTTACATTCAAACGTACACGAGATTTATCAGTGTATTCGCCATCAGTTAGGTTACCACGTACTTCTACACGTCCACCTACATTGAATTCTTGGGCATCGTTTTTGTAAATAGTAGCAGCAGAAAGCGGAGCAGAGAGAATAGCACCAGAGGCAACGGCAATTAAATATTTATTGAATGTCATATATTCATTTTCCTATAGTTTAGAATCATTTTTATTGATGATTTTGAGAGATAAGTGCTCGAATAAGCACCATTACTTTAGTCAAAAATGTAGACGATCCGTGTCCCTGTTAAGTAACGCCCCTAACTTATATAAGTTTCCAAAGAAATTCATGAAAAAATGATATAAAAAACCAAAATGGTGATCGGCATCACACAAATAAAAAGGTTCAAATTTAAACTATTGAAATATAAATAAAAAAGTGTAATTTTTATCAACGACAATTAACTATTGTAATCCTTAAAAGCTAATTGGTTTTCGATTTTTTTTAGCAGCTTGTGGTAATTCTGATTGCTTATCTTGTTTGCCATTATTATTCGTAATCGGCTGCTCCTGCTCTACAAACTCATAATCAGCTGTTTCACCTTGTACGGCAATCTGAAAATATTGCTCATTAAAGTAAATTAGATCGCCCGCATAAACTTTTTTACGCTTTTGAGTTTCGACTTCTCCATTCAATGAAACATAACCTTCTGCGATCACTTGCTTCGCTTCGCCACCACCGGAAACAAGGTTTTCAATTTTTAATATTTTATATAACTCGATCGGTTCACGCTTAATTTCTACTAACGTCGCATAAATCTCTTCTTCTTGTTCGAACTCTGTCATCTTTATTTTCCTTATATCCGTTACTCATCAAAATACATTATTTTTGCACTTGAATGGTAACGGGAATAGCCATTATTTTGCAGTTAAACTATGATCCCAATCTTTCCAGACCACTTCATAACCTTGTTTTTTAACAATCTCCGCCATCATAGCAGGTGAACGCTCATCACTGATCTCAAATTGCTCTAATGCCACCTCTGATTGCTCTGCATAACCGCCTGGTTGAGTACTTGAACCAGCGCTTAGAGAGGTAATACCTAAGGGTAAAACATGGTTGCGAAAGTGTTCAGATTCACGTGTTGATAATGACAATTCAACTTCGGGGTTAAATAAACGATAGGCACAGATTAACTGTACTAGCTCTTTATCGTTCATCACTGACTTTATTTCCATTCCACCTTCACAGGGGCGCAAACGCGGAAATGAAATAGTATAACGACTTTGCCAATATTTTTTCTCCAAATAACTTAAATGCGCCGCTACATAAAAACAGTCCGTACGCCATTCTTCTAGGCCAATCAGACTTCCTAATCCCATTTTATGAATACCCGCTTTACCTAGTCGATCATGCGTATCCAATCTGTAGATAAAATCAGATTTTTTACCTTTAAGATGGTGCTCAGCATAGGTGACTGGATTGTAAGTTTCTTGGTACACCAATACTGCGTTGACTCCATATTCAATCAATTCACTGTATTCGTTTTGATCAAGTGGTTGTACTTCGATGGTGATGTTTGCAAAGTGTTTTTTGATAACAGGTAAAGCTTGCTTGAAATAATCCATACCTACTTTACGTTCAGATTCCCCGGTCACAATTAAGATATGATCAAACCCCATTTTTTTAATGGCGAGGCATTCATTCTCAATTTCTTGCATGTCGAGAGTTTTACGACGCAATGCATTGTGCATTGAAAAACCACAATAAGTACAAATGTTACTGCACATGTTAGACAGGTAAAGTGGAATATAAAACTGCTGCGTTTTACCAAAACGTTGCAAAGTTAACTGCTGTGATTTTTGCGCCATTTGCTCTAGATAAGGTTCAGCAGCTGGACTTATTAACGCTTTAAAATCTTCTAAATCTAAACGCGGCTTTGATAAGGCACGTTGTACATCTGTATCTGTTTTAGCGTAGATAGATAAGCGAATATCGTCCCATTGATACTCTTTTATTTTGTCACTGAAATTCATAGACTTGCCTCAAGAAATGCCGTTAACGGGCTTGAAGCAATAGCTTGTGAGCTTTGTCCGCCTAAGCCAGCTAAATAGCCTTGACGACCAGCTTGAACCGCTCTAGCAAACGCTTCACTCATAGCAACTGGATTGCCAGCCACGGCAATTGCCGTATTCACTAATACCGCATCAGCGCCCATTTCCATCGCTAAAGCCGCATGAGATGGGCTACCTAATCCGGCATCAACAATCACAGGAATATTGGCTTGTTCAATGATAATTTCTAAAAAATCACCAGTTTTAATGCCTTTATTTGAGCCAATCGGAGCGCCTAATGGCATCACAGCAGCACAACCTGCTGCCTCTAAGTGCTTACACAAAACAGGGTCAGCATGAACATAGGGCAAAACAACAAAACCTTTATTAGCTAACATTTCGGCTGCTTTTAAGGTTTCAATTGGATCGGGTAGTAAATACTTTGGATCGGGATGAATTTCTAATTTAACCCAATTCGTTTGCAATGCTTCACGGGCTAGCTCTGCAGCAAATACGGCTTCTTTGGCATTACGGGCACCAGAGGTATTTGGTAATAGGTTCATGCCATTTTTAATGAGCGGCGCAAGAATGTCATCATCTCGATGTTGCATATCCACACGTTTTAACGCCATTGTGACTAATTCTGATTGCGATGCTTTTAAGGCTGCCACCATAGTTTTTTGGTCGTTAAATTTTCCAGTCCCTGTAAATAAACGAGAAGAAAACGTTTTATCACCAATGATTAATTGGTCATTTTTATTCATTTCATCAAATAACATGATTTACCCACCTGCAATCGCTTGGAATAGAGAGATATTGTCACCCTCGTTAAGAATAGTGTCGGCCCAATGAGAGCGACTGATAATGTCTTGATTAACCGCAACAGCACTGCCCATAAGAGGTTTATTTAAATGTGCTAATAATTGCTCGATATTGGTATTCTCTGCGAGCTCTACTACTTGTTCATTAATTTGTATTTTCATTACTTACCGTCCAATTAATCTTTTTCTATCAGTGCAATTTAATGAGCGTAACCAGATTAATGCTGTCCACATACTTTGCATTTTGGATCTTTATTAACCGTAAAAGTTTGCCAATCTAGTGACTTTCCATCGAATAACTTTAATTTATTTTTAATCCCTGAAGGCAAACCCACAAAGTATTTAATCGCTTCTAATGCTTGTAGTGTCCCAATGGTACCAACCACAGGGCCAATAATGCCTGAGTTACTACAATTGAGTGCTTGCTCTTCTGAACTTGGAAATAAACAATGGTAACAAGGTGAATTTACTTCACTATGATCAAAGAACATTAGTTGACCTTCAAAGCGGATCGCGGCGCCGACAATTAAAGGCACTTTTGCATTAACACAGGCTTTATTAATCAACTGTCGACTCGCCATGTTGTCAGTGCAATCCAACACTAAATCCGCCATGGTCAATTCCATGGTCAATTGCATCTCGTGCATTTCTTTATTGATACTTCGAACTTTAATTTCTGGGTTGATTTGTTGTAATTTACGCTTAGTCACTTCAACCTTGGACTCACCAATATCTGAACTTTGATATGCGATTTGACGCTGTAAATTACTGACTTCAATATGGTCAAAATCATTCAACACAATATGCCCAATACCTGCAGCCGCAAGATATAGTGAAGCAGGTGCACCTAACCCACCCATCCCAATAATCAGTACTTTGGCATTCTTGAGAGCCTGTTGACCCGTTTCTCCAACATCTTCTAATAAAAGATGGCGGCTATAACGTAATAATTCGTCGTCATTCAACATATTTTTATCCTTTATTCACTACTAGCACATGATCTCATTAAACTGATTAATCACCTGTTTAGGGTCATCTGCTAATGTAATTGCTGTTACAACCGCAATACTACCAATTCCCGTCTGCCATACTGCTGGAGCACGTTCTAAACTAATGCCTCCGATTGCAACGGTTGCCATATCTGACATCAAGTTCGCATACTTAGACAAACGTGTTAACCCTTGTGGATCGGAAGGCATATCTTTCGTTTGTGTTGGGAAAATATGACCTAGTGCGATATAACTTGGCTTGAGTTGTCTTGCACGTAACATTTCATAATAACCGTGTGTACTAAGTCCTAAACGCAATCCTGCATCGGCAATTAAAGGCAAATCAGCCACATCCATATCTTCTTGGCCTAGGTGTACTCCATAAGCATTATGTTTAATCGCTAACTGCCAATAATCATTGATAAATAATCTTGCGTCATACTTTTTACCTAACGCAATAGCATCAATAATTTGTTGTTCTACTTGCTCAGGCTGTTTATCTTTAATACGCAACTGTAGTGTTTTCACCCCCATTTTTAAAGCTCGCTCGACCCACTCCACAGAGTCTAAAACAGGATATAAACCTAGCTTAGTCGTATCACAAGGCTCGAAACCAGGACCCGCTTCTAAGTTACCAGGTAGGTCAAGTTCGTAACCAATAGAGGATTCAGGTAAAACGACTTCAGGAAAGTTTTCTCTTAGTGTTGGCCAGCCACAATGAGCAACAGAGCCTTCACCAGCACCCAGGGCTTTAGATGCTTTTAAACCTTGGTTTAAATAAGCTTTTGCAATAACGAGAGCATCCTCAATAAAATAATCGAGTGCCATTGCTGCAGCAATCGCACTGGCTAAGGTGCAACCTGTCCCGTGTGTATGAACATTATCTAAACGTGGGCTGGTTAATGCGATTTCTCTGCTTCCATCACTCCAATAATCAAGTGCAATATCATCCACCAGCTCAAAGTGCCCCCCTTTAATCAGAACACTAGCGCAACCCATGCTGATTAACTTATCCGCTGCCGGTTTAAAGGATTCACCAGAAATTAATGCATGACCAGATAACGTAAGGACTTCATTTGCATTAGGTGTTAGAAGATCAATTTGCGGTAATAATTGTTTTTTAATGACCTCAAGAATTCCCTCTTCAGCCATTTCATCACCCGTTGAAGCGACGGCGACAGGGTCGTAAATAACAAAGGGCTTATGCGCCCAAGTTTGCTTATATAAAGCTAACTGTTGAGCTAGTATTTTGACGTGCTCAACACTTGCAACCAAACCTATTTTAATGATTTTAGCGGGCATATCTTCCGCTAAGCTAGCTAACTGTTGTGTGAACATTTTTTCTGAAACACTTTCAACTAACTGCACGGCTTGAGAATTTTGTGCAGTCACAGCGGTGATCACAGAGCAACCATCAGCCCCTAAATCATGAAATGTACAGAGATCGGCTTGGATCCCTGCACCGGCACTAGAGTCTGATCCAGCTATTGTCCACACTATGTTATTCATATTTAACCTTAAACTTGTTTGTAAACCGGCGATCAGTAAAGGACTAATCGCCGATAATTTTTGCCATCATACTTTATCTAAGCTTTATATTTTATCCACAAAAGCTGGTTGATAAATTTCAGCACCATTGTCATTAAATTCTTTAGCTTTAAGCGCCATACCTTGTTCCACTGTCATTTCTGTAGTCATAACAATGGTTTCACCTAATATTTTGATCGATATTTCACCTGAATCTAACTTCGCAGTAAAGTCGCGTACATCTTGGGTAATTTTCATTGAGCAAAATTTAGGACCACACATAGAGCAGAAATGCGCAACTTTCCCCGATTCTTGCGGTAGGGTTTCGTCATGATACTCACGTGATGTTACGGGATCTAAACCTAGATTGAACTGATCTTCCCAACGGAATTCAAAACGTGATTTTGATAGTGCATTATCACGAATTTGTGCACCAGGATGACCTTTTGCTAAATCAGCAGCATGTGCAGCGATTTTGTAAGTAATCAAACCCACTTTTACATCATCTTTATTCGGTAACCCTAAGTGCTCTTTAGGCGTCACATAACAGAGCATTGCACAGCCATACCAGCCGATTTGGGCAGCGCCAATACCAGAAGTAATATGGTCGTAACCCGGTGCAATATCCGTGGTTAATGGACCTAAGGTATAAAATGGGGCTTCAAAACATTCTGTTAACTGTTTATCCATGTTTTCTTTGATCATCTGCATCGGTATATGACCTGGGCCTTCGATGATCACTTGCACATCATATTCCCACGCTACTTTAGTCAGCTCACCTAATATTTCTAATTCAGAAAATTGTGCTTGATCATTTGCATCAGCAACCGAACCTGGACGCAAGCCATCACCGAGTGATAACGACACATCATACTGCTGACAAATTTCACAGATTTCACGGAAGTATTCGTAAGCAAAGTTTTCTTTGTGATAGGTCAAACACCATTTCGCCATGATTGAACCACCACGAGACACAATACCAGTCACACGTTTAGCCGTCATCGGAACAAAGCGTAACAATACACCGGCATGAATAGTGAAATAATCCACCCCTTGCTCTGCTTGCTCAATTAACGTATCGCGAAACACTTCCCAACTTAAATCTTCGACCACCCCATTCACTTTTTCTAGAGCTTGATAGATAGGGACAGTGCCAATTGGTACTGGAGAATTACGCATGATCCATTCACGTGTTTCATGAATGTTACGACCCGTTGATAAGTCCATTACCGTGTCTCCGCCCCACAGCGTTGACCACACTAATTTTTCCACTTCTTCTTCGATGGAAGATGAGACAGAAGAGTTACCGATATTAGAATTAACTTTAACTAAAAAGTTACGGCCAATGATCATCGGCTCTAATTCTGGATGGTTGATATTTGATGGGATGATTGCACGGCCTCTCGCCACTTCTGAACGTACAAATTCAGGTGTGATCGATTCCTGTAAATTCGCCCCGTAACTTTGCCCTGCATGTTGTGAATGTAATGCTTCACATTTAATACGCTCACGGCCTTGGTTTTCACGAATCGCAATATATTCCATTTCTGGTGTGATAATACCCTGACGAGCATAGTGCATTTGTGTTACGCACTGCCCTTTTTTCGCACGCAAAGGCTTAGGTAAATTTGCGAAGCGTAATTCATCTAATGAATCATCCGCTAAACGTGTTTGTGCAAACGCAGACGTCACTCCGTCAAGTTTTTCAACATCATCACGCGCTTCTATCCAGCTTTGACGTAGTTTTGGTAACCCCGCATGAACATCTATTTTAGTATTCGGATCAGTATAAGGGCCTGACGTATCGTAAACAGGAATGGGCTCATTTTGTTCATAAACTGGATTATCTTCACTGCCGCCAACAAACGTATCGGTTTGGTGGATCTGACGCATCGCGACCTTGATAGGATGGATATCCCCATCGATAAAGATTTTTTCAGAGTTGGGGTAAGACTCATTATTCAAATTTTGAATATAGTCTTGTGCAGCTTGGCGTGATTCTCGGCGTGATAGACCTTTACGATCGGTTGTTTTTAATGTTGAGTTAATATCTTTAGACATAGCATTCTTTACCTGTTTATTATAAAAAGCTTATAAAAAATTAGAAGAGTGCTTGTCGAATTTGTGTGGAAGTTAAAAAAGATCAATGGAATGAAATTTTCTACTTGTTCCCTTCGTAGGTATTAGCCCAATCAGGTTCCACGGATCCCACATAATTTTGTTAACACTGATTAGTACCATGTATTAAAAAATTATTTAATGTGGTCTCAGCCTTTGGGACATTCCCATTAGCACTCCGACAAGATGCAGGCAGTATAGAAGAAAAAGCAATCAAGTTAAACAGGTGAAGAGAATTAAGCAAAAAAGACCTTAACCCTTTAATCGTGTTTCTATTTAGTAATGGGCAGGAAGTAATTAAGTGATTTAAACCAATAAACTAAACCACTTATTATTTAAAGCTAACTCAACATTTTAGCATTCAAAATGCAAAAATCCTCAAGGCCTGAAGCATGTAGATCTAAGCTATAAAATTGATGAATAACGAATATATTATCTAATGATGACTACAGCATCGACCACCAGCATTTTTATGTGATGCTTTTTTCAACACCCCTTGCTCAGGTGTATTTAAAGAACGACGAAGTAATTTAGCACTTTCCAATAATGTTTCAATATCATCCCTTGTATTACCTTGCTCTACTTTTAAACCTGCATTCAGTAGTTTTGCTAAGGTTTTCTCACCTACTTTTCTAACAATCACAACATCGCAGTGCATTTCTTGTAAGAGTTGAATAATCAATAACTTTGCAGAACAACCGCTAAGGCCTAAAGCTGGATTATCATGCACAGCTATTATCTGATTGTTTTCATTATAAAAGGCGAAGTTCTCAGATTTTGAAAACTGGTGAGAGAGCTTATTATTACTCATTGCGACAGCATAAATCATGGTATTTTCCTTAATTATCTAGGTTGACTAATTCATTGGGTAACACTAATGCATGACCGTTAATCAATGCATTACTTATCTTAAAACGTGACTTTTTTAAAATATTGGCAAAGGTTTGTCGTGAAACTTGCATTCTTTTGGCTGCATCCTGTTGCGAAAGCCCTTCAATATCTACCAAGCGGACAGCTTCCAATTCATCACTTTCAATGCTGATTTTGATTAGCTTAGTTACTGGAATGCCATTGGGTTTAAATAGACTGCATTTAGCAAATTTTTCAGCACAGATATGTCGCTTTATTTTAGGTCTCATTTACAGTTATCAATCCTTAGTTCTAAATTTCAGTTATCAGTTATCAATTACCTTTTGATATGTTATCTTAACCAAGTAATTAGCATATGCCAATTACTTTATTGTCAATAATGAATGATAGAGGTCAATATGTCTGCTACTCATGACTCAGAAAAAACACAATTATTAAAAGAATTACAGTCACTTAATAACAATAATATCCCTCAGCCACTAACCTTAGTACGCAAGAAAAAAAGTCATCAAGGTTGCATGTTGTGTGGGCCAAATGCCGTATTAGGTTTGAAATTAGATTTTTACAGTGATCCTAATCAGCAAGTCTGGGCTCATTTTAAAAGCTCAATTCACCAACAGGGTTATGAAAGTATATTGCATGGTGGTTTTTTAGCGGCATTATTAGATAGCAGCATGTGCCAAGCAGTTTTCAATCAAGATATTGAAGCTGTAACAGCGGATATGAATATTCGTTTTTTACATGAAATGAAGATCAATAGTGATATTTTGATGACAGCTAAAGTTCTGCCTTCTCGTCCTCCTCTTTATAAAGTAGAAGGTGAGTTATATGTAGATGGCCTATTGATGGCAAAAAGTAGTGCGCGTTTCATGACAAAAGGATTTGCTAAAAGCAAAGCACACTAATATTAATTAGTCCTTGCCTGCCTTACTTTAATAGACTTTATCAACTTCCTCGACTTATCCGACTTACTCTGGGTATTAGGGCATCAGATACAGTTGACGCACAAGGGCATGGTATTTTGAACTCGATATAGAAGTCACTACTGGATAGTATTTATCGGACTGTTTCAGTCGAATCTTTTTATTACTTAATTAAAACAATAAGCATAAAAAAACCCTCACTATTTTCATAGCAAGGGTTTATCAACTTAAAAATATTTCTTTATCCTAATTTAGGACAGAAATTATTTTTTAGCCGCTGCTTTATCAGCTTTAACTTTTTCAATCACAGCATCAGATACTGAAGCAGGACAAGGCATGTAGTTTTTGAACTCCATAGAGAACTGACCACGACCTGAAGTCATTGTACGTAGTGAACCGATGTAACCAAACATTTCTGAAAGAGGTACGTCAGCTTTAATACGAACACCAGAAGCACTAGGCTCTTGACCAGCGATCATGCCACGACGACGACTAAGGTCACCGATTACATCACCAACATGATCATCAGGAGTGAACACGTCTACAGCCATCATAGGCTCAAGAAGTTGTGCGCCTGCTTTAGGGATAGACTGACGGAATGCACCACGAGCTGCTAATTCAAATGCTACTGCAGATGAATCCACGGCATGGAAACCACCATCAAAAAGTTCAACTTCAACATCAAGTACAGGGAAACCAGCAAGTACACCAGTATCCATCATGCTTTTAAAGCCTTTCTCGATAGCTGGGAAGAATTCTTTAGGTACGTTACCACCAACAACAATTGATTTAAACGCAAAACCAGAACCAGGTTCGCCAGGCTTGATACGGTAATCAATTTTACCGAATTGACCAGAACCACCAGATTGTTTCTTATGTGTGTAAGAATCTTCGATTGCTTGTGTGATTGTTTCACGGTAAGCAACTTGAGGTTCACCAACAACTAAATCAACACCGTATGTACGTTTAAGGATATCAACTTTGATATCTAAGTGAAGCTCACCCATACCAGACAGGATTGTTTCACCAGAGTCGATATCAGTTTCAACTTTAAATGTAGGATCTTCTGCAACCATTTTACCAATCGCAATACCCATTTTCTCAGTAGAACCTTTATCTTTTGGTGTAACAGAGATAGAGATTACTGGGTTAGGAAAAACCATTGCTTCTAGAATGATTGGATCTTTTGGATCACATAATGTGTGACCAGTTTGAACGTTACCTTTCATACCAACGATAGCGATGATATCGCCCGCTTGTGCAGAAGTAAGTTCGTTACGATCATCAGCTTGCATTTCACACATACGACCAACACGCTCAGTTTTACCTGTAGCAGCGTTCATGATGGTATCGCCTTTCTTCAATGTACCTGAGTAGATACGTACGAAAGTTAATGAACCAAAACGGTCATCTGTAATTTTAAATGCTAGTGCTTTAAAGCTTTCTTCAGCAGAAACAAGTGCGAATTTACCGTTAGGCTCGCCTTCTTCATCTGTAAGAGGTTGTGGATCAACTTCTGTAGGTGAAGGTAGGTAATCAACAACAGCGTCAAGGATGTTTTGCATACCTTTGTTTTTAAACGCAGAACCACAGTAAGTAGGGAAGAATTCCATTGTGCGCGTACCTTTACGGATACAACGTTTAATGTCTTCTAGAGATGGCTCTTCACCTTCAAGGTAAGCTTCAAGTAAGTCATCGTCTTGACCTAGTGCTTCTTCAAGCAACATTTCACGGTACTCTTCTACTTTATCAACCATGTCCGCAGGAACATCTTGGATAGAGTAGTTTTCAGGAAGACCTGTTTCATCCCAAACGAATGCTTGACGAGTTAATAGATCTACAACACCACAGAAGTCATCTTCTATGCCGATAGGTAGAACCATAACTAGTGGGTTAGCACCTAAAACGTCTTTAGTTTGTTTAACTACACGGTAAAAATCAGCACCCATACGGTCTAATTTATTTACGAAGATAATACGTGCAACTTTTGAGTCATTCGCGTAACGCCAGTTAGTTTCTGATTGTGGTTCAACACCACCAGAACCACAGAATACACCGATGCCGCCATCCAATACTTTAAGTGAACGGTAAACTTCAACAGTGAAGTCAACGTGTCCAGGAGTATCGATTACGTTAAAACGATGATCTTTCCAGAAACAAGTTACAGCAGCAGATTGTATAGTAATACCGCGCTCAGCTTCCTGTTCCATGAAGTCAGTTGTAGATTCGCCATCATGTACTTCACCAGTTTTGTGGATCTGTCCAGTAAGTTTCAAGATACGCTCTGTAGTAGTAGTTTTACCCGCATCAACGTGCGCGAAAATACCAATGTTTCTGTATTTACTTAAATCTGTCATTTTTTATACTCTGTATTTAAAAAATTGGAGGCTATATTCCCGCGGCATTATACAATCTTTGTAGTTAAACAGAACACAGTATTTAGAAAAAAGCGGAAATATGTTGTTTTTTTCGACTTTATTTTGTCATCTTTTATGAAAATAGCAAAATAAACCCTAATAACTGGTTTTAAAACCAGTGATTAGAATAATAATTAATCGATTTTAAGCGATAAGAACAATTGCAAATAATAATGAAAATACAAAAGCACTGATTGCAGTGTTTTTCAGTTGTTCATTAAAAATCGAACCTTCTCGATCATCTTTCTTGATTGCTTCAGCAATTTGAATGCAGCTTTTCGCTAATGGGCTAGTAATTAATAAAAATAGATATTGCCAAAATTGGCTTCCCTCAAGCTGATAAATATAAAGTGAACTACATAACATTGCAGTACTGATAAGCATTAAGTGATAAACAAATGCTTTTTTACGCCCTAATAAAACCACTAAAGTGATTTTATTAGCCGCTTTATCACTATAAACATCACGCATGTTGTTAATATTTAAAACAGCTGCACTTAATAAACCAACACTGATAGCAGGTAATATTAAAGAAATAGGCAGCGTTAACGCTTGTAAATAAAAGCTCCCGAGTACACCTAATAACCCAAAGAATAAGAAAACAGCAATATCGCCCATGGCACGATAACCATAGGGTAATTTACCCATGGTATAAGTAATTGCAGCAATAATAGCAGCTACACCTAACCCTAAGAAAACCAGCCAACGAGTTAAATCGCCGGCAAACGAAACGCTTAATAATGAAAGTCCAGAAATGAGGCATAACCCTGTGACCAGTACTATTGCCTTTTTCATCGATGCGGCACTAATCAAACCACTTTGCATCGCCCTTTCTGGGCCCGTCCTCTGATCATCTGCACCCGTTAACGCATCACCGTAATCATTGGCTAGATTAGACAATATTTGTAGTAATAAAGCAGTTAATATAGATAATAAAAAAATACTCGCACTAAAAACTTGATGCTGTACCGCTAAGCCAGCGGCAACAATAATAGAAGCAACAGCTAGCGGTAAGGTACGTAATCGACACGCTTGAATCCAAACTTGAAATGATTTCACTAAAAGTCCTATAAAAATGGTGATAATTGATAACGGCACTAGGAATAAGGTTAATATCGCGCTACATTAGCAAACATGAATAGATAAATATAGCACTGGGTTATAGTCGAAGATATGAACCAACTTCAACAACTACAAAAAACATTAATACAGCAATTACAATCATTTAGTCTTATTCACGGACACTTTCCGAGTACCAATTTAACAGTAACTATTGAACCAATCAGTTTATTACCTTTATTAAAAGGACAAAGATTGGCTGGCCAAGAAAACTTACCTTTATTACCGCATATCTATTGGCAAAATAAAGAAAAAAGTAAAACTCTTGCCTGTTTTGGCGCTATTGAAACGTTACATCATATCCCCAAAGCCACTGAACAAGCATTTTATATAGGTGGTTTAGCTTTCCAACAGCAAGGTCAACAATGGCCTGACTTTCCAGCCATTCTATTCATCAGGCCGTTAATGGCATTTGAACAATTAAGAGCGACTGACGAAGACAAAGAACAAACACAAGTCACTTTCCATTTTAATGGAACCAATAGCATTATAAAAACAATTGATAGTGTTAAATTATTACAACCTACAGTGCCTTTAGTCGCATTTAATTCACAATTTCTGAAACGTCAAGATAGCCCTAACCAGCAACAATGGGCTAAATTAGTTGAACTTGCCATAGAATATAAAGCTTTATTACCCAAAGTCGTGTTATCAAGAGAAACTGAATTATGCTTTGATACCCCCATCAATACCTGGGATATGATGGCACTTTGGCAGCAAGCTAACCCTAATAGTTTCCATTATGTTTTAAAACTATCTAATAAGCAGAGTTTTATTAGCTGCTCTCCGGAGCGCCTTTTCTCTCGTCGGCAGCGAACGGTAACAACTGAAGCTTTAGCAGGCACAGTGAATAGGGGTATAAATAAACGTGAAGATGATCTTTTATTACAAAGTTTATTAAATGATAAAAAAATAGACCGTGAAAATCATATTGTCCAAGAATTTATTATTGCTAATTTAAAGCAACTCAAAGCACAAGTAAATTGCGCACCAGCTCAGGTTATGCAACTACACAATGTACAACACTTATGTGTGCCGATCACAGCTCAACTACTTGATGAAACTGAAGATAGGGATCTGTTATACAAATTACACCCTACTCCTGCAGTGGGTGGCACACCTAAATTACCCGCATTACAATTCATTAATGATAATGAGCCCTATCAACGAGGTTGGTACGCAGGTGCTGTTGGTTGTATAACTGAACATGAAAGTGATTTTAGTGTTGCCATAAGAAGCGCATTGGTGACTCAAAACTGTATTAAATTATTTGCAGGGGCAGGCATTGTCACCGGCTCTATTGCAGAACAAGAGTGGCAAGAGTTAGATAATAAGATTCGAACAATATTAACCATATTGGGAACATATTAGAGGGCATGCAATGACACAGGTAGATCACCAATATACCTTTCCCCATCAGCATCATAATATTAATTTATTATGGTCTAGCCTGTTTATTGAAGAGTTAACTCGATATGGTATCAGTGACTTTTGTATTGCACCGGGGTCTCGCTCAACCCCATTGACGCTGGCTGTTGCTAATCACCCCAAAGCAATAACACATGTTCATTTTGACGAACGAGGCTTAGGGTTTCTTGCATTAGGTTTGAGCCAAGCTTCATCAAAGCCGGTTGTAATCATCACTACATCAGGCACCGCAGTGGCTAATTTATATCCAGCAGTGATAGAAGCAAAACAAAGCCATATTCCACTGATCATTATTTCTGCAGATAGGCCTCCTGAACTAATTAATTGCGCAGCAAATCAAGCAATAGATCAGTATAAAATTTTTGCCGATTACCCAATATTTTTTGCACAAATCCCAACGCCGACGGAATCTATTAAAAGTAATTATTTATTAACAACGCTCAACCAAGGTTTATTTCAGCAACATATAGATAAAGGCCCTATTCACTTTAATATGGCAATTGCTGAACCTTTTTATCCCGAACACAAAACCATTAACTTCAAAAATTATCTCAGTAGTTTAAAGGGATGGGATAGTCATCATCGTCTTTACACGACTTACCATTCAACACAACACGATAAAGTTGTAGATAAAAATATTAACTTGAATGCAGAGAAAGTTTTAGTGGTTGTAGGGCGCATCAGTAATAAGCAGCAGGCAATGGCAATCGCACAGTTTTGCCAACAATTTGATCTCTTAATGTTCGCAGATGTTCAATCTCAGTTGCAGGGAGCAATAAATAATATAATCGGCTACGATTTATTACTGTGCAGTCCATCATTTAAGCAACACATTGATGAAGCAGATCTGATTATACAATTTTCAGATCACTTAGTAAGCAAAAGGCTAACACAATATATCGGCTCAACAGTCGTTCCTATTTGGGTGGTTTCTGAATATACACAACGCATAGATCCCGCACATTGTGTCACTCAACGTTTTGTAAGCAACGCAAAAAACTTCATAAAAAAAACCTACAATAATAAAAAAACAGATAAAAATTGGCTTGAAAAAGTAAAAATATATCAAGATCGATTACCAGACATTATTAATCCGTATTTACTAGATGATCAGATTAGTGAAGCAAATAGTACTGCCCATGTATTAAATCACAGCAAAGATAATATTATGCTAGGAAACAGCCTCGCGATCCGCTTAGCTGATATGTTTGCCAATACAAATGCAACGATTTATAGCAATCGTGGTGCAAGTGGTATAGATGGAGTGATTGCAACGGCAGTGGGTATTGCAAAAAAGAGACAAGGGGCAACGACGCTATTAATTGGCGATACCTCTTTTTTATATGACTTAAATTCCTTAGCTTTATTAACACAATTAAATCAGCCATTTGTGATCGTACTTTTAAATAATGATGGTGGGGGTATTTTCAATCTATTGCCCGTCCCTAAAGCACAACAGCAAGCATTTTATCAATTACCACATGGTTTAACGTTTGCCCAAACCTGTGCGCAATTTGCAATAGCTTATCAACAGCCTAAAACGTTGTCAGACTTTAAACAGAATTACCAACATGCGGCTTCAATAAACACAGAAAATAAAGCGACACTGATTGAGATCTGTATTAGTAATTTGATAACACCGACGCAGTTACAAGAGATCAAGGAGCAACTACAAAATGCCATTATATAGTGAACAGCAAGGCTCACCAGACCACCCTACTTTGGTTTTTTTACATGGTTTTTTAGGCAATAGAAAAGATTGGAAAAGGACCATTGAACATCTTAAAAATGACTTTCATTGTGTCACCATCGATTTGCCAGGTCATGGTTCATCAGTTGCTAATGTAGCGCCTTTAGAAGGCGGCTTTGAACACTGCCATCAATTAATCAAATTCACCTTGGCATCACTTAACATTAACTCGTTTTGTCTAGTCGGATACTCACTGGGTGGGCGGATTGCATTAGATTACGCTCGAAGCCAACAGGACCCTCGTTTAAAGCATTTGATTTTGGAATCATGTCATATCGGATTAACGGATCAAGCATCCAAGCAAAGTCGCTATCAATTTGATCTAGCCTGGGCAGAAAAATTTTCAACTCAATCTATCGAAGAGAGTTTACAACAATGGTATACACAGGCCATTTTTAATGATTTAAGTGAGCAACAAAAACAAACAATAATAAAGAAAAGAAGCCACAATTATGGTGTTTTCTTAGCGAACATGTTGCTTTCAACCAGTTTATCCCAACAATACTGTGCACAATACTTTCTAAGCAAAACAACGTTAGCGATTAGTTATTTTTATGGGCAAAAAGACACCAAATTCACGCAGATAGCCAAACTTATTCCACAAACAAACAATATAAAAACCCACTGTTTTAATGGTTTAGGTCATAACACTCACCAACAAGATCCCATAAACTACGCCAATAATATTAAACAACTATTCTTAACAGAGCATTTTTAAACATTAAGTTGGAGCCTATATGACTGATGCAGATTTCTATGCAGCGATAACGTGGAACGAAAGTTCTTTACCATTTGAAGATATTATTTATCACAAGACCGAAGGTATTGCGAAAATAACCATCAATCGACCACAAGTTCGGAACGCCTTTCGTCCTCAAACGGTCAATGAAATGATGCAAGCTTTACATGACGCACGATATGATCAAAAGATTGGCGTAATTATTCTGACTGGCGCTGGAGATTTAGCATTTTGTTCAGGTGGTGATCAAAGTGTCCGTGGTGATTCAGGTTATAAAGATGAAGAAGGCGGCCATCATCTTAATGTTTTAGACTTTCAACGTCAGATCCGGACTTGCCCCAAACCTGTTATCGCAATGATTGCTGGTTATGCTGTCGGGGGAGGTCATGTATTACACATGATGTGTGATTTAACGATTGCAGCGGATAATGCAAAGTTTGGTCAAACAGGCCCGAAAGTAGGATCTTTTGATGGTGGTTGGGGAGCCAGTTATATGGCACGTATTGTAGGGCAGAAAAAAGCACGTGAAATCTGGTTTCTTTGTCGTATGTATGATGCTCAAGAAGCAGTTGATATGGGCTTAGTGAATACAGTCGTTCCATTGATTGACCTTGAAAAAGAAACCGTGAAATGGTGCCGAGAAATATTACAAAACAGCCCAATGGCATTACGTTGTTTAAAAGCAGCACTGAACGCGGATTGTGATGGTCAAGCTGGATTACAAGAATTAGCTGGCAACGCAACCATGTTATTTTATATGAGTGAAGAAGGACAAGAAGGAAGAAATGCCTTTAATGAAAAACGTAAACCTGACTTCAGTAAATATGGACGAAACCCTTAATGCTTAGACTAAGCAACTAGTACAAGCACAAATAAATATCTGAATAAACCCGCCTTAATAAGCGGGTTTATTCATTCAGAACATAAAAACAACATTTCAATAGCTAAAAACTATCAAATTAATCGCTATAAACAATTCGCATATTTATTCCATTTAACGCATTCTACAGAAGTTATGCCTGATAAAAATTGTGCATGGCTTCATTTAAATCTATATAAAGGAAAATCTCATGGTATTAGTAGGTAAGCAAGCTCCTGATTTTACAGCAGCAGCAGTATTAGGAAACGGTGAAATTGTTGATAGTTTTAACCTAAAAGAATTCGCAAACGGTAAAGAAACAGTTATCTTCTTTTACCCATTAGATTTCACTTTTGTATGTCCTTCAGAACTAATTGCTTTCGACAAACGTTTTGGTGATTTCCAAGCACGTGGTGTTGAAGTTATTGGTGTATCAATTGATTCACAATTCACTCACAACGCATGGCGTAACACTGCTATCAATGATGGCGGTATCGGTGCAGTTCAATATCCACTAGTAGCAGACGTTAAGCACGAAATTTGTAAAGCGTACGATGTTGAATTAGAAGAAGCTGGCGTTGCATTACGTGGTTCTTTCTTAATTGACAAAAACGGCGTTGTTCGTCATCAAGTAGTTAACGATCTACCTTTAGGTCGTAATATTGATGAAATGTTACGTATGGTTGATGCATTACAATTCCACGAAGAGCACGGTGAAGTTTGTCCTGCGCAATGGGCTAAAGACAAAGCAGGTATGGAAGCGACTCCAGAAGGCGTAGCAAAATACTTATCAGGTCACTCTGACGACCTATAATATTGATATTTAACTATCTTTTATTATGAATAAAAATGGCCTCATTGAGGCCATTTTTAATCGAGGTGTAACATGAATATATTTATTTCAACGAAGAATAATAAGCAGCTAGGTTAGCGATATCAGTATCACTTAAAGCTGCAGCCTGCGGTATCATCAATGCAGACATCCCCCCTTGTCGTTGTGAAGCTTTATACGCTTTTAAAGAAGAAGCTAAATACACTTCTTTTTGCCCTTTGAGGTTAGGATAAATAGGTACAGCAGAAATACCTTCTGCACCATGACAAGCTACACAAACTGCCGATTTTGCTTTACCAGCCTCAATATCCGCAGCACTTGCAAAAAAAGGCAGGCCAACTAACAACAAACCAATTAATTTTTTGTTCATATTCCACTCCATTTGAATTTCACTATTTATTTTTGTACAACTAGCCTATTACTACAGGGCTATTAATTAATATGATATAAATCATTAATACTGTCGATATTATCAAAATTCACTTGTAAATCTTTTAAACGTCCGTTTTTTACAGAATAAATCAATCCGTGCACCGTTAGATCTTGACCTTTAAGCCATGCGTTTTGGACACAGGTGGTATGGCAAACGTTTTTGACTTGTTCAATAATATTAAGCTCAGTAAGGTGATCTAATTTCTGCTTATCAGTCATTGACTCTAAAAATTCATGACGATGATTTACATACACATCTTTAATGTTTCTTAACCAGCCATCTATCAATTCAAAAGATTGTTTTTCCATCGCTGCGCGTATTCCACCACAGTCATAATGACCAGTTACTATGATATGCTTTACCTTTAATACATCAACAGCATATTTAATCACAGACATACAGTTCAAGTCGGTATGAATCACTAAATTAGCAATATTACGATGTACAAAAACATCACCCGGCATCAGACCTAATAATTGATTGGCAGGCACTCTGCTATCGGAACAACCAATCCATAAATACTCTGGTGATTGCTGCTCAGCTAAATGTGTAAAAAACTCAGGATCTTCTTTTAAGATATCCTCAGCCCATTGCTTATTATTTTTAAGTAAATCATTTAACAAACTCATACTTCACCTTTAAATTAATGTATTGTTAAAGAAAAGCCTAGATGAGCCCTTTTATGTTAATACCTTACCAACAACTTGATGCAATGACATTAAACAATTTAATAGAACAATATATTTTACGTGAGGGTACTGATTACGGAGAAGTAGAGTTTTCATTACAACAAAAAACACAACAAATTTTAGCTCAAATAAAAAATGAAGAAATATTTATCATGTATTCGGAGCTAAATGAGAGTGTTACTTTAATTAGTAAGCAAGAGTTCCAACAGACTCAAAATAGATAAATAAATCATAGATCTTTGGTAAATTCCGAGAGCAAAAGTGCAAAACGAATCAAAACCATAATAAATAAATCTTGTTTATGACCAAGATCTAATTTATTGCACAACTAATGTTGAGAAACATTATAGAGTTTGAAAAAAAAGCGATACAATTCATATACAAGTCTATTCGTGCAACAAATGAAAAGAAATAGCCATTAGCTATTCAATACAGATAAAGGGAAGTTTATGATCATTACCAAACCTCAAACCGATCCTACTTTAGAATGGTTTTTATCACATTGTCATACGCACAAATATCCGGCAAAAAGTATGTTAATTCATGCAGGTGAAAAAGCTGACACGCTGTACTTTATTGTGAAAGGATCTGTTGCTGTTGTAATTAAAGATGAAGATGGAAAAGAAATGATCCTATCTTATCTAAACCAAGGTGATTTCATCGGTGAATTAGGTTTATTCGACAAAGAAGAAGAACCAATTCGTAGTGCTTCTGTAAAAGCCAAATCAGCATGTGAAGTAGCTGAAATTTCTTACAAAAAATTTACTCAGCTAATTACAGTAAACCCTGAAATTCTAATGCGTCTTTCTCGTCAAATGGCGAACAGACTACAAGTTACTAGTCAAAAAGTAGGTAACTTAGCATTTTTAGATGTAACAGGTCGTATCGCAAACACATTATTAGATTTAGCTAAGCAACCTGATGCAATGACACATCCAGATGGTATGCAAATCAAAATTACACGACAAGAAATTGGTCAAATCGTGGGTTGTTCACGTGAGACTGTTGGACGTATTTTGAAAATGTTAGAAGAACAAGGCCTTATCTCTGCACATGGTAAAACAATCGTAGTATTTGGTACGCGTTAATCGTATAATAATACAACAATAAAAAACCGCTTAATTGCGGTTTTTTTAAATCCATATTTTTTGTTTCTAACAATAAAGAACAATAAAATAGCGATATTTCACAATCATGATTCACACCGCAAAAAAACAAAAGCATTATGTTAAAATATTGATGATATCGTTTTTACTCTAGTCGAGATGTGTATTTCATATCAATGCCACCCAAACATCACAAGCTGCATACATCTAATATATAAAATAGTAACAATACATTATTAAGGAGATGGCATTTGAATATTCCAGATCTACCTAATAATCATGCACTTGCAGTGTTATTGATCACCGTACTCGCATTATATTTATTTCGTCGTGAAGATATCCCTCTAGAAACATCCTCCCTTTCAATCATAGCGGCCCTCTGTCTATTATTTGTTTTCTTCCCTTTCTACGACGAGAAAGTCGCCCATTACTTTGAACCAAGTTCATTATTTTTAGGATTTGGGCACGAAGCTTTAGTCACGGTTTGCGCATTAATGATTATTGGCCATGGTATTGTCCGAACTGGCGCATTAGAGCCTATCGGTAGATACATAGCCAAACTATGGAGAATAAGCCCAAAATTATCTTTATTATTAACGTTAATCTTAGCGGGTGCGCTAAGTGCATTTATTAATAACACACCTGTTGTTGTTCTATTACTGCCCATTTTAATCAGTGTCTCGTTACGTACTAAAACAGATTCATCACCATTACTTTTACCAATGGGATTAGCTACGTTAGTTGGGGGTATGGCAACAACCATAGGAACGTCAACAAACTTATTAGTCGTTAGTATTGCAAAAAATATGGGGGTTATTGAATTTGAGTTATTTGATTTTATTCAACCAGCATTGATCGCTGCCGTTGTCGCAGTTTTTTATTTAGGACTTATAGCCCCTAAATTATTACCTACTCGTACACCTTCAATGCCAGATACTTCACCACGATTATTTACGGCGTATTTAAATATCAATGAAGACAGCACTGCTAATGGTAAAACCATTACAGAAATAATTAAACTGACCGATGGCGTGATCAAAATTGGAGGAATCCAACGTAATCAAAACCAGCAAAATATCATCCCTTTACCAGATACAGTGCTTATTGCAGGTGACCGTTTAAAAATACACGATTATCCTGATAATATTAAAGAGTATGAATCTGTATTGGGGGCGACTTTATTTTCTGATTCGGATAAGACTGAGCAGCTACCTGCTTTGGAAGCAGGAGATCAAACACTAGCTGAAATTGTGATCATCGCAGGATCTGGGCTAGAAGGAAGAACTTTACAACAAACGAATTTTCTTAATAGAAACGATATATCAGTAATTGCATTACATCGAGCAGGAAAACCCATGGAAACTGCTCGTAGTGGTATTCCAAATACCTCTTTAAGAATTGCTGATGTGTTATTAGTACAGGGTAAAACAACACAAATAGAACGACTAAAATCTCAACAAGGTTTATTAATCATAGATGGTGCAGAGCAATTACCACAAACTAGTAAAGCGCCATTAGCGTTAGGCACATTACTTGCTGTCGTGCTCTCTTCAGCATTCGATTTATTACCAATTGAAATTAGCTCAGTATGTGGCGTACTAGTATTATTAATAACTAAATGTTTAAACTGGGAAGAAGCTTCTTCCGCCTTAAGTACCCAAGTCATTTTAATAGTCGCCGCCTCTTTAGCACTTGGTGCTGCGATGATGTCTACAGGAGGAGCAGAGTATATTGCACAAGTCTTTGTCGCAGTATCCTCTGATCTTCCACCAGGCGGAGTTTTATCGGCTTTGATGCTACTGCTAGCGATCTTAACTAATATTGTTTCTAATAACGCTGCTGCAGTTATTGGAACCCCCATTGCCATTTCTGTTGCTACTCAGCTTAATCTTTCACCAGAACCATTTATACTTGCTGTATTATTTGGGGCTAACTTAAGCTATGCAACTCCAATGGCTTATAAAACTAACCTATTAGTGATGAACGCAGGTGGTTATCAATTTTCTGATTTTTTACGTATTGGTATTCCCTTAGTCGTATTAATGTGGATAACCCTCTCATTATTATTAAATTGGATGTATTTATAACTACTATCCACTGAAGATTTAACAATACTATTTAAGGCTAATGATTGTATTAGACATCTAGCAGATTTGTAGGGGATATTGTCGACGGAAAGATACCGCAGCATTCCACCATTCGCGAACTATTGCAGTTGGAACCGCCATAGACAGAGCCTAGCCCACTTATTAAACGATGCTATCATCCCTATCATTTGCACTTATGTAAAGCGCTAAAAGCATTAAACGAAAAAATCCCTGCTAACGTCAGTCAACAGGGTTGCTCTAAATATTATACAAGCTTGGTGATTGTGTTTGGTATCTACCTGTTTCGCAGAATGCTTGATGATGTGGGAAAATTGCTGTCGGGATACCACAAGGACACA
>NZ_JALAAB010000008.1:0-189687 GCF_037546705.1 Vibrio sp. 2-Bac 85 | reverse complement strand
TGGGTATGTTTTAATAGGACTTAGTCAAAATATCCTAACTTATTTTATGCTCCTTTCCACCTAGAGTACTACACCTAGAGTATTACAACGATAGGAAGCTAACTCTCAAAGGCCTCAATAGCATATTTCAAGGGGTGAATTTATGTTGGGACGAAAGGTATTACCTCATTTCCTCGACACTATGCATCAACCAACTTAATTTCACATTTTAGTTTCATTGTTTTGAAAAACACTTATATTTTCTTGGACAAAAGCCATAAATGTATTAATTTTGGCCGAAGGATAAATGAGTTGTGGGTGCAATATATAAATACTTTGTCCTTGAATGTATTGATCGGTTAATACCTGTTGTAACTTACCTTGATGCAACTCCTTAGTGACATAATAATCTGCAATGCGAATAATACCCTTTCCTTGTATAGCCATTTGCTTTAACAAATTATTATCATTAATTGATAGCCAACCTTTTGTAGCAATATCACCTGACTTCAACGGCCAAAAAGGTTGCTCTAACGTAGTCAAACATTGGTGTTCAGTGAGTTGCTTAAACGATTCTGGCAAGCCGTGTTTAGAGAAATAAGTAGGAGAGGCGCACAAACAATGTTGATAGGAGAACAACTCTTTTGCGACCATATTTAGTGGAGGGTGAAGTGTTGCACGGAAGGCTAAGTCATAATCATCTTGATTCAAATCATAATTGGTATAACTGGAATCAATTTCGAAGATAACTGCGGGGTGGCGTTTCTGGAAATCATAACAGATGCTTAACAAAAAACATTCTGTAAACATTTTAGGGGCCGTTATTTTTATGACGCCCTCAAGTGCGCTATGTTCATGATAAATATTACGCTCTAAATTCAACATAGCAGCTTTAATTTCTTTACCCTGCGCCAACACTTTTTCACCTTGAAGCGTTAAACGTACACTACGGGTTGTCCTTATTAATAGAGGACATTTAAACTCTTTTTCTAGTTTTTTTATTTGATCTGATAAATAACCAGTTGAAATAGATAGATTTTCAGCGGCTTTGGTAAAGCTAAGTTGCTGAGCAATTTCTACGAATAACATTAAGCATTCTATTTTCTTGTGTTGTTGCATTACCCTTCCTTTATATCGATTAAAACTAACCACAAAGGTAGCATATTACCCACTACATCACGCAATAGCGTTAATTATTTTTTATAACGAATAATCATTTCGTTTTTCAGCGCTTATTATTTTATTTTTATGTATTAAAATAAACCCTATTAAATATATTGATAAGCAACAATAAGAGAGTGAAAAATGAGTGAACTTGCTAATACTAAAAAAATTAAACCGTTAAATAAATATCTTATCGATGTCGGTGATCTTGCTTTTGGTTGCATGGGATTAGGGGGTGGATGGGATCAAAATCCTGTCGCTGAAAATGAGATAAAACAAGCTCACCAAGTTATCGATACTGCTCTTGAATCAGGCATTAATCTTTTTGACCATGCAGATATTTATACTTTCGGGAAAGCAGAGAAAGCGTTTGGTTATGTGTTAGCAGAGCGTCCTGAATTACGTCAAAAAATGTATATACAATCAAAATGCGGCATTCGCTTTTCGGATGAAAGTGGACCAAAGCGTTACGATTTTTCAAAACAATGGATAAATTCATCAGTCGATAATATTTTGTCGCGTTTAAACACGGAATACCTGGATATTTTAATGCTGCATCGCCCCGATCCTCTGATGGAGTTAGATGAGGTTGCTAATACGCTTTTGGCACTAAAAAATAGCGGTAAAGTGCGTCATTTTGGTGTTTCAAATATGCAGTATCAACAAATGGCTTATTTACAGTCTGCCATGGATACGCCATTAGTTAACAACCAAATAGAGATAAGTTTAGCAAAATTAGATTGGTTAGAAAGTGGTGTGCTAGTGGGTAACTCGCAAGGTAATAATATTAATTTTGCAGCAGGAACGCTGGAATATTGTCAAACCAATAATGTACAAATTCAAGCATGGGGCTGCTTATCACAAGGCCTATTCTCTGGGCGAAATATTGATGATCAACCTGCCCATATTAAAGCGACTGCTGGGTTGGTTTTTCAATTGGCTGGCAAATACCAAGTGTCAACAGAAGCGATTGTTTTAGCGTGGTTAATGCGTCATCCCGTGAAAGTGCAGCCAATCATTGGTACGACTAACTTAGATCGTATTAAAGCATGTGCCCAAGCCAGCAATATTCAATTATCACGCAGTGATTGGTATGCATTGTATGAATCAGCTCGCGGCGGAGAGTTGCCTTAGATTGAGAATAAGTTTGGCCCAAACGGTACTTAATGTAATTAATGAAACGGCTACAGTATTTAACACTTTTTACGAATAATAATCATTAAAGAGAGTCTCATATGCAAAAAAGAAATTTTGGACTAACAGGGTTTGATGTACCAGCCATTGGCTATGGTGCAGGTGCAGTCGGTGATGGTCGATTAGAAGAAAAACAAGCCGAGAGAATTCTTAATCAGGTGTTGGATCTGGGGATCGGTTTTATTGATACGGCCAAAGGCTATGGTTTATCTGAACAACGAATTGGCCAATATATTAGTCATCGTCGAGATGAGTTTAAATTATCAACCAAGGTGGGTTATGGCGTTGAAGGGCAACAAGACTGGACCTATGACTGTATTATTACAGGTGTAGATCAAGCGCTTAAAACCATGAAGACTGACTTCCTTGATGTCGTACATTTACACTCTTGCCCTACTTCAGTATTGCAAGATGGCCAAGTAATCGATGCGCTTGATCAAGCCAAACAGCAAGGAAAGATTAAAGCTATTGCCTACTCTGGAGAAAACGAGGATTTACAATACGCAGTATCAAGTAATCGATTCGACAGTATTATGGCCTCATTGAATTTTTGTGACCAACGCATTATTCATAATCAACTGCCAGAAGCAAAACAGCAAGGCTTAGGCATGATTGCCAAACGCCCCATCGCTAATGCGCCCTGGCGTTTCAATAGTCAGCCAAACGATGACTACGCAGAAGAATATTGGCTACGCCGCAAGAAAATGGCTTTAGAGTTTGGTATGTCCGAATTAGAACTTGCCCTGCGATTTACAGTATTTACCTACGGAGTAGATACCGCTATTGTTGGCAGTGTCAATATCGCACATTTACAAAAAAACATTGAAATAATCAAAGCAGGCCCGTTATCTCAAGAGATCGTCCAATATATATACGCCCGTTTTAGGGAATGTGATGATCACTGGATAGGTCAAATTTAAGGTGAATGATAACGATTAGAAGTCAGTTAAAATAGAAGAAAATAAACAAGGTTAAGTTTACAACAAAGTCTAAAGTTGATAGTTCAGACATTGCAGAGCAGTAAGCTGCACAGGTTGCTATTAGTAATACTAACGGTGAATTAATCTGCTTTATGCGTATGCGTATGGGTATGGGTATGGCTAATTGTAGCTTGCAAGCGGCTGTGTTGCCTAAAAGATAAAGATTATGCTTACGCAAGAGACCTTAGACTTACAGCTTTGAGCAAAAGAAACAGCTAATAAAAAAGCCTGAATATTGCTATTCAGGCTTTTTTTTAACTACTTAAAGTAATCTGTATAGGGTTAAAAAACCACTACTACATCATACCGCCCATGCCACCCATATCAGGCATTGGGGCAGCTGATGCTTCTACTGGTAGGTCTGTGATCATACATTCAGTTGTGATCATTAGGCCAGCTACTGAGGCTGCAAATTGAAGTGCGCTACGAGTAACTTTAGTTGGGTCAAGAATACCCATTTCTAACATATCGCCGTATTCGCCCGTTGTTGCGTTGTAACCGTAGTTTGCAGTGCCTTTTTGTACGTTGCTTGCAACTACTGATGCTTCTTCACCACAGTTTGAAACGATTTGACGTAACGGAGATTCCATCGCACGAAGTGCAACACGAATACCTACGTTTTGGTCGTCGTTGTCGCCTTTAAGATCTTTTAATAGACCGGCAACACGTACTAGTGCAACACCACCACCAGCAACCACACCTTCTTCAACTGCTGCGCGCGTTGCGTGTAATGCATCGTCAACACGATCTTTTTTCTCTTTCATTTCTACTTCAGTTGATGCGCCAACTTTAATCACTGCCACACCACCTGCTAATTTAGCAGAACGTTCTTGAAGTTTTTCTTTATCGTAATCAGATGAAGAAGCTTCAATTTGTTGTTTGATTTGGCTAACACGTGCTGAAATAGCATCTTGTTGACCTGCACCATCAATGATTGTTGTTTCGTCTTTATTGATAACGATACGTTTAGCTTGACCAAGATCTTCAAGTGTTACTTTCTCAAGGTCTAGACCAATCTCTTCAGAGATAACTGTACCAGCTGTTAGGATGGCAATATCTTGTAGCATTGCTTTACGACGATCACCAAAACCAGGTGCTTTAACAGCTGCTACTTTCACGATGCCACGCATGTTGTTTACTACTAATGTTGCTAACGCTTCGCCTTCAACGTCTTCAGCAATAATTAATAATGGTTTTGATGCTTTAGCAACTGCTTCTAATGTTGGTAATAATTCACGGATGTTACCGATTTTTTTATCAACGATTAGGATGAATGGGCTATCTAGCTCAACAGTACCTGCTTCTTGGTTTGTCATGAAGTAAGGAGATAGGTAACCACGGTCGAATTGCATACCTTCAACCACTTCTAGCTCAGTTTCTAAGCCTTGACCTTCTTCAACAGTGATAACGCCTTCGTTACCTACTTTTTGCATTGCTGTTGCAATGATTTCGCCGATTTCCACATCAGAGTTAGCAGAGATAGTCCCTACTTGTGTAATCGCTTTAGAATCAGAACAAGGTGTCGATAGTTTTTTCAATTCAACAACAGCCGCTTTAACTGTTTGGTCGATTCCACGTTTCAGGTCCATTGGGTTCATACCCGCTGCAACTGCTTTTAGGCCTTCAGTGATGATTGATTGTGCTAATACAGTCGCTGTTGTTGTTCCGTCACCAGCTGCATCATTAGTTTGAGAAGCCACTTCTTTAACCATTTGTGCGCCCATGTTTTCAAACTTGTCAGAAAGTTCGATCTCTTTAGCAACAGTCACACCATCTTTAGTGATTTGAGGAGCACCAAAGCTTTTGTCGATAACTACGTTACGGCCTTTAGGACCTAGTGTTACACGTACAGCATTGGCTAAAATGTTTACGCCATCTAGCATTTTGATTCGAGCATCGTTACCAAATTTTACTTCTTTAGCAGACATTATATTTTCCTTTTACTTTTTCTTTAATTTTTGTTTTCAAAACAAGAGAATAAACAGCAATCGTTAACGATTATTCAACAATCGCTAAAATGTCATTTTCACTTAAGATCAGAACTTCTTCACCTTCAATTTTTTCTGTTTTCAAACCGTAGCCTTCACTGAAAATAACAGTATCACCTACTTTTACATCTAATGGTCTTACTTCACCATTTTCCAAAATACGACCTTTACCCACGGCGATAACTTCACCACGAGTTGATTTTTCAGCAGCGCTACCAGTTAAAACGATACCACCAGCAGATTTAGTTTCTTTCTCAGTACGCTTTAAAATAACACGATCATGTAGAGGACGAATAGACATTGTGACTTCCTTTGATAGTTAACAGACTTAGTTGTTTGATTAGTTGTTTAAACTGATGGGGCCAAAAAAATATGATTCAAGGTGATTGATAAAAAAATTGCTAAAAAAATTTCGTTTCGGGCATAAAAAAACCAGCTTAGTGAGGCTGGTCTTGTTTTAGACATCAACAACTGTATTGAAAATTAAACGGTAATCGTTTTTGGTTGAGAAAGCTCTAAAACCATTTTATTTATTTCGCTTACTGCGATCATTATTTTTTGCTCTGCAATAAGGTGTTTATAGGCAACAACTTTACCATCCACTACCCTAAAGCGACCTAAGCCAGCAATAAAAATACGTCCATTAAAGAAACCTTTGGCAAATTTTGCAATTTGACGCGGTTGATATTTTTTAAAAACTCTTAACGTGCTAGAACGACTAATTTTCATCGTTATCCCTCTGCTATTTATCACTTTTATAATTCATTATTATTTGCAGCGCATATCCTACCTAGGAATGATGACACTTTTATTAAAAAAATGTCATTAAAATAACGATATTAAAGTGATGTTATTAAAATAGTTTGATCAATCACTAATTAATCTAGTTTTTTATCTTCTTTATGTTCGAATTCACCTTCGATGATTGAATCATCTTGTGCTGTTCTTTGTGTAAAACCTTGGCTAGAAAATCCGCCCATACTTGCTTGAGGTGCAAATTTAACATTGGCTAAGATAACTTTGGCAATGCCAGCTCGAATACTTGGCTGTAACAATAACAAACCACAGATGTCGGTTACAAAACCTGGTGTCACTAATAACACACCAGTAATAATTAACATCATGCCTTCAATTAACTGTTGTCCCGGCATTTCACCAGCAGCCATACGTTGTTGTAACTTTTGAACCAATTGTAAACCTTGACTACGCACTAACGCAGAGCCAATTAAAGCGGTTAATATCACTAATGAAATAGTAGGCCAAGCACCTAAAAAACTACCGACTTTAACTAGAACAAATATTTCTAGTAAAGACACACCAGTAAAGATTAAAAATAATCGTGCAAACATAGAGACCTCAATTAACAAAGTGAATACCTAAATATAATGGGGGTTATTTTGTTAATATCAACCTATTGGATAATAAAAGGCGCTAAAAGTTCAAATACAAAAGATGATCTCATCACTTAAAAGGAGTTAATAGGATGCTTGCCATCGATAGAGCAACACTATTACAGTTGTCCGCGATAGTGATGCTCTAAGCAGAATCGAGACTAACTGCCTCTTAATCAATGGATTCAACATTGTTGTTTTGATCGCAATTCCATCGTTTTAACAACAAGAAAACCGGTAATAAAATAACTGCCATCCAAACAAAAAGCGTGCTTTCCTGTGGTACGTAGATCCAACCAGATACGTAGGTTAATATTGCCATCACTAACCCTAAAGCAACACTGGCATATAAAGTTTGATAACCGACCATTAGGTGCTCTGGTTGTTTAGCAATAAAACGCATGGCAGCTAAATGTGCTAATGCAAATGTGAAAGCATGGAATGTTTGTACCAACAATAGCCAAAAAAGATCCGTTGTTTGCGCCAATACGCCCCACCTTATCAATCCAGCCACGACGGCTAACAAACACATTTGCTTAATTGTCCAATGATGGAACCACTTATCGTTAAAGCGCATCAGTAGTACTTCAGCAAAAACACCTATTCCCCATAATAAAGCGATATTAAATTCAGATATATTCATTGAATTCCAATATAAAGCACTAAATGAATAATAAGCAGCATGGCTACCTTGGATCAGTCCCATTACTAAAATAAAATAAATAACACTCGGTTTTTTCAGCAAAGACAGTAAGTTGTTGTGTTTATTTTTAGGTGGCAAACTTTGTTGTTGTAATTGCGGCTCTAGACTTATTAGGGTTAAACAATAGTTTAAGAAAATCGCTATAATAATTAACCACAAAATACTTTCATGTCCAAACTCACCAATTGTCCAGCCGACAAAAGTTGAACCAACAATAAAGCTGACGGATCCCCATAACCTGATCTTGCCATAATTAATTTGGATTTGTTTAACTAGGCGAGTACCGATAATGTCACCAATCGGTACCATCGGCGCCATTAAAAAATTAAGTAATAAGGTGGCAGCAGCTAGTGCATACCAGCCCTGAAAATAAACCAATAAAAGCAAACACATTAAGCTTGTGAAGGTTAAATAACAAGCCAAACGTATCGGTCCATTGGCTGTTTTTAAGCGCGGTAATAAACCAATGGTGCTAACAAAACGCAATACTAAACCTAGTGAAAATAAAGTACCTATTTGTGCAGGACTCACGCCTTTTTCAGCTAACCAGATGCCCCAGAAAGGTAAAAAAATCCCCCATATAAAAAAGAAACAAACAAAATAAGAGGTTATCCAGGACTTAGCAGCGATATTCAAAAGTATTACTTCCTATTAGTATTTTATGGCATTTAGTATTGCATATTTAGCATTTCATAGTGGTGAAATGGCACATTGATGAAGTTGTATGCTCAAAAAAATACCATTGTATCGCTTTTTGATATTTAGTAGGTATATAAAATATTAAAGGAGGTTTATTGAATATTATCAATGAAATTCAGGGTTGCGTACTTGTACCTTTGTGGTTATTTGGTGGGTATATTCGCTGTTACTTTTCAACTGTGCTTTTATTGTCACTTCAACACTACGCATTGTTGCTTGTGCGTTGGAAGCGATACTTTCCACAAAGCTCAACTCTGTCACCTTTAGAAATTTAGGATCCGTTAAATTGACCCAACTACCACTACTATAACAATTGATAGCCTGCGAGTTTAAACCTCTTCCAAACTGTACACTATGCGAAGTTGATGAATAACGAAAAGCCATAAAATGGGAAGGTAAAGCAGCAACCGCATGATTATAGTTATAAGCATAAACAATACAGTGTTGCGTACCGCTATTGATACTATCAACAACTTTATTATTGGTTTGGCCTACCATAAAATGACTACCACCAAATCCAGCTCGGCGGATATCATTTTCCATTACCCCTACAAGCGATTGTATATCTGCATGGAAACGAGAGAGCTTCATGCCTTTGTGACCAGCACTGACATTAGTAACGTATAAACTAATGATCATCGCCAATAGTAAGGAACCTAGTAGTAATGAAATCAGCACTTCTATCAGGCTAAAGCCAGACTTTAATGATATGGGCGCTAACATTTTTTATATCCAAGTTGAGCTTGGTCTGGCGCACAGACTCTTAAACGCATCGCACTTTGTATAATCGATAAAGAATGTTGCTCGCTATTAGTCATTGTGACGCTGCCAGTTTCTACTGAAAAGCGTAATGAGCCATAGGATGCCTGTGTCCCTGTAAAAGTTAATGTTGAACTATCAATAACAATCGTTTTTCCATCGGCAAGATCTTGTACTTTTTCAACACCATCTAATTGGCAAGAATTAGCACTAAAACAATCACAATGATTGGTATCACTGATACCCATCTTCCAGAGGTTACCTTGTTGACAAAAATTAACGTAAATCTTTTGATTGCGTTTAATTGCTTCTACTTTTGCAAGTTGTAGTGTGTAATAAACTTCTGACGTGCGACTCAGCAAGGTTTGGTTTGCCAGAATCCCTTGGTATGAAGCCGTGGATATTGAAATAATAACGCCTAAAATAGCGAGCGTAATGATTAACTCAATAAAGGTAAAACCGTGATCATGGAAGTGAGTCATTGCTCCTCCTAATATTTTACAGTTTATAATTTGAGGTTAAATATTACATCGTAATGATGTTTAAGACTGTCCACCTGTTTTGCAGAAGCATAACTGAAGCATCAAACAATGATCTATTCAGCGTAGAACAAAAAATCAATTTAGCATGAGTCACAGTACGCAGTTATGTTGATTTCTTTAAACGTGGGCAGTGAAATTTACACGGAGGAATAGCTTAGTTTATAAGGTAAACAAATATAAATGATTGTTCTCTTTAGCAAATTAAGAACAAGTAAAAAGCAAATGCGGCCAACTTAAAAGGAATGCCACAATTAATAAAAGTGCAATATATTTGTCATAAAAATGCCATCTCATCAGCTTATTGTATTCAGCACACACAGTTGGACATTAAAGTTAAGGGGATAACATGCAACAGCTTCAATTAAATGATAGCGATATCAAAATTAATAACCTATTCCACACTCCCGTTAAACGTAAACCTAAACCTCGTAAGTGGCGAGAAATTGAAAATGCCAAGGCGCAGTTGATGCTCGCTAAAGAGTTACGAGAGATTGATCCTTCATTTAGCTTTTCTCAATCAGAATTAATATAGCCCGCCACTAGAACAGATATAAAATTTATCGGCAGATATAAAAAACGCATCCATTGGATGCGTTTTTTTATTAACTTTTCAATTAAACTATTGAGTTAAAATATTGATTTCAAACTATTAAGATTGAAAAAGAGCTTCAATAGATAACCCTTGTTTTGATAACACTTCACGTAGCGCTTTTAATGCTTCTACTTGAATTTGACGCACACGTTCGCGTGTTAAACCAATCTCTTTACCCACATTTTCTAATGTCGCCGCTTCGTATCCTAATAAACCAAAGCGTCTTGCTAATACTTCTCGTTGTTTTGCGTTTAAATCCTCTAACCAATCCACGATACGCAATTTCATATCGTTAGTTTGTAATGTATTTTCTGGTGTTGACTCGTTACTGTCTGGAATAATATCTAATAATTCTTTGTCTGAACTATGGCCAAGTGGTGTATCTACTGAACTTATACGTTCATTCAGCTTTAATATCTTTGACACTTCTTTTGCTGATACATCCAACTCTTTAGCGATGTCTTCCGGCGTTGGCTCATGTGTCAGTTTATGCGCTAATTCTCGTGCGGTGCGTAAATACACGTTCAATTTTTTAACAATATGAATAGGTAAACGTATCGTGCGAGTTTGATTCATAATGGCCCGTTCAATGGTTTGACGTATCCACCATGTCGCGTAAGTAGAAAAACGAAAACCTTTTTCTGCATCAAACTTCTCAACCGCGCGAATAAGCCCTAAGTTACCTTCTTCGACTAAATCTAATAATGATAAACCACGATTATTATAGCGACGTGATATTTTAACAACGAGACGCAAATTGCTTTCAATCATGCGTTTACGAGACACTTCATCACCACGATGAGAACGGCGTGAGTAATAGACTTCTTCTTGGGCAGTTAATAGCGGAGAGTAACCAATTTCACCCAAATACAATTGAGTGGCATCCATTACCTTAAATTCACTGCCTGTTGCATAGCGTTCAGGCTCTGCAGGGGTTTCTGCCTCAGCTTTATCAATACCTAATCCATCATCCATTTCAAGATCATCAACGATTGGCTGATTATAGTTGTCTAAATCCTTGTTCTCTGAATTAACTGAAGTTGTTCCTACCATGGTTGCACTCCCTTTTTACCGCTTCAATTTGATGAACTATTACTTTTAAATTGGGCCTTTTAAATATTCCTAAATTATTTCAATCATTAACTGAAAACTTGATCGCGTTATTAACGTTTAGGTAAGTAACGCATGGGATCAACAGACTTACCACGATAGCGAATATCAAAATGTAATCGCACGGTATCTGTATCACTATCTCCCATCACAGCTATTTTTTGGCCCATTTCAACTTGTTCATTCTCTTTTATTATTAGTTTATCATTATGTGCATAAGCACTTAAATAATCATAATTATGCTTAATAATGACTAGTTTTCCATAACCTCTTAAACCGCTACCTGCATAAACAACTTTCCCTTTTGCCGCTGCATATATCGGTGTTCCTCGAACGTTAGAAATAGAGATACCCTTCATTCCTTGCGGGGAGTTAGCAAAGGTTTTTGTTAATTTACCTTTAGTTGGCCACTGCCAATCCGCCACTTTATTATTCGAATCTTGTTGATTAATCGTTTTCTTTTTAATCACTTTTTCATCAACATCATTAGCAGAATATGCTTTCGATGATTTTTTGACAACCTCTATTTTATTGTTTTGTTTACAGGTTTGAACTGTGCAACTTCCTGCGCTATTTTTTGCCTTATTTGATGAAGAAACCACCACTTTTGAGGTACTTGAGCGTAAATTTAGGACTTGTCCCTTCTTAATAATATAAGGCTTTCTTAAATGATTACGTTTAATTAACGTGTTCACCGCCATACCCGCTCGCCAGGCAATGGAATAAAGTGTATCGCCCTTTTGAACAACGTACTTTTTTTGCCCTGGTTTAATACTTTTACCACTTGCAATATAAGTGCCACCACCTTTGTTGAGCGCACCTTTATTTGATTTCACATCATAAACTGGTGCCCTACCACCGGGAGAAGAGCATGAAAACAAAAAAAACAATGTAGTAAATAATATAATTTTCACAATAAAACTAATGCTTTAAAGTAAAATATAAAATAGCAGCGGCAACAATTGTTAACCAACCTAAGACGTCGATATATTTACTTAATTTCGCTTCCATTTTTTCACCACCTAATACCATTAAACCTGCGACTAAAAAGAAACGTAATCCACGTCCCACTAAAGCCGTCAATAAAAAGGGCCAAAATGCCATATTCATGACACCTGCAGTTATGGTAAATACTTTAAATGGAATAGGTGTAAAGCTGGCAATAAAAATCACCATCACTCCCCAGTCATTGAACCATAATTGTGCAGTTTGCATTTTATCTTGATACCCCATCACCTCTATAAATGGCAACACAACGGGTTCATATAAAGCACTACCAAGGTAATACCCTACGGCACCACCTAACACTGAAAATACAGTTGCCCCGAAAGCAAAGCGCCATGCAAGATGGCGTTTTGCTAAAGCCATTGGTGCTAACATAATATCAACAGGAATTGGCCAAAAAATCGACTCAATGAATGCTGTTAAGTATAAATAAAAAGGAGCATATTTATGCTTAGACCAACGCATTACTTTTGTATAAAGTGGGGCAAATATTTTCACAGTTTTCTCTTTTATGAATAAAAATAATGGGTGACGACTAATTGCCGCCTAACCAATGCAATAAACAGTTAATTTTTGAGTCGCCGTTAAATCAGGTATTAGTGGGATACCACATATAAACGTCAAACTCAGTTGTCCTAATCAAATAGGATTGTATCGTTAAGATGATGTTAAGGAGCAATCGTCAATACTTGCTCCTATTTCATGCGGCTTTATTGTAGCTATATGAATAACCTAATAGCTCGCCACCACATAACAACTCATCATAGACTTGTATCAATAAGCTCGCGGATCACACTGGTTGCATAGCAGCCCGCGGGTAAATAAAATTTTATTGTTAAGGTAGTTTCATCCAACCATTGATAGCTAAACTGCTCAGGAATTAATAATAGCGGTCGACGCTCTTGTTTTAAGCCCTCTTTCGCCAATCCTTTTTGTATATCTTCAAATGAAGACAAACACGCTAATTCATATTGCTTTGCTTCGTCAGATGAAGTGAGCTCCCCCGCTCCCCATAAAGGGGCCGTTAAACAAACTTCGCGTATAGCTAAACGTTGTAATGTTTGTTCGGATAAATCAGGTAATGGAAAAAAAGAACGGTTAGCAACAAACTGAACACAATCACCGAGTAGAGGTTGCACCTGTAAATTATCAGCAATACGCTGTGATATAACGCGATTAAATAAATAACTTCTCGCCGCACTCAGGTAGATACCGCGTTTAAAACGATCTTTTATTTTTCGCCCATTAAACATTTGTAATGCAGCATTAACGTTATGACCATCAAAACCAAAACGTTGATTACCAAAATAATTTGGCACCCCTTGCGCAACTTGTTCTAATACTTTTTGTAATCTTTCTTTATCTGATATTTCACGTAAAACGATGGCGAAATGATTACCGGCAAGGCAGCCTGTACGCAGTTTTTTATTGTGGCGTATCACCTTTAATATACTCACACCAGGTGACTCAAAAGTACTGAAGTCAGGGGTCACTTTGCCTGGAATATAAAGCGAAAACCATTGATAGGTTTCAGCTTGACGATCTTTCAATCCTGCATAACTCACATTCTTAGCTGCGATACCTGCAAACTTAGCCAATTGTCTCGCTAAATAATCAGTATTTTCACCTACTTTTTTAATCCATAAACAAACATGCTCGCCTTCCCCAGTTAAATCAAAATCTAAATGTTCTTCAACACGAAAATCTTCACAATGCTGTTTAAACCGACCTGTACTGCTAGGTTTTCCGTATAAGTAATTAAAGTCTAATGGATAAACCATTTTTTCAGGTTGTGTATCACTCATTGTGCATCCTTTAACAAAATAACCACAGCATGCGAGGCAATGCCTTCTTTACGCCCCATTGGTCCTAATTGCTCAGTGGTAGTTGCTTTAACATTGATGTTACCTAAGTCTGTATCGAGCAGACGGGTTAGCTCTGCACACATAGCATCAATGAAAGGTGCCATTTTAGGTGCTTGAGCAATAATGGTGATATCTGCATTACCTAAACGATAGCCTTTTTGTTTCGCTTGTTGGTACACATCAAGCAATAATTCTCGGCTATCAATACCTTTGAAAGCCGCATCATTGTCAGGAAAGTGGCGGCCAATATCGCCGAGCGCTAATGCACCTAGTATCGCGTCGCAAAACGCATGGATAGCAACATCCCCATCAGAATGTGCAAGTAAACCTTGGCTGTAAGGGATCTTCACGCCAGCAATGGTAATTGGGCCTTCGCCACCAAACTTATGTACATCATATCCATGACCAATACGGATCATATTATTTCCTTAATTGTGGGCGTTAAATTTAGAGAGATAAAATTCAGCGAGCAATAAATCTTCAGGCTGAGTTACTTTTAAGTTATCACTGCGCCCTTCAATGACAGTGATTGCTGCACCAACTAATTCGATAGCAGACGCTTCGTCAGTAATTAAGTGCTGATCTTGTATAGACGTTATAGCAGAGATTAATTGCTGATTGTTAAACATTTGTGGGGTGAGTGCGTGCCATAGATTGTTGCGGTCGACCGTACGTTCAATATTATTATGCAAATCAGTTCGTTTCATGGTGTCACGGACTCTACAACCTAACATAGCACCGGATTTATAGGTATTTGCATGAGCGATCAGCTTATCGATATCCTGTGTTTGTAAACAAGGTCGAGCGGCATCGTGAACTAAAATATACTCACTATCAGGCAAAACTTTGAGGGCACTCAGTACTGAATCCACACGTTCTTTGCCACCCTCTACTATCCTCAGTTTAGGGTGGTTAGCTAGACCTAACAGGTGAAACCATTGATCATTTTGAGCGATAGAAACCACTACTTTATTAATATCAGGGTGATTAAGAAAAGGTGTAATACTATGTTCAATAATCGTTTTATCTAAGAGAGGTAAATATTGTTTAGGGATCTGCGCCCCAACTCGCTTGCCAATACCTGCAGCGGGTATCACCGCAGAAAAAGAAAGTTTACTCATTTAATTTTCTTCCTTCGGTACAATACGGAAAAAGGTCTCACCTTCTTTAATCAACCCCAGTTCATTTCGTGCACGTTCTTCGATTGCATCCGTACCAGTTTTTAAATCGTCAATTTCAGAAAACATCATTTGATTACGAGTGGTTAGCTCAGCATTGCCTGAAATAGCTAATTCAACCTCCTGTGTAAATTCATGATGATCCTGCAATCCATTTTTACCGAACCATAAATGGTACTGTAGTAATGCGAATATAAAAATAAAGATAAACAACAGTAAGCGCATGATTTTATGACTCAGTATTAAAAAGTTAATCATCCCACATTCATCGGAAAATTAAAATCAACCCAAGACAGCTAAATCGTACTTATTGTCAGAATCTAAGCATCAAAAAATGCAGGTTAACGATTAAAACCACTTTAATAAAAGATTGAGTTACATTGTAAGATTGACTATAAGGTTGGCTATAGAGTTGATGGTGGTGAAGCATAAAGCCTAATACACCATCGTTTTAGTCGTTGCTAAGCTTGAAATTAAGGTAGATAGATAAGTAAGATAATTGATTGTAAGGTGGAATATTAAGGACAAATATTGATAGTAAATAATAGGATCAACCAAAACGAAAGTTAATTCAACAAATAAATTAGCCTTTTGGTACCCGCCATAAAAAACTAATAATGGAGAGAGAAGATCTCACTTAAGTACTCTCCCCCGTTCTTATTCCACAGGGGAGGCATCGTATTTAAATGGCAAAAATCAATTTTTCCAAAACAGTAATTTACCTTCAAGTTGAGGATAAAACGGATGGATGAATAACTTATGCGTCATAATTAATGCCACAATAGTTTTAATTACAATCATTTGTTCAATGCCTAACAGGTAATAAGCATAACCACCGACAAAAGCCGATATCCACATGAAATACTGAAATAGACGTAATTTTTTAACGCTCAAGGCAGTTAAAATAATCGCAAAATCAGCCCAAGTAAGTAACAAACCTAATGATGGATTTGCAAGATAATCATTGATAGAAAAATACGTCGCATACAATAAAAAAGCGATCATAATAACAAGAATAAAACGCGTCATCTTGCGAGAGAGTTCAGTAAAGTCACATAAGTAACGGTATAAAGTCACACTACCCACTACCAAATTTAATAATACTTTAGGCATCACTCCGATTAAAATCCCCCAAGACACATCATTAATAACCGAAAGGAATGAAGCAAGACGCACATTTTTCATGCCATTAAAAATCATTAAAAATATGTAGAAAAAGACACTTGTCCAACCAAGTAGATCAATAAGTGAAGGCATAGTAGCTCCAATAAGGGGGTCAATAAGGGATTCAATCTCAATAAAGCGCGCATTTTACGCTGAGTTAGCAAAATAAGATATGATTTAGCACATTGTAAGTGCATTTTAAATTTTCAATTTTGATGTTGAAAAAACGAGAGTAATTAATATATATCATGACGCTTCATTTCAACTTTCAATATGATATATCACTAAATAATCTACTTTATCGTTAACTTAACTTATTGATTAAATATATTATTAAAGTATGTTTAACCACTTATAGGTACATTAAAATTTAATGCGAAAAATAATATTGTGTTTTCTTAAATTTAATATGCTCCTAAATAACAAAATCATACAGATGATTTGCCCTCATGCATAAAACGGGAGCAACTACTTATAGTGATAATCCTGTTGCATAATTATTTTAATAAAATTTATAAAAAGGATTATTCAAATGGCAAAATTTTTAAACACCAGCGCAACAAATTATTATTTAGAAGAGTTGATAAAAAGTGCATCAGATCGCCTTATACTGATCAGCCCTTTTTTAAGATTAAATGATCGTGTTAAAGAATTACTTGAAGATAAAAATAGATTGAAAATTGATGTTCGTATTGTTTATGGAAAAAGCGAGTTACACCCAATGGAAATTAGTTGGTTAAATGAATTATCCTTTGTTAGAACAAGCTTTTGTAAAAACTTGCATGCTAAATGTTACATGAATGAAAGTTCTTGTATAATCACTAGTTTGAATCTCTACGAATTCAGCCAAGTTAACAATAATGAAATGGGAGTTCATATTTCACGCGAAGATGACTCTGACATGTATAGAGATGCATATGACGAGGCGCAGAGAATAATTAGGATAAGTGATGAGGTAAGAATTTCATTACAGAAAATTGAAAAATCAATTCAACAAGATGAAATAATCAAATCTGATGAATCAATAAGTGATACTAATTTAGTTAAAATCACATCCTCTAAATTGGCAACTAAACTTAAACTCAAAACAGCAGAGCTATTAGATAAACTTGTTTTATCAGAATATATAAAAGAAGAAAATGAACAACATATTCTAACAGATAAAGGTATAGCAGTCGGTGGAGAGGCAAAAAAAGGCCGCTTCGGAGCCTATTTTATTTGGCCTGAAGATTTTACTGTGAAATAGTGTTCTCTCTACTTCAAAACTAGTCATTGTTTATTAAAAACTAAGAGGCCAGTAGCTTCATATTTTACTATTCACTTAAGTAAAGAACATATGGACAAATTTAAAACCAGCTTTAAGACTGAAGTTAAAAGTTGTGCTGCTGCGCCTAAATCAATCGATAGGCAAAAAAAATCCCCAACCTAAGTTAAGGATTTTCTAATCTAAGATTTAAAAATCAAATTCTATTAAAAGAATTACTAACCTTTAACTTCTTTAAGACTGAAGTTAAGAGTGGTGCTGCTGCGCCTAAATCAATCGATAGGCAAAAAAAATCCCCAACTTAAGTTGAGGATTTTCTAATCTAAGATTTAAAAATCAAATTCTATTTAAAGAATTACTGACCTTTAACTTCTTTAAGACCATTGTAAGGTGCAGATGCGCCTAGCGCTTCTTCGATACGTAGAAGTTGGTTGCCCGTAGTTAACAAAGAGTAGCAACAGGGTCAGAACGGCTTAATGCTCTTTCGCCAAACAGCAGGTAAAAAAAATCCCCAACCTAAGTTGAGGATTTCTAATCTAAGAATTCAAAGTAGAATATTAGCCTTAACCGAAGTTAGGCAAAAATATTACTGACCTTTAACTTCTTTAAGACCATTGTATGGTGCAGCAGCGCCAAGAGCTTCTTCGATACGTAGAAGTTGGTTGTACTTAGCAACACGATCAGAACGGCTCAATGAACCAGTTTTGATTTGGCCAGCAGCTGTACCAACAGCTAGGTCAGCGATAGTTGAATCTTCAGTTTCACCTGAACGATGAGAGATAACAACTGTGAAACCAGCATCTTTAGCCATTTTGATTGCTGCTAACGTTTCAGTTAGTGAACCAATTTGGTTAAATTTGATTAAGATTGAGTTAGCAATACCGTTGTCGATACCACGCTTAAGGATCTTAGTATTTGTTACGAATAGATCGTCACCAACTAATTGGATTTTATCACCCATTAGTTTAGTTTGGTGTGCAAAACCATCCCAATCAGACTCGTCAAGACCGTCTTCGATAGAAACGATTGGGTATTTGTTAGTAAGATCTTGTAAGAAGAAGTTAAATTCTTCAGAAGTGAATTTTTTGCCTTCACCTTTAAGGTCATAGATGTTTGCTTCTTTGTCGTAGAACTCAGATGCAGCACAATCCATCGCTAATGTGATGTCTTTGCCTAATACGTAACCAGCATTTGCAACTGCTTTTTCGATAGCAGCAAGTGCAGCTTCGTTAGACTCAAGGTTAGGAGCAAAACCACCTTCATCACCAACAGCAGTTGAGTGACCGTCAGCTTTAAGTACTTTAGCTAGGCTATGGAATACTTCAGCACCCATACGTAGGCCTTCACGGAAATTAGGAGCGCCAACAGGTTGGATCATGAATTCTTGGATATCTACAGAGTTATCTGCGTGCTCACCACCATTGATGATGTTCATCATTGGAAGAGGCATAGAGTAAACACCAGAAGTACCGTTTAAGTCAGCAATGTGAGCGTATAGAGGTACTTTTTTAGAGATTGCAGCAGCTTTAGCAGCAGCTAGAGAAACAGCTAAGATAGCGTTTGCGCCGAATTTAGCTTTGTTTTCTGTTCCATCTAGGTCGATCATGATTTGGTCAAGCTCAGCTTGTGCTAGAGCATCTTTACCAGCTAGTGCTTCAGCGATTGGACCATTTACAGCAGCAACAGCTTTAAGTACGCCTTTACCTAAGTAACGAGCTTTATCACCGTCACGTAATTCAAGAGCTTCACGAGAACCAGTAGATGCACCAGATGGCGCAGCAGCCATACCGATAGAGCCATCTGCTAAATGAACTTCAGCTTCTACCGTTGGGTTACCACGTGAATCCATGATTTCACGACCAAGTACTTTAACTATGTTTGACATGATTATTCCTTTGTTTAAGTAAAAATAAAATTTTAAAAATTCTTTAAAACAAGCTGCGATTACATCCAGCAGCTTTTATTGTGTAATTTTTTAACAAACTAATGCGATCGGGTCAACAAAAACTATAAAAAACGACCTTGTTGATGATCTATCGCAGCTTTTATAAACCCTTTGAATAACGGATGTCCATCACGCGGTGTTGAGGTAAATTCCGGGTGGAATTGCGCTGCAACAAACCAAGGATGATCTGGGTTTTCAATTATTTCGACTAATTTTTTGTCTTCTGATAAACCAGTAATTTTTAAGCCTGCTTTCTTGATCGCAGGTAATAAATTGTTATTAACTTCATAACGATGACGATGGCGTTCAAAAATTTCTTTGCTACCGTACATTTCTAATACTTTAGATTTATCGGCTAAATGACATTTTTGCGAACCTACACGCATCGTACCACCTAAGTCAGAGTCTTCAGTGCGTTGTTCGACTTCACCTGACTTATCAATCCATTCGGTAATTAAACCAACAACTGGGTATTTAGTCTCTGCATTAAATTCTGTTGAATGTGCATCTTTAAGACCTGCAACATTACGTGCGTATTCAATCAATGCGACTTGCATACCTAAACAAATACCTAAATAAGGTATTTTATTTTCACGAGCATACTGCGCCGCTAAAATTTTGCCTTCAACACCACGTTCGCCAAATCCACCAGGGATTAAGATCGCATCGATACCTTCTAATACGCCTAAACCTTTAATTTCTACATCTTGTGAATCAATATATTTGATTTTCACTGTTGCAGCATTTTTTAAGCCGCCATGTTTTAAGGCTTCGTTAACCGATTTGTATGCATCTGGTAACTCAGTGTATTTACCAACCATACCGATAACGACCTCACTGGTTGTATTTGCTTCTTCAGAAACAACTTTAGCCCACTCACTTAAATCAGCTTCAGGACACTCTAAACCAAAACGTTCAATACAGATTTGATCTAAACCCTGTTGTTTTAACAATGCTGGAATTTTGTAAATTGAATCTACATCGCGTAATGAAATAACTGACTTTTCTTGCACATTACAGAACAACGCAATCTTAGCGCGTTCATTTGCAGGGAAGCTCACTTCACTACGACAAATAAGAATGTCAGGTTGAATGCCTAAACTACGTAATTCTTTTACAGAATGCTGCGTTGGTTTAGTTTTAACTTCGCCCGCTGTTTTTAAGTAAGGTAACAATGTTAAATGCATAAACATCGCATTAGCTTGACCTACTTTTAACGCTAATTGACGAATAGCTTCAATGAAAGGTTGTGATTCAATATCACCAACAGTTCCACCTAGCTCAACAATGGCTACATCATGTCCTTCACCACCAGCAACAACACGCGCTTGGATTTCATTAGTGATATGAGGAATAACCTGAATAGTTGCACCAAGGTAATCACCTCGACGCTCTTTTGCTAATACATCAGAATAGATACGACCGGTTGTAAAGTTATTACGTTTAGTCATTTTGGTACGAATAAAGCGTTCGTAATGGCCTAAATCGAGATCCGTTTCAGCACCGTCATCTGTAACAAATACTTCACCATGCTGAGTTGGACTCATTGTTCCAGGGTCAACATTAATATATGGGTCAAGTTTTAGAATAGTCACGTCTAAACCACGTGCTTCTAAAATTGCGGCAAGAGAGCCTGCTGCAATACCTTTACCTAGTGATGAAACAACACCACCAGTTACGAAAATATATTTTGTCGTCATAGTAACCCTAAGAATTAAAGAGTAGAAAGAAGCCGGTATTCCACATAAAAACAATCACACAGCAAAAATCATCAACTTAGCTAAGTTAAGTGATGTTTATACGTTATGTGACATTGTTATCAAAAATGAAGAATATTGAACATTTAGATGGGATGACATTATAGCAAGCGCACTTATTTTCGACAATCTTTTCTCTGCATTTACTCATATTATTTATTTTACCTGCAAAAACAAGGTTTAAGCTCTCTCTTAATAACAACTAAAGCAACAATAAACGCAACATAATGTTTCATAAATGGTATTGCGCCAGTAAAAGATGCTGCTTCATTGATTATACAAATATAGGGTGATTAGTAATGCTGGCTATTATCACTTAATAAGTTGAATTTTTAAGGCTAGAAAAGTCATAAAAAACATTACCTTCTCTATTAATAGCGGTATGCCCAAGCCCTTTATCGCATAGACTTTCTAGCATTTCGGTGGCTCGTTCAATATTAACTCGACAATGAGTTGCGATATCAAAAGGTGTGAGCTGATAGTTATTTGCTTTGATCATGTTGAGCACTAAACGTTCAAATTGCTCATCTTGAATTGTTTTTAATGACTTCGATGCATGTTGAAAACAAAACCAACCTAACCCACCTAACAGACAGGCAAGCGGTAGAAATAAAATTCGACTAAAGGTTAATAAAACCAGTAATGCTGCAATGCCCATCAATAAATAAGATAAAGACTGTAGTTTTTTATATTTATCTACCGCAGCTTTATTCTCGGCTTCAAAGGAAGCGATCTCTTGCTGTAACGTATTCGATGCTACGCTAGCTTTAGGAGCGACATAACGTAACTTAGGTGGAGAGAACTGATAACGTTGACCTATTTTATCTAATCCACCTGAAAACCCTTGGCCTACGGCTCGAATCGACCACCCCTGTTGATTACGATAGAAGTTCAGCAGCACCATAGTATTATAATTTTTATCAGTGGTTTCGCAGACGTACTTAGCCATCTTTTGGTCGGTATAAGTATTGCTCACGCTCAGCTCAATAAAATCAGCACTATTAATACGCTTACTCGCCGCACGCCTAGTTACTAAAATTTGAATCTTAGTGACATCTTGAGGTAGTTTATCTAAGTTAATCGATACTTCTGCATCGCTTAGCTTGACTCCTTCCCCACGTAATATCGTATTTTCATGATATAAAAAGTCTTTAATATTATTCACTTTATTATCACGATTGATAGCAACGACGTTAAGTGCCAAATCATCGATTTTAGGTACAACATTAAGCTTACAAGTGATCGCAGTGCAATGTGTAAAATGCTCACTAAGTGATAAATTCTGACCTTTTTGTAGTTGTACATTTTCAACGATACTTGGCTCTAATGGTTGAGTTATAACCTCTGGCTCGGTACTTTTATGCTCAGAAGTCACTGTAGGCTTTTCTTCAAGTCTTTCAGGCTTGGTAAAGCTCACCCCTAGCTCTGTTAACGTCGTTAAATATCCTGTTTTTAGTGGCTGGCGTTTATAGCCTAATTTCCATACGTTATTATGTAGGTAAAACTCAAAAAACATCACACCTTTATGCGTGTCATTAAAAGGTTCAACATCCATTTTTGCCAATCGACCGAGAGATAAATCATTAACTCTAATTTGAAAATGACTCATCTGCTTTAAAGAATAACGACTGTTTTCAGGTAAAAAACCATAAAAAGCAAGGCGATCTATTTTTGTATCAAGTTGTGGAAATTGAACAGTAAAATGCCGGCCTGATTTATCTAAACTCACAGCCTTGGGCAGCGGCCATTGATTGTGAGATATATTCGTTTCAGCGAGTACTTTCCCATCGCTAAAAGCCACAGCATAAATCGCGAGATTTAAATCACTTTTCAGGCTACGCCATGCAAAATCAATTTCAACACACCCTATTTTTTCAATTAAGATATTTTGGCCAACTATTAATGTCATAAATCACTACTTTCAATGAATAAAAAGGTACTTAAACGATTGCTATCAAAACCAATCAGACGATATTAGTAAATTAAAAAATCTAGCACAATCAATGTCAAGTTAACGAATAAGCTCAATATCGTCCTCTATACCCATAACTATTAAACAATCTTGATAATAATTATATGGGGTTAAAATTTAATTTTTAAATGCTTTATCAACGGATCTTTACCTTGATGTTACAACAATGCATATCAGCCAAGCTAAGTAATTACTTTAATATCGCATTAAATCCGATGCACAAAATAAGAGATAGCAAATTATTTGATAAGTATTAATTTTAACTTTTAACTTTTAGTTTTTTAATGTCATTCCATATGGCATCTAGTTCGTTTAGCGTGCAATCCCCCATCTCTTTACCTAATGATTTTACATGTTGCTCAACTAAACGAAAACGAGATGAAAACTTCTGATTTGCTTGATTTAATACCTGCTCTGGATTCGCTTTTAAATGGCGAACTAGATTAACGTTAGCAAATAATAAATCCCCTAGCTCATCTACAATACGCGCTTTTTGCTGTTCCTGTGTTAAATCAGTTCGTTTCACTTCGACTAATACTTCATCAATTTCTTCGTGTATTTTAGCAATAACAGGCTCTAGCTCAGCCCAATCAAATCCGACACTAGCCGCTCGTTTTTGAATTTTATAAGCGCGTGTAAGTGACGGTAATGCTAATGGAATATTATCTAAAATACTTTCTTCGGTATTTAATGATTTAGCTTTTTTGAGACGCTCTTTTTCTTTTTCAGCTTCCCAATTGGCGTTGATTTCTGCATCACTTGTAAACTCAGTGGTCGAGAACACATGCGGATGACGTCGAATCAGTTTTTCGTTTAAGACGGCTAAAATATCATCAAACTCAAACAAACCTTGCTCTTTTGCTAACTGAGCATAAAAAACCACCTGAAATAAAAGATCGCCAAGCTCACCTTTCAAATCATCAAAATCTTTATTAGCAATCGCATCGGCGACTTCATAGGCTTCTTCAATGGTATGTGGCACCACACTATCGAAGGTTTGTTTGAGATCCCATGGGCACCCTGTTTCAGGAGTGCGTAATTGCTGCATGATAGATAGTAATTGCGATAAATTTGCTGACATGATGATTCCCAAAGCGATGATAATTAAAAACGTAGGTTCAAATAGTAAATGCTCAGGTCGGCTTATGCAAAGCTTTAATCGATACGCTGAAAGATGAGAAAATAGAGATCAAGTTAATGGGTGTATAAAAGTCAGAGGCTGTATCTATAGACATATTGATGGACACGTCTATAGGCAATAATTATGGGCAGTATTTATGCGAATCTAGGTGAATAGAAAAGTAGTTTATTTTATAACATGTGAATGGTGAGCCAATAGCCTTGCTTTCTTTGCTTCTATATCCACTACCAATCAACATGCATTTTTTGCACATTGAATGGTAACGGGTAGATATATTAGTTAAATGCTCGGGCCACACGGCCTGTTGAAGTTAACTGGTATTGTTTTGTGTAGGCAGGAATAAATACTGATTGCCCTTTATTGATCACAACCGTTTCGCCACTTTCATGGGTTAGGGTGACATCATTATCCAAGGCTAATAATATTTCAGCACTATCAACTGTTAGCGTCAAATTTGTAATAGATTCAAACAATGCAAATTTAAAATCTTCAACTGGAATTGCGTAATACTCGCCACCCTCTTTTAATTCAGGAGTGAATTGTAATGAGTCAAAAGGAATAGCATCGAATTTAGTACATGCAACAAGCTCTTCAACATCCATGTATTTTGGCGTTAAACCCGCACGTAATACATTGTCAGAGTTTGCCATAATTTCAAGACCTGTACCTTTCAAATAAGCATGTGGTGTACATGCATATAAGAACATAGCTTCACCTGGTTGTAGCGTGATCACATTCAGCATTAATGGTGTAAACAAACCAATATCACCGGGGTGTTGAAGTGATAGTTCTAAAATAAGGGCAAATAATGGATCTTCTTGATTTTCATTGGCATATTCAAGCAGCTCATTAACGGCACATTCTTTTACTTCGCCTTTCAAAGAAAGTAACGCAGAAAAAAATATTTCTAATCCAGCTGAATCTAATGCAGAAGAAAAGGCATCAACAAGGTCGCCAATCGCTGCTACGTTAATTTTTTTAAATAACGCGATAGTCTGCTCGAACTCACGAAAGCCATTCATTGCTTGGTAAGGTGTTAATGCATAAACCAATTCAGGTTTATGGTTTGGATCTTTATAATTACGATTGCCAGCATTACGTGGAATGCCTGCAGCTTCTTCTTTTGCAAAACCGACTTCTGCTTGTGCTTTACTTGGATGAACTTGCACAGATAGCGCTTCGCCTGCGGCTAGTACTTTAAATAAATAAGGTAGTTCAGCAAATTGAGCATTCGTTTTAGGTGTTAAAATAGCATCTTTGTCTTGTGCTATAAAATCAGATAAAAGCTGTGTATTACCGTTGTTGATAATTTTAGAACAACCATTAGCATGAGCGCCCATCCAGATTTCAGCTTGATGCTTATTTTCTGGATTGTTAATGCCTAATAGTTTGCTAATAGAAGTACGGCTTCCCCATATATAATCTTGGATCACGTTTTCCATGGGGAAAAAGCAAGGTGAAAGTACTTGAGTCATGATGAGCCCTTATCAATTCGTTTTTAGTTTTATAAGTAGTAATTTAAAAGTAGTAACTTAAAAATAGTTATTTAAAAAAAGCTATTTAAGAGAAAGTTTATTTCCCATCGCTAATGTTGCCGCTACGTTTCTTGCGGTACGTGTTAAGTTTTGTTCTGCTTCATTGAGTACCTGGGTAAGTGCCTGTGGCGATCTCACGGTACCAAAAATACTGCCCATGGAGTCATACAAAGCATCCACTTCAGTACCTAGCGAGCCCGCTATTGCAATCACTGGAATACCGCGTTGTACCGCACGTTGAGCAATACCAAAGGGTGTTTTTCCGTTCAGCGTTTGGTTGTCCATCATGCCTTCACCGGAAATGACTAAATCAGCCCCTTGAAGTAGTTGATCGACATTCAAAATATCCAGCACCATATCAATGCCAGCTTTTATTTGAATATTAAACGCTAATGACAAACCTAAAGGCGCCCCACCGGCCGCGCCAAAACCAACACTTTGTTGATGATTAATATGCGTTGTTTTTTCTGCGATGTTGGCAAAGTGACTTAAGGCATTATCAAGTAACTCAACCATCTCTGCAGTGGCACCTTTTTGCGGGCCAAAAATAGCACTGGCACCATTTTCACCGGTTAATGGGTTGGACACATCACAGGCAACAATAAATTCAACATTGGCACAGCGTTTATCCAGATGAGTTAAATCAATACTCGTGAGGTTAGCTAATGCAGCACCGCCAAGGGGTAATTCATTACCTTGTGCATCTAATAACTGACCGCCTAATGCTTGCAATATTCCTGCGCCACCATCATTGGTTGCGCTGCCACCTAAACCAATCAAGATTTTTTGCACACCAAGGTCTAACGCTTGTAATATTGATTGCCCAGTACCAAAGCTGGTGGCTAATAATGGATCACGTTGTTCTGATGTAATCAAATCAAGACCAGAAGCGGCTGCAATTTCAATTAATGCGGTTTTGCTTTCGCCATCATCCAGTAATGCCCAAACTGCATTAACATCATCTTTAATAGGCCCATGCACGATTTGCTTTTGTCTTTGTCCATTAAGCGCATCAACTAATACATCAACGGTTCCTTCTCCGCCATCGGCAAGAGGGACTTTGATGTATTCACTATCGGGGAAAATTTCTGAAAAGCCATTTTCTATACAGGTTGCTACGTCAGCAGCAGAAAGTGATTCTTTGAATGAATCAGGGGCAATAACAATTTTCATCATTTCACCTATAAACCCCTCTGGCGAGGGGTTCTAATTATAGTTAACTAAAAAATAGTTTATATCAAGGGAGCGAATCAACTCATTAAGTGTATTGCCCCTTTTTGATTAAAACTTAACGCGGAACGTTTTAGCCTGACATGGACCTAAATCACCAAAATCTTGCGATTGTTGAGCAACTACACCTGGTTTTGGCGTTTCATCCATTAAGGTTTCTAACCATTCAGTGACCGGTGTTGTAAATTCGATATCACCTTTAACCGTTTCTGTTTCTGAAGGGTTGTAAACACGGATAATTAACGCATCTTCATCTTCAGCTTTTTTCAGAACACTTAACACTAAACCATTTTTATCTGCACTACATAAACTATAAGTTAATGGGATATTTTTCTCACCCACATTTAGTTTCATCGCATTAAATGGAATTTTGTTGTAACACTGAATAGGTGTTACGTTATCACGCGCTTCAGCCATTACATTAGCAGTAATATGATCACCAGCAAACCCAAACAAAGTGAATTCACAAACAATTTTACCACGTACTTGCGAATCAGGAGCTGGGATCTTGATTCCAGATGGACGACCAGGGCGAAGTAATAAATTCTCTTTACCTAATACACCGATACCACGGAATAAAGTTAAAGCAAATGTATCACGCTGTTCAGTTTCATTAGCAATGACTTCAAATTCACGTAAACCATTAGTCATAACAGCCATTCCAGCTTGACCATTTTCAAGCGCAGCAAAGTTCATTAATTGGTAAACAGGTACTGGCGCTTCTTTCCATTTTTCAGCTTCCCAAACTTGCATTGCAGGGTCATCGGTCGTACGAGTGATCAGACCAAACTGGTTATCAGCGACGACTGTATCTGTTACAAATGGTGTTGGAATAAGCACACGTACACGGTGATCATCAGCTTGGTTATCTAATTCCATACGTACTTCGATGCGACGAGTATCTTGTTTTAATACAACCTGACACACCACATCAACATAACCATCTTGGTTGCTACGTTGTTCACGTGACTCAAGGTTGGTAGGCACATTCATACGGAATTTAATATGCGCAACAGATTGTAATGCTTGATGCTCAACATTGGTTTCAACATCAAAGTCATTTGAATATAATAACCACTCTTTACGTGAAGGAGAGTAATCGTATTCATCACCATCATCAGAACCATCTTCAAGGCGTAATACCTGCTCAAACGTTTGCTCTGTTTCTTTATCAAATACAGCCAACGTGCCGTCATTGTTTACAGTAATTTTATAGAAGCTGTTTTCTAATACGTTTTGCTCATTTTGTGGTGCAACTTGTAGCGCGCCTTTTTCATTAGCTTGAACATGTAACGTAGTGAACCCCATTGCCGGTACGTTAACTTTCAATTGAATATTGAATTCCATGAACGGGTCATAGTTACCATAATGTACAATTTGACGGTCAATTTTACCTGGGTCAATTTCTTGTTGACCTTCAATAAAGTATTCAACGTCATTGCCTGCATCATCAAAGATTTTAAATTCTTGAGCACGGATCGTAATCATTGTATTAACAACTTCTTCACGTGCATATGGCGATAAGTTAAATAATGCTAATTTATCACAGCCCTCTTTTTCAGGCATATGATCGACGATTTTACGTTTGTAGAAATTAATCAGGTTAGTGGCCATATCGTCAGCAAGAATATAACGATTTAAAATTTCAGCGTGAACCTTATCGCTACAACAACAACCGATAGAATCATGAGCATGATTTTTCATGCTTTCTTTCCACATTTTTTCAATTAAACCATGGTGATAATCAAAACCAAGTTTGAATGCAATTGAAGCAAGCGGCTCTAGAATGTTAACAATTTTGTTTTCAACTTCAGCGTGAATAAGTTTAATATCCATACGAGTAGAAGAAATTGTGCGGTGAACACGCATGTATTTACCATCGTTAAATTCACCTTTAATAGTATCTAATTGATCGCGTTGTGCTTCAATTTTTTCAAATACGTCTTCGAAACGGCTCATCAAGAATTCACGGTCAGGGTAAGCTTCTCGTAAAATGTCCATCACCTCAAAGATATTTTTTTGAATAGGCATTTGATCATGGCCATTCGGTAATAGAATATCTTTAGTGACAGACGCGTTTTCTAATACTTTTAAGTAAGTATCTAAACGTGTGGTTAATGCATCTTTATCTTCTGGTAAGTATTTACCAATTGCATAACCTAAAGGAAGGACTTGTGCAGTGACTTCACTTCCGTCATTTGACTGCCATAAGAATTCAGTTTTGTTAGTACCGTGACGTTCAGAACAACCACGCCAGAACATAGTACGGTCAATACCAAAGCCGTTATAGATCATTGGTAATTGAGAACTCATTGAGAAAGAGTCTGGTAGGTAACCAATTTTCATCGGCTCACCTAATGCTAAACAATCACGCATGCCGTATAGCATATTACGTACAATTGATTCACCAGAAACCTGCATCGTATCGGTTTGTGAATACCAAGGGCCTACAATTAATTTACCAGCTTGAACCAATGCTTTAACACGCTCTTTACCACCTGGGATAACGGCAAAGTAATCTTCTAATAATGCTGTTTGTCCATCAAGTACGTAGTATTTGTAATCAGGATCTGTTTCCAGACGCCCCATTATTTCTTCCATGTTGTTCACTAATAAAATACGAGATTCTTCCGTAGTGAAATACCATTCACGATCCCAGTGCATGTGTGGAGTAATGTGTACGCGAGATGTAGTCATAATTTTATACCTTAAGATAAGTGGTTAATGAATAACCAGCTACTTTGAGAAATAGCAAAAAAGGCATAGTGAGAAAGTCCACTATGCCAATCATTGTTTTTATTAGTTAGTTGCAGTCATACCCGCTAATTTTTCTTTTTTAGCGTGATGTGCTCTCCAAGTAATTAACATTGCTGTCGAGATAACCGTACCAATCAGTGCAGCACCGAACCAGATACCTGCTGCCATAAAGCTACCAATACCAGCATCATGCAATAAGAAGATTGAGAAGATACCAGCGCCCGGTGTTGAAAGGCCAATACCCGCACCACCAACAATTGCACCTGTCACCATAGAGCCTACAAGGAATGAACCGATAACACGTACTGGATCTTCAATCGCCATAGGAATCGCACCTTCGGTAATACCTGCTAGGCCTAACAACCAGGTTGATTTACCCACTTCAATTTCAAACTCTTTAAATAAGCGAGGAGCAATCATAGTAGAGAAAGTAACGGTAAAGGCAGAAACCATTTTAACCGAACCAAAGATTGCGTAAGGGCCATAAACACCATTTGCCATCGCACCTAAACAGAATGCATAAGCCGCTTTGTTAACCGGACCACCTAAGTCGAAAGATACAAATATACCGATAATTGCACCTAGTAACAATGTGTTGCTACCCGAGAGGCTGTTCAACCAATCAGTCAATCCTTGGTTTAGGAAAGCAACAGGTTTACCAACAACAAATAGCATCAAGCTACCGACTACAACCGTACCAATAACAGGGTAAAGGTAGAAAGTTAAAAAACCGTTGAATGCAGGGCTTAAACGTACGTTTTCTTTTACCCAACGCATTACATAACCGGCTAATAGACCACCAACAACACCACCTAAGAAACCAGAACCGATTAAGTTAGCCGCAAGACCCGCAGCAAAACCAGGACCTAATGCAGGTTTATCGGCAATAGAGTAAGCCGTATAAGCTGCTAATACCGGTACCATCAAGGTGCCTAACATACCGCCACCTAATTTACGGTACATCCATAGCCATGAACCATCTGTTCCGTACAGTTCTTGCAAGTCAAAAATTTGTGCAATCAATACGGCAATAGCCAATACTGAACCACCTGCAACGATTAATGGAACAGCAAATGAAATACCACTTAATAAAGCACGTTTCAATTCTGTTTTAAGCGGTAATCTTTTAGGTTTATCTTCTGTCTGTGCAACACGTGCCGCACCAGTACCGTTTTTACCCGCTTCTAATGCTTCATTAAGAATGCGCTCTGCATGTTTGATAGGCTCAGCCACTGCTGTTTCAACACGTGGGATACCATCAAATCGTTCAATATCTTTAATCGATACTTCAGTAGCAAAAACACAGGCAACCGCTTCATTTAATTGTGCAGCAGTTAAACGGTCTTCAATGCCGTTTGCACCTTGTTTTTCAACATAGACATTAATGCCTAATTTCTTACCTGCTTTTTCTAAGTATTCCGCAGCCATGTAAGTATGTGCAATACCTGCTGGGCAAGCTGTCACACAAACAACGGTTGGTTTGCTTGAATCTAATTCAACTTGTTCCTTAGCAACTTTTTTACCGTCTAATAAAGCAAGCACTTGCTCTGGAGTAGTTGCATTAAGTACTGCTTCACGAATGTCATCATCTACTAAAGTAGTTGTTAATTCAGTCAACACTTGCATATGTGTAGACCCCGCCTCAGCATTAGGGATCGCAAGTAAGAAGATTAAATTAACATCTTCGTCTTCATCTTCATCAATACCTTTCCACTTTAAATCTTGCTTCAAAGTAGCAACGGCAAAGCTTGCTTCTTTTACTGCATCAGATTTACCGTGCGGTACAGCAAGCCCTTCACCTAAAGCGGTAGGTCCTTGCTCTTCACGTGCAAATACTGCCGCTAAAAATTCTTCTTTGTTATGCAATTTACCTTGCTGATCTAACTTTTCAGTTAGCGCATGAATAGCATCATCGCGACTAGCAAACGTAGTTTGCAATGTCATCAAAGATGCATTTGTTAATGTTGTCATTTTCATAATCTTTGTCCTATTTCCACAAGTCCCACAAATAAAATCGGTTACATTCCAACGAAACGAATTGTAATACCTATTTGATACAAATTGTGTGATTTAGATCACCTAACGCCGCATTTGTATTAATATTTGTATTAAAAGCATCAATATAGTTCAAAAATACGACGCAGATCGCACAAAAAACATCACAAAAATTAATCATGGACAATTAAAAATAAAAGGACTAAATTTGTATTACTTTTAAATATTTGTATTAAAACCTATTTACCAGTACTCTATAAATATTAATAAATTGATTCACACCTGCTAAGAGGATCACATGGCTAAACTACCAAGATATCGTCAAATAGCCGATATTATCCGTACCAAAATAGATACTGGAGAGTGTAAAGTAGGAGAAGCGTTACCCACTGAAGCAGAATTAGTTGAAGAGTTTGCAGCGAGTCGCGTCACTGTTAGACAAGCTTTAAAGTTATTAATTGAAAATGGTGAGCTTGAAAGTGTACAAGGTAGCGGGACTTACGTTAAAGAAAAAAAAGTCAATTATGATATCTACCAACAATCCAGTTTTGATGAAAAATGGGCGCATTTAAACTTAGCCACTCACAGTGATATACTTACTTTCGAAGTAATGAAACCTAGCTTAACCCTGGCAGATAATCTCAACATCACAGAACAAGATCGTGTTTATTATGTCAAACGCGTACGTTATATCGAAAATAATCCGATCACTGTAGAAGAAACTTGGATGCCACTAGCGCTTTTTCCAGACTTAACTTACGAAGTAATGCGCAAGTCCAAATATGAATATATCGAAAAACAGAAAGGACTAGTGATTGATCGCAGTGAACAAGAGATCATACCAATATTGCCATCAATAGATATTGCGACGTTATTAGGTATTGACCCCAATCAACCTATTATTGAAAAACGAACGCGCAGCTTTTTACAAGACAATACAGTATTTGAATATAGCATTAATTATTTCAAAACCACCGATTACAAATTTACCTTGATTTCAAAACGTCATTAATGATTAGGGCAGTAGATCTTTTAAACTATTATTTACAGCTAATTACTGGTTTTATGAACTTGACTGAGCTTAGCTAGTCTTAGCTAATGTTGTCTTGTTACTTGGATTCAAGAATAAATAAACTTATAAATAAGCTAGTTAGGCAACTAGCTTATTTTCTAGATACTATCTTTCAACAAGTATTATAATACTCTATGAATTTAAGCTTATAAAACGGTAAATACGTCGTCCATAGGCAAACGAGCTTTAGGAAGACCGTGGTTATAATCTTTTTCGCCTAAATGATAACCCATTGCTAGAGCAACGTGACATACATAACCACCTAGTTCCTCTTTAAAGACTTCACCGATTAACTCAGGATCTACCCCTTCCATTGGTGTCGAGTCTATTCCTAAACGAGTAAGAGTGTGTAATGCGTTACCAAAAGCGATGTATGTTTGCGCTTTTGACCAATGGCCATTAAAGCCGGTTTCGTCTGTATTTAAATCAACAAAACCAAAACCGCCCTTCATCATGTTTTCTTCCATTTCAGCAGGTAAATGCCCTGAAGATACTTCGACATCGAGCACTTTTTGGAAATCAGATTTAGTATAGTTTGGATTGTGAGCAAACAAAATAGTGTGTGACGCTTCTTTTGCGTGATGTTGATTAAATTGAAATTTATTAGCAAAAGTATCATGTAAACGTTGTTTCGCTTGATCACTTTCAATCACGATAAACTTCCAAGGTTGAGAGTTAATAGAAGAAGCTGATAAGCGCATTGCTTCTTTGATTATTTCCATATCCTCTGCTGAAATACGTTTAGTTGCATCATACATTTTAGCGGTGTAACGATTGTTAAGATCTGTAATAATTTGATGAGTCATGATTTTTCCAAATATAATTTAATAATTAAGAGTGTTACCGATGGCAGTCATCTTAGAGTTAAGCGAGCTTAAGAAAAAGAGATAATAAATCCAATCATTGTGGATCAATACATCCATAATAATTGAATTTTTTATTTTAAAAATGCTTTGAGTAGCTTACATTTCTGCGGTCCTAGCTTGCGAAAATCAACATTAAGCTAGTCCGTATGAAAAATACTATCGTAGAAATAAATAGTACAGAGAGAAGCAAGTATTGCTTTGGAAATAAATAGCCGTTAAGTTTTTTTGCTTAATTTTAGCTTCAATAATTTCTTTGAAAATTATTTATAACCAAATGATATAAGTCATGCGTTATCTGGCTTTGTCATTTTGCGATTAGATAATTAAAATCTCAACTTACTATCATCTAGCTCTACAGTTTCAAAGTACAAATAACGACAAAAGCTGTTCATTTCACTCACATTTATCATTATTAAGGAAATCCCATGTCAATTGCAGTTATCGCTAATCTTGCGATATTTGTTTTCATCCTTTTGTTCTTGTTCCAACAACAAACAAAAGCAACTACCTTGTCTCGTCAGGTATTACTCGGTTTAGTTTTTGGTAGTGCCTTTGGTCTCATTATTCACATGTTTTATGGTGAAGGAAACCCTATCATCAGTGAAACATTAGCATGGGTAAATGTAGTAGGCAGTGGTTACGTTGGCCTATTAAAAATGGTCATTATGCCATTAGTGTTAGTGTCCATGATTGCTGCAGTGGTAAGACTCGAAAACTCGGGCTCATTAGGTAAAATTAGTGCCTTAACCATTGGCATTTTATTGTTTACGACCATGATTGCAGCACTGATAGGTATTGCGGTCACGCAAATTTTTGGTCTTTCTGCTGCGGGCCTTTCTGAAGGCGTTCGTGAGACCGCTCGTATTAGTGTACTTGAGACTCGTCTAGGTAGTGTAGCCGATCTGACTATTCCGCAAATGCTAGTCAGTTTTATACCTACTAACCCGTTTGCAGATTTAACAGGTGCACGCTCAACCTCGATTATTGCAGTAGTTATTTTTGGTATTTTAGTCGGTATTGCAGCACGTCGAGTGATGATTGAAAAGAAAGAGCTTGAATCGCCAATCCGCACTTTTATTGAAGCGGCTCAATCAATTGTTATGCGTCTTGTTAAAATGATTATTGCGCTAACACCTTACGGTATAGCGGCATTAATGACAAAAGTTGTCGCAACATCGAGCTTAGGTGATATTTTAAGTCTGCTCGGCTTTATTGTTGCTTCTTATATCGCGATTTTCTTAATGTTTATCGTGCATGGATTATTAGTTTCATTAGTAGGAGTGAGTCCAACACAATACTTTAAACGTATTTGGCCTGTACTAACATTTGCTTTTACTTCACGTAGTTCTGCAGCCACCATTCCACTGAATGTTGAAGCACAAATTACTAAACTAAATGTGCCACCTGCGATTGCAAACTTGTCTGCAACCTTTGGTGCAACCATTGGGCAAAATGGTTGTGCTGGTATTTACCCTGCGATGCTTGCTGTTATGGTTGCTCCAACCATGGGTATTAACCCGATGGAATTTAACTTCATTCTTTCATTGGTAGCCATTATTGCAATCAGTTCATTTGGTATTGCGGGTGTTGGTGGCGGTGCGACTTTTGCAGCTTTGATAGTATTACCAGCAATGGGCTTACCGGTAACGATAGCTGCTTTACTGATTTCAATTGAGCCTTTGATCGATATGGCTCGTACTGCGTTGAATGTTAGTGGTTCGATGACAGCAGGCACCATCACATCACGCTTATTAGGTGATAAAAAAGAGATCAACAAAGCGTTTAAGTTAACACCTACACAAGCCGTAGAGTAATTGATGCACTAACTGCAATAGTTAGCAGTTAGCGCTCATTTCAATAATAAAGCGTCATAATAAACAAAAGTCCCACTACCCTTCTCTGTAATAAAAAGCAGAGAAGATTAGTGGGATTTTTAATTTGATGAGACTTTTAATTTAATCGACCTTTAATACTTTTATCTAATGGCCCTTTTATCTAGTATCCTTTTGACCTAGCTTGATTTATTCCTGCAACATTAGAATGACGTTTTGTAGTGCCTTAATAAACACTTTCGCTTCGTCTAGCGTGTTATAGACTGAAAATGACACACGAATAGTGCCACTGTATTGCAGTACTGACATCAATGGCATAGCGCAGTGTGAACCACTTCTAACGGCAATGCCCTGTGCATCTAATAACATCGCAATATCAGTACTATGTTCGCCTTTAACAATAAAACTAATGGCACCAGATTTATTTAAATCTTGAGCAAATACAACAACATCTTGTATCCCTTTTAAAGCAGCCTCGGTATAAGCTAATAATATTTTTTCATGTTTTTCAAGAACACTTCTGTCTAAGCTATTTACAAAATCAATGGCAGCGCCTAAACCAATCGCGCCAGCAATATTAGGCGTGCCAGCTTCAAACTTAAAAGGCAGTCGATTATAAGTCGTCTGTTCAAAGCTAACCGTCTCAATCATTTCTCCCCCGCCTTGCCAAGGAGGGAGTTGTTGTAATAAATCATATTTTCCATACATTACACCAATGCCCGTTGGGCCAAATAACTTATGTCCGGAAAACAAGTAAAAATCACAATCTAAGCCTTGTACATCAACCTCAAGGTGCGCCACTGCTTGGGCACCATCAATAATGACTTTAGCCCCTTTCTGATGCGCTAAATCAATTATTTTTTTAATTGGATTAATAACACCTAAAACATTGGAAACATGGGCAATAGAAACAAGTTTAGTATTTGCGGTTAATAATGCTTTAAACGCTTCAACATCTAAACAATGCTCTTGAGTTAAGGGAATAACCTTAATAATAGCGCCCGTTTGTTTAGCAAGCATTTGCCAAGGGACAATATTGGCATGGTGCTCAAGGGCACTAATAATGATTTCATCGCCTGCTTGCAATTGCCGAGCAAAAATATTTGCTAATAAATTAATGCCTTCTGTTGTACCTTTAGTCCAAATAATCTCTTCTGAACGACGTGCATTAATAAACTGTTGTACTTTAGTGCGGCTTTGTTCAAAGCATGTAGTTGCCTTGTTACTAAGGGCATGGCTTGCACGATGCACATTAGCATTACTGGTTTGATAATAATCACAAATAGCATCAATCACAGACTGTGGTTTTTGCGTAGTAGCAGCATTATCAAGATACACCAGCTGATGCTCATTGACTTGCTGATCTAAGATAGGAAACTGTGCGCGTAATTGCTCAATATAAAGATCTGAACTCACGTGACACCTCTGTAAAGGAGAAGAATAAGGAATGTGTTCTGAATTGCCAACTTACGAATAAAAGCAGATTAATAAGCACTAATCTCTCTGAATGACTAATGCTTATCTTCAAACGTTGATTTGTTGGCTGTCATTTATAGACTGTGATTTCGGCCTTCAATCATTAAACGTTTCATTTCGCTAACAGCAACAGCAAACCCATCAATTAACGCACGAGCAACAATTGCGTGACCAATGTTAAGTTCAATAATCTCAGGTAAAGCTGCAATCGGTTTAACGTTATGATAATTCAAACCATGCCCAGCATTCACTTTAATACCCGCTTGATGACCATAAGTTGCGGCTTTAGCAACACGTGCTAATTCAGCTTCTTGAATCTCTTCCGTTTTGGCATCAGCATATTGACCCGTATGCAATTCAACATAAGCAGCCTTCATTTTTACAGCGGCATCTATTTGCGCAGCTTCTGGGTCAATGAATAAACTTACCTGAATATTAGCGGCGTTTAAACGGCTCACTGCTGCGGCTATTTTGTCGTAATTACCGACAACATCTAAGCCACCTTCTGTCGTCAATTCTTCACGCTTTTCAGGCACTAAACAAACAAAAGTAGGTTTAGTTTTTAAGGCAATCTCAACCATTTCATCGGTTACTGCCATTTCTAAATTCATACGTGTTTGTAGTGTTTGTGCCAGTACAGCAACATCACGATCGTTAATATGACGGCGATCCTCACGAATATGAATAGTAATACCATCTGCACCAGAGGTTTCAGCTACCGCCGCTAAATGTGCAGGTTCTGGATAACATGTACCACGTGCATTACGAAGTGTTGCAACATGGTCGATATTCACACCTAATAATATTTTGCTCATGCTCTTTCCTTTATTGTATTTATTTGGCCGCAAACAAAGCACGGCTATGTAATGGTTTATCACCTAATAAGTTAGCAAGTGCCTGTCGACAAAAGCGCTTAGCCATCTTTAATGTGGCTTCATTATCAAGCTTACGCTGTGATAAGTTAATTATATCTGCACCATCATAAACCTGTTGAGGGTTACAAATAGCCTGCTTAGCAAAAAAACCAAGCTGTTGTTTATATTGATATTGAAAGCCTGCTTCAATCGCTTCATCACTGTATACATCGTGATCAAAATTAACACCATAACCGAGCGTTTCTAATAATGTTAATTCAAATAAGCGCAGGGCTTTTTGCGGATCATCGTCTCGAGCGACACTGATCAAAGTGCGTTGGTAGCACTCAAATAAACCATCACAAGCAGTTTCAGCTTGTAATAGGCGATATAACAGTTCATTCATATACATCGCAATATACAAACGTTGCCCCTGTAAAGGTACCACCTGTGTTTGTGCTTCTAATGACTTAACTGTCTTCAAACTACTACGACCAAAGTAACTAGCGAGTAGTAGTGTGAATGGTTGTGCCATACCGCGTTTCATACGAGTACTGCTGCGACCACCTTTAAAAACAAGGCTAACTTTACCGACATCTTGGCAAAACAAATCAACAATTTGACTGGTTTCGCCATAGGGACGTCGGTGTAATATAAATGCATTATGGCATTCTATGGACATAAATTACGCCGCTGTATTAACCGTTGTAATCGTCACCGTAACCAAGCGAACGTAGCGCTCTGTCATCATCTGCCCAACCCGATTTAACTTTAACCCAGATTTCTAAGAATACTTTTGAGTCAAATAACTCTTCCATGTCTAGTCGCGCTTGTTTCCCAATCGCTTTTAGTTTTTCGCCTTTATTACCAATCACCATACGTTTTTGGCCATCACGCTCAACTAAAATAAGTGCATTAATATGTAGAAGGCCATTGGCTTTTTGTTTAAATTGTTCTATTTCTACGGTCACAGAATAAGGTAATTCATCACCTAAGAAGCGCATTAATTTTTCACGTACAATTTCTGACGCCATGAATCGAGATGAACGGTCAGTAATATAATCTTCTGGAAAATAAAATTCAGACTCAGGTAACACGGCTTTTGCCCATTCACGAATTTTTTCAACGTTATCACCAGATTTAGCGGACATAGGTAATATATGAGCAAAGTCATAAAGCTTACCAATTTTCTGTAAATGTGGCAGTAATAACTCTTTGTCTTCTACATTATCAATTTTATTAACTGCTAAAATAACCGGACATTTTAAGTACTGGAATTTTTTTAATACCATCTCGTCATCGGCAGTCCAATGTGTACCTTCAACCACAAACACTATCATTTCAACATCATTGATAGAACTTGATGCGGCACGGTTCATTAAACGGTTAATGGCGCGCTTTTCTTCAATATGTAATCCAGGAGTATCAACAAAAACAGTTTGGTAATCACCATCTGTATCGATACCTAGAATACGGTGACGCGTTGTTTGCGCCTTACGCGAAGTGATACTTACTTTTTGTCCGAGTAATGCATTAATAAGCGTTGATTTCCCTACATTAGGGCGCCCGACGATTGCGACTAAGCCACATTTTTGTGTCATTATTTAGCTCCTAAATAGATGAAAGTTAAAGTTAAAAGTACAGGTAAATAAATAGTATTGAGTAGTAACATTATTGCTCACCTAATAATGCAGTTAACATGTTTTTCGCCGCGACTTGTTCAGCTTTACGACGACTAGTGCCTTTACCTTGCACTTGCTTCATGCCTTCAATTTGACAACTCATGGTGAATTGTTGGTTGTGCGCTTCACCTTTTACATCTAATACTTCATAAAGTGGCAATGCTTGTTTACGCGATTGTAAGTGCTCTTGTAGGCGAGTTTTAGGGTCTTTCTGGCTAATTCCTGGTTGAATTGTCTTAAGGCGACTTTCAAACCAACTCAATACCAGCTTGTTTGCAGTATCGATATTAGAATCTAAAAAAACCGCACCGATAATTGCTTCCACACCGTCAGCAATAATTGAGTCACGACGGAATCCACCACTTTTTAGTTCACCGGGACCTAAAATTAAGCAGTCACTTAATACAAATTCACGCCCAACTTCTGACAACATTTTTCCACAAACTAAGGTGGCACGCATACGGCTTAAGTCGCCTTCGTCCACTTTAGGAAAACGTTTATATAAATCAGTCGAGATAGCAAAACTTAAAATTGAATCACCTAAAAATTCTAATCGTTCATTATGTAAACCCAATGCACTTCGATGTGTTAGTGCTTGCTTTAATAATGAGAAATCTGAAAATTCATATCCAATACGCTTCTCTAAACGTTTTAATTCTTGTTCTTTGATCTTCATTTTATGCTACCTATACGTTCAAAACGTACATTACTTGGTACCCAACTTGGTAAGAAACTATCAGCACCACGGTCAAACTCAAAGCTGATCCATTTAGCAACGGCTTTACCGACTAAATTGCGCTCAGGTACAAACCCCCAAAAGCGGCTATCACGGCTGTTGTCACGGTTATCACCCATCACGAAATAATTACCTTCCGGTACCACCCACTCATAAGCATAAGTTGTGACATCTTTTTGTTGGAAATAAGCTTGCACAGGTTCACCACGTAATGGATTGATTAATAACTGATGCTTCACGTCACCTAATACTTCTGAATACACTTTGACAGTATTTGCTTCATGTTTGAAGTTTTGTTCCCCTAGGAATTCCATGTCTAACTTTTTATAATCACCGCACTTGGCTTCTTCACAGGCAGCAATGATGTACAACTGTTTATCTTTATAAACAATACGATCTCCGGGTAACCCCACCACGCGTTTAATAAAATCAACGCGTTGATCTTCAGGGTATTTAAATACAGCAACATCACCACGTTCTGGATGCCCCGTTGGTATAAGTGTGTTTTGCCAAACAGGTTCTTTAATGCCGTATGAGAATTTCTCAACGAGAATAAAATCCCCCACCAACAGTGTTGGCATCATCGACCCAGATGGAATTTGAAACGGTTCATAAATAAATGAACGTAAAATAAATACCGTTGCAATCACTGGAAATAAGCTACGAGCATTCTCAATAATTGGATTTTCCGGGTACATTTTAGCTAAGGTTTTATCGTCTAATTCTATTTCAGATTGCGCTTGAAAATCGGCATAAGCCTGTTTACGCTTTTTCGCCCACTTTATTTTATCAAACAGCCAGGCCGCGCCGGTTAAGAGCGTTAAAACCACTAATATCAATGCAAATGAATTTGCCATTTTTTTTCCTATCAATTTTATAAATCATATTAATTAATATTTTTAACTAATATGACTCGTTTAAAATACAAAATGCGCGGGTTAATAAACCAGCGCATTAGCTTTTATTAATTGCTATCGCCCTTTTGCTTAACAAGGGGGTTAGCAATTGAAGACTACTTATCTTTACCTATGTGTAATACTGCTAAGAAAGCCTCTTGAGGCACATCAACATTACCCACAGACTTCATGCGTTTTTTACCCTCTTTCTGTTTCTTCAACAGTTTTTTCTTACGGCTAATATCACCACCGTAACATTTTGCTAATACATTTTTAGTCAGCTGTTTAACCGTTGAACGAGCAATAATTTTACTGCCAATCGCTGCTTGTATTGCAATATTAAACATTTGACGAGGAATGAGCTCTTTCATTTTTTCAACTAACTCACGCCCGTAAGTTTCTGAGTTATCACGGTGTGTAATTAATGCTAAGGCATCAACACGATCGCCATTGATCATAACGTCTACACGTACCATGTCAGCTAACTGATAACGTATAAAATTATACTCTAATGAGGCATAACCACGGCTGGTTGATTTTAAACGGTCGAAGAAGTCCATTACAACTTCACCCATTGGGATCTCATAAGTTAATGCAACTTGATTACCGTGATACGCCATCTTAGTTTGTACACCGCGTTTGTTGATACATAAGGTGATCACATTACCTAGGTAAGCTTGCGGTACTAAAATATTACATTCTGCAATTGGCTCACGAATTTCATTAATGTCATTGGTAGCAGGCAATTTGGCAGGACTATCAACGTATTCGATTTCACCGTTATTTTTTTCTACTTCGAAAATAACCGTTGGTGCGGTAGTGATTAAATCAATATCGTATTCACGTTCTAAACGTTCTTGAATGATCTCCATATGTAATAAACCAAGGAAACCACAACGGAAACCAAAGCCTAGTGCAGACGAGTTTTCTGGCTCATATAATAATGAAGCATCATTAATACTCAATTTACCCAAAGCATCACGGAAGTTTTCATAATCATCAGAGCTTACAGGGAATAAACCCGCGTAAACTTGTGGCTGAACACGTTTAAAACCAGGTAATGCTTTTGGTGATGGATTATCGGCAAGTGTTAACGTATCACCTACTGGTGCACCTAAAATATCTTTAATACCAGAGATCACATAACCTACTTCGCCTGCTTTCAAAATACCTGTTTCTTTCTGTTTCGGCGTGAAGTAACCCACTTTAGTCACTAAATGAACTTGACCCGTGGTCATTACTTTCATTCTATCGCCAACTTTAATTTGGCCGTGCTTGATACGTACCAATGACACAACACCTTGGTAGTTATCAAACCATGAATCAATAATTAATGCTTGAAGTGGACCATTAAGATCGCCAACAGGTGGCGGGATCATGCGTACTATTTCTTCTAATACTAAATCAATACCTAGACCCGTTTTAGCTGAACAACGAACCGCATCTGTTGCATCGATACCAACAATGTCTTCAATTTCTTCAGCAACACGATCAGGTTCAGCAGCCGGCAAATCGATTTTATTTAAAATCGGTACCACTTCTAAGTTCATTTCTAATGCGGTGTAACAGTTTGCTAATGTTTGTGCTTCTACGCCTTGTCCAGCATCAACTACCAATAACGCGCCTTCACAAGCCGCTAAAGAACGTGATACTTCGTAAGAGAAATCTACGTGTCCAGGGGTATCGATGAAGTTAAGTTGGTAAGTTTCACCATCTTTAGCTTTATAATCCAGAGTTACACTTTGCGCTTTAATGGTAATACCACGTTCGCGCTCAATATCCATAGAATCGGTTACTTGTGCCGCCATTTCACGTTCGGTTAAACCACCACAAGTACTGATTAAACGGTCTGACAATGTGGATTTACCATGGTCGATATGGGCAATGATTGAAAAGTTACGAATATTTTTCATGAATACTTTAAATACCTTGTTAGTGACGACATTGTGCATTGCGATACAAGTTCTTCAAAATTGAGAACCACTTTATCGCAGCTTATACCAATCGTAATTATTAAGAGATCTATTCTACTTGTTAATATAGCTTGTTTTTAATTGCCAGTTTCGTAAAGGGAACAACCATTTACAGCAATTTTCACATCAAACTAAGTATTCTTAACGTAAAATTAAAATCGAATATTTGATACCATTGGCATTACTTAACACTGCATTTTTGCAGTTATTAAGCGGCTTTAATGCTTATTTTTAATATCTGTTGATAGCACGCCTAATTTGCGCAGCTTAATTGCGGTGCATTCTAGCTAATTTCTGTTTTAATCTCCATCTTTAAACACTTCCGTCTTTATCATTTGAAGTCAATATTTTACATCCTATAATTTTACCTGTTCGAAAGTTTAACTTTTACAATGCAAATAAAACTTAGTATAAAAAAACAGCAGTCAACGGTCATATTTCATGCATAAGCAGCGAGGCTTGCTTCACATTTTTAACTTTTCATCAACAAGATCAAAGTGGATTTGCCAATCTATTAACGCTAAATCGTTTTTTTGACATACAATAGCTTAGCTTTTAATGGATTGACAATGGCAAGGATACAGCCACCATTCTCTAAAGCACTATGTGATGAATTCAAACAATGTCTTTGAATAAACACTTACGTTTCTAGTTATTTTTCTTTTATTATTTTTTTGAGGTTATTAAATTATGAAATCAAACACTCCAGTGTTGCTTTCTGTTGCAGTTGCCGTTATTGGCGCAGCTGTGATCACTTTACTTCCAATCACACTAGGTGGTGCAGTTTTATTTGCTGCGGGTGCTGTCATTAGTGGGTTCTTAATTCAATTTGCAAATTCAAGCACAAGTACTGCATCAAAAAGTACAAGCTCAGCAGCGGCTTCAGCAACCAGCGATGCAGAAAGCGACTTTGCAACTACCACGCTTTATGTTGGTAATTTACCTTACCGTGCAAATGAAATGGCAATCCGTACGCTGTTTTCAGAACACGGTAAAGTTATTTCAGTGCGTCTCATGAAGGACAAACATACTGGTAAACGCCGTGGTTTTGGTTTTGTTGAAATGCCTGAAAGTGATGCAGCCAATGCAATTCAAGCATTAAATGAACAAGAGTTCCAAGAACGTTCATTGAAAGTACGTGAAGCAAATGAGCGTACACCACGTGAAGAATCTAACGATTAACTTAGCGCTTTATTCGTTTCAGAGTAAGTAGCTTTAAAAATAAGCAGCTTATTAAGCAAACGAGCTTGTTGAGTAAATAGATTACATAAAATCCGAGAACAGCTTCTGCTCTCGGATTTTTTTATGCATTACATTTTTATTCCATTATTTTTAATAAAATAAGGCTAAAAATAAGACTATCAACTATCTAACCAATTGATTAAATTTTGTAATGTGAGGTTATTAGTGACCTTTGGGAAAACGAAATAATAGCCCTTTCCAGATTTAACCTGCAATGAATGAGGCTGACAAAGTCTTCCAGCTTCAAGCTCAGAAGCAGCTAGCGTGACATCCCCGATACTAATCCCAAACCCCTGAATAGCTGCGCCGACTGCCAAATCTAACGTTGCAAAATTTTGATGATGTTTAGCGGTTAATGATGCACAACCGGCTTCATTCAACCATAAACTCCAATCACTTTGCTGTGGTGTTGCATGCAACCATGGTAATTGCCCCATCTCTTCGATACTCAGCTGTGTTTGTGCCTCAGTTAATAAAGAGGGAGAACACACCGGTGTTAAATATTCTTCAAACAGTAGCTGACTACTTAAGTTTTTATCTTTAATAACCGTGCAATAGCAAATAGCAGCATCAAAGGACTCAAAGGCAAAATTGATATCATGTTTAATGGATGAAGTTAGCTCTACGGCAATATCTGGGAATGCTTGCTGAAATGCCATTATTTGGGGTAATAGCCATGTGGTAATGCAACTAGGCACTTTTAATCTAATGATAGGTTTAATATCAGATACTTTTTCGACCGCACTTTTCATCTGATTAATCACTTGCTTAACTAACGGCAAAAAATCTTTGCCTTTATCAGTTAAACTCAAGCCACGAGCGTGACGATGAAATAGAGGAATATTTAATTTTTTCTCAAGTGAAATAATCTGACGACTGACTGCACCCTGCGTTAAATTTAAAATTTGTGCCGCGACAGTAAACTTTAAATGTTCGGCAGTAACAATAAATGCCTGCATCTCCTTTGTAGATGGTAAACGGTTATCCATCATTACCTCATTTTTATAACGTGAAAGATTAGTCAGTTATTGTTTTCATTCAATGCTAGTGTTGCTATTCAAATAATAAGCTTTAAGGTTTTAAACCTAATCAATTAATTCAACACTTGAAATATGCACAGCACTAAAACGTGAATTTATGCGAATAGAACACTTACCTCGTCACCAATGAGTAGATACAATCATCAAGCTATGTTCTTTTCGCATACCTACTATACCAATTTTTCGTTTCTTCTTTCAATGAAGATTTGTTTAAATCGCTTACAATTCAAAAACTGAATATTTACGCACTTTTAAAGTATAAATATTCAATTTTTATTTTTGGCTGTATTTAACTTCAATCGGAAATACGTTAATGAAATCATTAGCATCAACATTAGTACCAAGCGCAGTAGAAAAGCTCGTTCCTTACCAGTCTGCACGCCGTTTAGGCGGTATCGGACATTTATGGCTAAATGCGAATGAACTTGAAACGTGCGCTCAATATGGTGACCTCTCTAAAGGCAGTAATAACCATTACAATCGTTATCCTGATTTTTTACCACAGGATACTGCGCAAGCTTACCTCGCTTATTGCGAGCAAGGTGTTGGTAAACTAAATAGTGAAATAGTGACCGTACGAGGTGCCGATGAAGCAATAGATTTGTTGATTCGTACTTTTTGTACACCTGGGAATGACCAAATAATTATTTGCCCTCCCACCTATGGAATGTATGAGTTTTGCGCTGATTCGTTTGCAGTAACAACTAATAAAATTCCGTTGTTAGATAATTTTCAATTAAATGTTGAAGAGATCAAAACACAGTTGCCCACCAGCAGCTTATTATTTTTATGTTCACCTAATAACCCTACCGGTAATAGTATTAACCAAGCCGATATTATTGAATTATTAGAGGCCAGTAAAACATCGACCTTAGTGGTTATCGATGAAGCTTACATTGAATTTTCAGCACATCAGAGTGCGTTACATTTAATGAATAAATACCCACATTTAATTGTAATACGCACCCTATCAAAAGCGTTTGGGTTAGCTGCTATTCGTTGTGGATTTTTGTTAGCAGATAGCAGTGTAATGGCTTATGTGAATCGCCTTATTCCACCTTACCCTATCGCTGATCCTACTGCTGAAATTGCATTAAAAGCATTATCAGACTCTGGTTTACAAGCCATGTCCAAACAAACTGCTGAATTGGTTGAGGTTCGTGATTGGTTTAAATCTGAGTTACAACAATTAAATATTGTTGAGACGATTTATAGTAGCCAAACTAATTTTATTTTAATTAAGTTTAATAAAGGCCTTAATGTATTTGATTACCTCGTTAAGCAGGGAATTATTACTCGTAACCAAGCACATGAAGCAGCACTTAGTGACTGCGTACGAATCACTATTGGCTCCAAAAAAAGTATGCTCGAAACACTCAATACACTTAAACATTTTCAATAACATTACACTAGAAGGATCTAAACATGAAAGCATTACATATTGCAGCGATTGTATTATCGTCAATTTTTATAACCCCATTGCAAGCCCAAGAAACTAAGCCTATACGCCTATCTTCTGACTTTACTTACCCACCTTTCAATTATAAGGATAATACCGGTAAACCTGTTGGTTTTGATATTGAGATCGCAGATGCTTTGTGTAAACAAGCAGAGCTGAAGTGTGAGTGGGTAACACAAAGTTGGGATGGACTCATTCCAGGTTTATTATCAAGAAAATCGGATGTCATTATGGCATCTATGCGTATTACTGAAGATCGTAAAAAACGTGTTTTATTTAGTAAAAAATATTATCAAACACCAGCCAGTTTTGTTACTGCTAAAGATGCAAACTTCAGTATCGATAAAGCAGGCTTAACAGGTAAAGTTATTGGCGTTCAAGTAGGTACCATACATGATAATTATGTGACAGATATGTACGGTGATGTTGCCACTATCAAACGCTATAGCGGACAAGACCAAGTATATCTTGATTTAGCCAATGGCCGTTTAGATACCGCCTTTGCAAACTCAGATCAATTAGTGTTAGCTTTTTTAGAAAAAGAACGTGGTGCTAACTTTGCGTTAAAAGGCAAGTTAGTAACCGATAAAGCTTATGTAGGGGAAGGCACTGCACTGGCTTTTCGTAAAAACAATAAAGCATTAGCAGAGAAGTTTAATGCTGCTATTGCAGAAATCCGTAAAAATGGTACCTATGATAAAATAGCAGCAAGTTATTTTAGCTTTGATATCTACGGTCAATAAATTTAACGGTACTCATTTAACGAAGCTAACATGTATATAGCTAAGATAAGCTTTCTTAAATAAGAATGAGCAACGTAGACATAACAAAAAAGCCATTGCTGATAACATAAGCAATGGCTTTTTAATATTTCACAGTAAATGAATCGCTGATTCAACATTGAAGTGAATAACACATATTTTAGGACAGGGTTACAGCATTTTTATTGCAGCCTCAAAAGCTAAATAGTCCCTCTTTAATCATCACCTGCACTAATCCACTAACTCATCCAAGGCATCCAATATCAGTTGATGATCTTGCTCCTGCGGTAACCCAGAAACCGTCACTACTCCTACTACACCTGAATTTTTAATAATAATTGGAAAAGCCCCGCCATGAGCACAATACAGATCAGCGTTAATATGGTCTTGCTGTTCGAACACTCTATGCTTAGCGCTATTATATTGACCGATGTAATAAGAACTATGTCCAAAACGCAACACGGTTTGACGTTTACGTTTTATCCAATGTAGATTATCTGGCTGAGTTCCTGGCATTGCGTAGCTAAATAGGCATTGGTTGAAAGCATAAACTTCGATCGTAACTTGCGCCTCTCTAGTTTCGGCTAATTGTTTCAATTTACAACCTAACGCCCAAGCTGTTTGATTGTTAAAAGACGCAAACTGTAGCTGCGATTCTTGTGCTAATAAGTCATTTAATGAATAGTTTGAGCTCATAATTTAACTGCCATAGTTTTACCTAAACGTTCACTTTCCATCGCTAATTCAATCAAACGAATATTCCATAACGCATCTTCCGCAGATACAGGTACTTGGCCTGCATCATTAATAGCATTAGCAATACCATGATAAAAGTGTTGGTAACCACCGCGTTCAGTTTTAACCGCCTCTAACGCCTCTTCCGTATATAAAGTACCGTATTGCTCAACACTTTCATTATTCCAATATTCACCGTCAGGTCGTACACCTGCTTTCAATAGATCTTCTTGCGGATCTAAGCCTAATTTCCTGTAAGTACCTTGATCTCCCTGAATATTAAAACGTAAATTGGGTCCAGCAGAGAACAAAGAAGCACTCAAAGAAGCTAATTTATCGGGATAATGGAGTGTTAAATTAAAATAATCGATATTAGAAGAGCCTTCACGCGTGATCTTACAATGTGCAGTAATCGCTTCAGGTAGTCCAAATAGCTGTAAAGCTTGATCAATTAGGTGCGGTCCTAAATCAAATAAAATACCACCGCCATCTTGAGCACTTTCTCGCCAGCGTTGACGAACGACAGGCCTGAAACGATCGAAGTGAGATTCAAAATGCTTAATGTGCCCCAGTGTTTTTTCTTCAATAAGCTTCTTAACCGTTAAAAAATCACCGTCCCAACGACGATTATGATAAACGCTAAGTAACAAACCTTTCTCTTTAGCAAGGCTTATCAAAGCATTTCCATCAGTGATTTTTGTCACAAATGGTTTTTCTAAAATAACATGCTTATTATTTTCTAACGCTAATTTAGCTAATGAAAAATGCACATCATTTGGTGCAGTAATAATTACTAATTGTGCATCGCTATTACCAATCATCTCTTCGGCAGTTAGGTAATGTTGTACTTTGGGCCAATCTTGCTCAACATTACCAGCTTGACTACTACTGATCGCGGTAACATCAAATTCAGATAAAGTGTCAATAAAAGGAAGGTGGAAGGTTGTAGCTGAAAAGCCATAACCAACAATAGCCGTTTTAATGGCGTCGTTATTGAAGCTTTGAGTCATGGTAGTTTCCTTAATTTATTAAGAAGAAAATAATCACATAGTAGATAGCAAATGATTATGTATTAATAGTACGAGGTTATTACATACGATGCTTTAATCAAAATCGGTTAATCAAATAAATTACATTACTATTTACTAAATTAAGATCGACTAAATTAAGATCGACTAAATTAAGATTTACTGCATCAATATTTATTACATGTTTTGACTGCTACACCATTAACTGTTTCATTATTAAAGGCTTCACCATAAAAGAATCTGCACCTTTGTAATATACCGATAATTTTACTGATAAACACACGTAATTAAAGTTCAGGTTTAGGTTGTGTTCTAAATTGCAGTAATTTACGCTACTCATAACTGAGTATTTTTTGCATTATTTAAAATCAAAAAAAACAATAATATTAGTGATAAATAATTCAATAAGTGTCCCAATAGGATTTAATTGATCATTTTTTAATAAACAACCTAAAAGATACGTTATTATCTATACTCTGTCATAAAACCATCTTCACAAGCTTCTCATTTACAGCGGCTTGATAGATGCTAATACACATAATAATAATAATCATCATATGTATTAAAATTAGATGCTAGGTAATAGGAAAATGACTAAAGGGTAAATGAAGTTACACCTGTCCTATTTCATAAACTAATTCTTTAAAATTTAAGTGGAAGTACTATTGTGAATAACCAAAGACAAGTGGTGGTCGTTGATGATCAGTCAACGGGAAGGATGATCCTAGAAAAAATTATTCTACAGATTGCTGATGACATTACAGTGATTGATTTTGCTGATCCTAGAAAAGCACTAAACTGGTTAGAAAACAACCAAGCAGACCTGATTGTCACCGATTATAGAATGCCCGGTTTAAATGGAATAGAGTTCATTGAAGCAGTGCGTAACACAGCAACAGGTGAACATATTCCGATCATGATGATCACTGTTGTTAGTGAGAAAAAAGTGCGTCATGAAGCCCTAGAAGCAGGTGCAACCGCATTTTTAAATAGACCTATCGACCAAATCGAATGCCGTACAAGTTGCAGAAATTTATTAAAACTACATAAGCAACATGTGATCATTCAAAATAGAGCCGATTGGTTAGCAGAGCAAGTACATTTAGCCACAGAACAAATTCTTCAACGAGAACAAGAAACGATCTTAAGACTTGCGAAAGCAGGTGAATATCGCGATGAAGAAACCGGTAATCATGTTATTAGAATGGCAAAATATGCCAAAGAAATAGCTAAAGAAATCGGCTTAAATGAGAATGAATGTAATGATCTTGAACATGCTGCGCAAATGCATGATATTGGAAAAATTGGTATTCCTGACCGTGTCTTATTAAAAGAAGGAAAGTTTATTCCAGAAGAGTGGGAAATCATGCAAACTCATACCACGATTGGATATGAAATTCTTTCGGGTAGTCAATCAAAATATATGCAAATGGGCGCCATTATAGCCCTTAATCACCATGAGCGCTTTAATGGTGAAGGTTACCCTAATCAGTTAACTGGTTCTCAAATCCCACTAATCGCACGTATTGTTTCCGTTGCCGATGTATTTGATGCATTAATGTCTGTTAGACCCTACAAAAAAGCCTGGCCACTTGAAGATGCGATTGATTTTCTTAAAAAACAATCCGGTACACAATTTGACCCAAAGTGTGTTGATGCATTCTTAAAGCGCCTGCCTAATATCACTGCAATACATAGCGAATATCCCGATAGCTAACAGTGGCACAGACTGCTAGTAATAAACTGTAGAAAGCAATTAATAGACCATTAAACGGATTCGATGCTTGAATGAACTTACTATGTAAAAAACTAAATGCGGTCAATGCCTCGCTCAAAAAAACGGCTGATCCCGAATCAGAGCAAGCCTTCGTTCGTGTTATTATTGCCTTATTATTAATTCTAATTTTCTGTATTCCATGGGGTGCAGAGGAACAGTTTAGCGATTTATTAAACTCTACAATTAAGATAGTGATACTCGTCGCATCTAGTGTTGCTATCGCTCTCTTTACCGCTATTTGTATCAACCCTAAAGTCAGCCCAACGAGAAGAGTGATAGGTATATTTTTAGACCTTATCTCTCTGTCTGTATTAATGGCCACTGCGGCGCAAGAAACAGTGTATTTATTTGTTTTCTATCTGTGGGTTATTTTAGGTAATGGTTTTAGGTTCGGCGTTAATTATCTCTATATTTCTATGGTAATAGGCATTATTGGATTTATATCTGCGATTTATTGGGGTGGTTATTGGCAGACTGAAATGACGATAGCAATAAGCCTATTAATCGTGATCACTCTGATCCCGTTATATTCAATATTTTTAATTAAAAAACTATATGCTGCAATCGATATGGCAGAAAAAGCAAATCAAGCTAAAACTCGCTTTTTGGCTAATATGTCACACGAACTAAGAACTCCTTTAAATGGTGTATTAGGGCTTGGAGATCTCCTCATTGAAACTAAACTCGATCAAGAACAATATCAACTAGTTAGCACCATGCAAAGCTCTGCAAAAACGCTACTAGGATTAATTGAAAAAGTGCTAGATATTTCTAAAATTGAAGCAGGGAAAATAACAATCAATAAAGAATCCGTTGATTTACATACTTTAATTAATTCAGTTATTGATACACAAAAACTGATTGCAAAAGCCAAAGGCTTAACTGTTATATTAAACATTGATTCTGATGTTCCCTTACAAATAGAAGCAGATCAGCAATATATCCGTCAAGTTTTAGTAAACCTAATAGGGAACGCGATAAAGTTTACTGATCAAGGCACAATTAAAGTGCATATTTACCTTGTTTCCGAGCAGGAAAGCGCCACTGTTATTCGCTTTGATATTAAAGATACTGGTATAGGTATTGATAAAAAATCACTACTAAGCGTATTTGACGATTTTACTCAAGTTGGAAAAGCTGCGATACGTCATATCAATGGTACAGGGCTAGGAACCACTATTTCAAAAGAGTTGGTTGAATTAATGGGAGGAAAAATAGGGGTTGAAAGTGAATTAGATCAAGGTTCAACTTTTTGGTTTGAACTTCCTTTTACGATCCTTCCGAATGTTTCTCTAACTGTAAATGACAGTGATTTATTAATTATGGCAACCGATACAACTAAGAAATCGGTACAGTCTTTTTTAAGAACATGGGATTTATCTGCAGATTTTGCTAAATCTCCAGTACAGACATTAAGAATGCAAAAAAATGCTCTCGGCCAAGCACGAGGTTATAAGATACTGCTCGTAGATAGATTTAGTCTACAGGGCATGAGTCCAATACAGTTTAGCAACCTTTTAGCATCGGAAAAATTATTAGATGGGCTATCGTTAGTACTGCTTAATCCAGAACCTGTACATCTACACAACGAAAAAATAAGACAAGACTTCATCTCGGTGATTGCTGATATCAACGATAAACGCTCATTATTTAACGCCCTACATACAGCACAGCGCATTGATAGCAGTAACAAAAAAGTTGTTTCTTTAAGTGATTTTTATGACAGCCAGAATGGAGCGAAGGCATTAAACATACTCGTTGCTGAAGACAATAAAGTTAACCAACAGGTTTTATCTGGTATTTTAAAACGAGCAGGTCATTCTATTGTTATCGCTAATGATGGCGAACAAGCACTAGACAAGTTAAGCACAGATTTAGAACACTTTGACTTATTAATTGTCGATAAAAATATGCCTAAGTGCTCTGGTGATGAAGTTGTACAGGCATTACGCTTTATGGATACCAGTAATACGCTGCCGATCATCATGTTAACTGCCGATGCAACACCTGAAGCTAGAGCACTAGGTATTAGTTTAGGTGTCGATGAATTTTTAACTAAACCTATTGATTCTCATGATTTATTGAAAAAAATAGCGGTAATTTCTAATACCTCCAGTTCAACGATTAGCAATTCAACTATCAGCAATACAGCCCCTACTCCAACAAGCATAGCAAACCTTAAAAAGCAGCATGCTGATAATGAATGGTATAATAGTGCCGTCCTTGAGGAACTATTTCAATTAGATAATGATGTTGAGTTTATGACGTGCTTAATTACAGGTTTTACAGAAGATGGTAATAAGCATATTAAATACTTACAACAAGCCATTATTGGTGACTATTTGCAATTCCGTGAATCACTACATGCTTTAAAAGGTGCAGCATCGGAACTTGGGGCAGACAGACTAGTAGAAATATGTAGGAAAGGAGAAGAGTGTAAACCTTATGATATTGGCACTCCAAAGCTCACTGTATTAGTAGGCGATATTGAATACAATTTTACTAAAACTGTAGAAGCTTTGAATAATGCCTTAGTAAAATCTTCTACAGAAAAATAAGATAAAAAGTATAGTGCTTTAGCTACGATTTTATATCTATTTTAAAATGGAATTGAGACCACAATAAAAACTATATAACTTAGATTATGAAATATTTTGATTATGAGATATTTTTTGCTGATTGACGCATCACTAATCTTTCCATCATTCGAAGATCTTTAGCTGTTAACTTTAACGCTGAATCGACCCAAATATTAGTAACATCTATTAACTCTTTATAAGGAATGGGAGCACAAATATCACGTACTTTACGAATAGCTTGGTAACTGTTTGCTTTTCGATTTGCTGCATTAATATAACGATAGACCTCTTTTTCTCCTTCTCCTTTCTCAGCCAATACGTCAACGATCCCTAGCTCAAACAACTCCTCAGCTAAATACAACTTACCACTTAAAATAATTTCTTCGGCTTTTGCTGCACTTACTTTTCGACTGAGTAATGAATAAGCCCCCATTCCTGGAAATAGATTAAACAAGACTTCTGGCAAACCAAGCTTGGTACCACGTTCAGCAATTAAAACATTACTTGATAAAGCACCTTCAAACCCTCCTCCTAATGCATCACCTTGAACTAAAGCAATGGTAGTCAGCTCTGAATCCAGATGGGTGATGTTATGGTATAAAACATCAATACACTTTGTTGCATAGGCTAGTAATCCTGCACGATCTTGTTTTTTTATCAATTCAAGAAAAACGGCTAAATCGCCACCTAAATTAAAAATACCATCAACATCAGAAGCAAGGATCAGATAATCATATTTTTGCTGTTCACTATTGACCATCTCTGTTTTAATATTTTTCGCATAATCATTTAACTCGTCTAATAATAATGTACTAAAACATGGGCGAGGCTGCGCGTGCATAAAGTACCAACCTGCTTTATATTTTTCATCATAATGTGTTTTAAGCTGTAAGTATTCTTTATCCAACTGATCTTGTTGAGCGATAATATTTACTTTATTTTCTCTTGCTAGGTTATCAATCATTATTATTTCCTTTAGTTTTTAATGTGCTAAATCTAAGATCTAAAAGCACCTATTTAGCATCTGGCGACATTGACAGATACCTCTAAAGTGTAGCAAGAATGAAAATTATCGTTAGTTTACTTAAAGACCAATGAGATCAAAAACACCAATAAAATCAATAACTTTATTTTTCGATTATTCCCTATTAAATATCAGGTAAAAACAAGAGAGCTAAAACTAAAAATATAAATTCAAGTAAATGTCTTGAAACCTTAAAGAGAAATTAACACACTGCTCTAAGAGAAAGATTCGTTATTTTTATAATTACTTTTCAATCTCTTATGATTTTTATGCTAGTTATTATCAAACCAGAACAAGAAATTGAATTCATATCATTCGCTTGTCATATCAACACTATTAGTGATAAATAAATGAAATCAGCTAATACCTTATTTGCTATCTATTTTTATATAAAATCAGGAATAAAGTTACTCGCTAAATAGCTTAAATTGAACTTCTTATCAGCAACCGTAATAATCATTCTAATAGTGCTTCTCATTTTTATTATTTTTAAATCAATTAATTAGTGTATATTTATTACATGAATGCAGTTAATGCATGGGTTTTATATCGTTTTGGTGGTTTTATGTCAGTGCTCTCTACAAACAGCGTTTTTACTTCTCTTCAACAATCAGGGCCTTTCACTGTTTCTGAACACTCACTAAATATCGGACGCTTTTCTCAGCAAACGCGTCAATGGTTAAAAAATTTACAAAAGAATCCTAACAACGTCACAAAATATCGCGCTTTACGTAGCCAAATATTTGAATTTTTAGGCGTTGATGATTTTGAGCAAATTCAAACCCTCATTTCAGATAAAGCATTACGAGAAAAGCGCTCTGAGCGAGCATTGTGCTTATTAGGTAATATGTTTGGCATCAACGGTAACCTCAATGAAATAAAGAGCCGTGTAGATGAGTACTCTCGTACAGCTGATGCCGTCATTCACTCTATTATTGGTAAAATCCTTTCTCCCTACGCTTCACATATTGAAGCGACTAATGAGATAGAAGTCACTAACAACCCCGTTGAATTGTTATTAATCATGTTCAATGATGGTTACCATAAAAAAGCACGCTTTGAAGCGCGACGTAAACTCATTTTAATGACCCTCGCTGCAAGTATTGATCAACGAGAACGAGAAACAGATATTGAAAGCAAATTCTCCGCTTTTCTAGCCTTTTTAAACGGTTATGTTTGGAGCCCAAATTTAAAAATAGGGGAACTGGATCCCGTCTATCTCTATTCAAAACATCGACCAGAGGACTTTAGCTGTAATGCAGTAACGGTTTTAGATCCAGCACAGGCTAAGTTAATACAACTAGCAAAAGGTGAAAAGTTAACTCTATTAAAACGCCGTAGCTTTACAGTCGGAGTGAAAAAAACTCCTATTTACGTTTCTATTAGAAAAAAACCACCGCAGGCAAAGGTTTTAAAACTATTACGAAAAAACCAAAAAAATCCAGCGGTTGCAGTAGATGATGAACTTGGACTGATGGCCGTACTTGATTCGGTAAGCGATGTAAAAGCTTTTCAGCAACACCTCACGCGTAGCGCTTCAAAAGCAAACTCTTTAATGGTTTTAGAGGATATCTCCGACACTTTAAGTGAACATTCTCAATATCAAGGTCGCGCAGTAGGGTCTAGTGATAAAACAGCTATGATGAAGTTTTTTGCTCGTTTAGGCGGTATGCGAGTGGAATTTATTATTCATACGAATAAAACCTGGTTAAATTATAGATATCAACAAGATGTTGCTCATAATGAATACGAAGTAAAACGTATATTTGATACTGGTGTGATTGAACTACTATTCCCAATGGATATTTTTCACCTCAAACATCTTAAAACCCGTGATGAAATGGTGCAGTTTTTTCGTAAGCAAATAGAGTCATAACGGCGTGAGTCTTGTTAACCCAAATGAGAGTTAAATGCCCCGAGCTAAGCCGCTTATGCTTATTCGTTTATACCTTAGTTACTTTTGCTCGATGTTCAAAAAGTAACTCTTTGTACAAAAGTAACTCCTTATGCAAAAAGGAGCTCAGGACGTAAAGGTACAGTTTAGTGATTTAAATGATCATTTCCTCTAATAAATAAGCTTAATCTTTATCGAGGGTTATGAATCGAATGTTATGAATCGAGCGTTACGACTATTTTTTAATACAAAAAAGTATTTAGGGAATTACTCAGATTTAAATAATAAGTGTATTTATAAGCTTTTAAATTCTAAACGATAGGACTTTTCTGCAATATAGGCTTTACTCAACTTCACGTGTGAAAACTCTGGAGTCTGGTCAATAATTGTTTTTATTTTGTCAGCAAGCTCCTCTGAAGCATTCGCTCCTAAAATAATTTCCTTAATGATTTCTTTAGGGTATTTAAATAAATGTATATCGCTATCCGCACATTCAATTAGCATATCTGAGTCGTGCAAAACTGCACAAAACCGCCACTCTTTTTCATGTGACCAGGTATCAGATTTATGTAATAGTAAATCTACACCGACATTAGACTTAATCACTTTAATTGGATGTTGCTCAATATACTCAACTTTCCTAAGATGGTAAAAATCGTCCTCCATGGTTCTCTTTTGGTTAAAAAAGTAATTAGAAGTATCGAATTTAACGCAGAACCCTTGATGGGAATCAGCATAATGTGACCACATTAATAAATTATCTGGCTCCTCCGTTAAGCAAAGTACGCCTATTACTTCCCCCTGATTTTGTTCGCTAGTTTCCCCCGTAAAACTACTAGTCTCTGGCGGCGTAGTTGCAATCACTTGCTGCTCTTCTAATAAATTTTTATTCGCTTTAAACTCTAAATCTGGGCTTGACGCTTTTACTGGTAGCTTATCTATTTTATTATATGAACCTAAGTTTTCTTCTGTGTTGGATACATCTGGCATAGCATCTTTGATACCACAAGTAGAAGTGACAGGCTTTAATTCAAAAGGATCATTAAAGTCGATAGGTTGCGTTAAACGAATACATCCACTTTCAATGACATCCAACCTAGCGGGCTCAAAATACTTAAATAGGTGCATTCAGGTCTCCATTGTTTAATGATTCAGAGTAAGAAGAATCTTATATTCACATTAATAACTAATTATTTCATTCATTTGATATATTCAATTCAACAATACACGCATAAACATTTAAATCAACAGCTTAAGGCATTAAATAAAAAAAAATAATCAAACCATAATCACAAATATAAGTTATTTATGGTAAGTACACATTTAACTAGATCAATAAATATGCAGATAAATAATTTGATATTCGATAATAAATTTAGTTAACCTTATGTAGTTAATGTGAATTCGAGATAAAAATATTTTAATTCCACCTAATAGTTATTCTTTTTTCAGAGTTTCTAACTGAAAAGCGATCTATTTTAACGGCAAGATTGATCATCTATTTAGCGGAATTGGTATAAAGTAGAGCAATAAGTTATTGAGATTAGAATTATTAGGACAGAGTAAAAGCGAAATTGGCTAGCGATAGTCAAAAAAAGTGATAAAAACGGGCTACATTTTCATCACTTATTAGTTGTTATCTAAGTGCTATCTATTATTCAGCCAAACTATTTTTAATTAAGTAAGCTATCTAAGGGTATCTAAGAGTCAAAATAAAGCTTAACATTTTGCAAGATCAATCAAGAAAGCAAACTCTCGGGCCGTATCTTCAAAATGTTTAAATCTTCCTGATTTACCACCGTGTCCGGCTTCCATATCCGTGTATAACATTAGCTGATTATCATCGGTTTTTAATTCTCGTAACTTGGCAACCCATTTAGCAGGTTCCCAGTATTGAACCTGAGAATCATGTAACCCAGTGGTAACTAGCATATTCGGATACGCTTTTGCTTTAACTTGATCATAGGGGCTATATTCAAGCATATAATGATAAAATTCAGGATCATTTGGATTCCCCCATTCATCATATTCCCCCGTGGTTAATGGAATGGAATCGTCTAACATCGTTGAAACAACATCAACAAAGGGCACAGCAGCAACCACGCCGCGGTATAGTTCAGGTGCTTGGTTGATAACAGCCCCCATTAATAAACCACCAGCACTTCCTCCCATTGCAAATACGTTATCTTCAGCGCCATATTTTTTTGCAACCAGAGCCTTCGACACATCAACAAAGTCATTAAAGGTATTTTTCTTTTGCAGTAATTTACCTTGTTCATACCAATCACGACCTAACTCTTCACCACCACGTATATGCGCAACAGCATAAACAAAACCACGATCTAGCAAGCTTAGGTTAGCAGAGCTAAAACCAATATCTAAACTATGGCCATAGGAGCCGTAAGCATAAACAAGTAATGGATTACTATGATTAAATAGTTCACGCTTATAAACCAATGAAACAGGCACTTCTGCACCATCTCTTGCGGTTACCCAAACACGTTCACTTTGATAATCTTCACTATCGAAATCCCCCATTACTTGGCTTTGTTTTAGCTGCACAATTTTGCCACTATCAAGGTCTAATTCGTAGACGGTAGAGGGTGTTGTAAAAGAGGTATATTGATAACGAAATTTACTCGTCGCAGGTTGTGGATTATGATGGCTGAACACAGTGTAAACGGGATCATGAAAAGTCAGAGCACGGGACTCTCCGGTTTTAAAATTGATTTGTCGTAATACTGGTAAGCCTAGTTCACGCTCCTCAACAATTAACCAGTCCTGCATTAACTCATAACCTTCCAACAAAATAGATTCTCTTGCCGGTACTAGTGTTTGCCAGTGTTCAGGTTGGACCGTTTGCAACTCGTCCAGTTGTGTCGTTATTGTGTGTAAAGCAAAGTTTTTGCCGCTGTAATTACTCAGTATAAAGAATTGGCCATGGAAATGATCAACACTGTATTCATGGTCTCTTTGTCTTGGTAAGAAATATTTAAAATCTTTATATGGTTGGTTTGCATCTATGATCAAACATTCAGAAGTCATAGTACTATCAGCACAAATTACTAAATACTCTTCTGATCGTGTTTTATATAAACCCAAAGAAAAAGTATCGTCAGTTTCTTCATAGATAAGTACATCATTTGTAGATGGCTCACCTAATGTATGACGATATACCTGATATGATAATAACGTTTGCGTATGTTGTTTTACATAAAAAACAGTTTTGTTATCGTTCGCCCAAACTACATCTGTCACATCTTCAATACTATCTGCAAATATCCCATTAGTGCGTAGATCTTTAAAATGTAAAGTATATTGACGACGACTAACGGTATCTTCACTGAAGGCCAAAAGCATTGAATTAGGCGATAATGCAAGTGTACCTAATTGATAGTAGGCAAAACCTTGTGCTCGTTCATTACAATCAAAAAAGATTTCTTCGGTCGCTTCTAGCGTACCTTTACGGCGTGTATAAACGCTATAATCCTTACCTTGATCGTAACGAGAGATATACCAGAAGCCTTTTTTAAAATACGGAACGGATTCTATTTCAGGCTCCTGTCTTGCGACCATCTCATCATACAAGGTTTGCTGTAACGCAGACAAAGGGGCCATTTGTTGTTCTGTGTAGTTATTTTCTTCTTCTAAATAAGCTAATACCGCAGGGTCTTCTCGCTTATCATCACGTAACCAAAAATAATTATCTTTACGTTTGTGGCCGTGCATATCATGTACGTAAGGTTTGATAGGGGCAGTAGGTATAACAACATCTACTTTATTCGTCATATTTTCTCTCTTCATCGCATGCATTAAAATCTAACCTATTACAGCTATATTGATGATAGCCATTGGCTAGCCACAATACATCTAGCCTAGATTGAAAGCTACCAATGAAAATGCCTAATCATTAAAATTTTATATCTATCAACACACCATTACATCAATCAAAAAATACCCTTTCTTGAGTTAAATAGGACAGTTATTTTATTGTTTTTCTTAAATAGGTTTTCTTAAATGCTTTACTAAATCAACTTTTAAATCGACTTTTAAATCGAAGTACAGCCTTAATTGGCACTATTGCACGATCTAATTAAGGCTTAAATACACAGATGAGTGCAGTAGATTTAATGAATAAAACATTAAACCTTTTATTACTGATTAATTAGCGGTAAGCAACCAACCTTTAGCGACGGCAAGCTCAGTTTGTGAAACAACATATTGCCATAATTTAGGCGCTATAGTTTGTAAGTGATTGTTGCGTGCCAACACCTGTGCTTGACTGATTTTATGTTTAGCCCAACTACCGCCTTGGTTATTCATGTTTTGCACCAGTGGTAATATTCTATCCATGGATTTAGCAAATTGTGCATCGCTAGTGTTAGCTTCTTCAAACTCAAGCCACAGACTTTTATACTCTTCGCTTTGTGAAGTGGGCAATAAACCAAACAAACGTTGTGCCGCTTTTTCTTCTTTTAAAGCTTGTTGTTGATGGTCTTTTTGTTCGGCAAAGGCAAATAGATCTCCCGCATCAATTTCAATAATATCGTGGATCAATAGCATCTTAATTACGCGCGTCATATTAATCGGCTTTTCTGCATAACCTTGCAATAACTGTGCAGTAAGCGTGATGTGCCAGCTATGCTCTGCACTGTTTTCATGGCGGTTTTTATCTTCTTTGACCGTGGTTTGACGGTATACCGCTTTTAGTTTGTCTATTTCGATGATAAACGCTAATTGCTGTTCTAATTCAGTCATGATTAATCCCTGTAAAGTAACCTTTTGTAGCTTTATTTTTCATTAAAACCTTCCTATGAAAAAGTATCATTTGAAAAGTAGCATTGAAAAAATAGTATTGAATAAGCTATGTTAAATAAATAATGTTGAAGAAATAAAATTGAAAAAATAGTATTAAGATGGACATTATGAAGACACAATTACATAATTTATTCCTAATCAAAAGCAATAAGTTACAGTGAGCCCTTACATTAAAAACCTCTACCAACCATTCAACTAATACAAGCTTATGTTTAATCTCCTGCCGCCGCTGGGGCTGATTTGATAAAAGGGCCTTTTGCAAACCATATCAGACCAATTAAGACAAAAAATAAACAACCTAGCATATAAAAGTAATCATTCATCGACATCATATATGATTGCTGAGTAACAATGTTATTAACGGATGCGAGATTAGCTTGGGTTGCTCCCCCCATCTTATCTAAATACTCCACTGTACCTAACTGATATTGACTAACATGTTCCGTCAAAGTCGCGTGGTGATAGTCGGCTCGACGATTCCAAAACCATGTGGTTAATGAGGAGGCAAAACTTGCGCCTAACACACGTAAAAAAGTCGTTAAGCCCGACGCATCGGCTATTTGATGGCCTTTTAAATTAGACAAGAAAATAGTGGTCAATGGCATAAACATGAAGGCAATCCCAATCCCCATGAACAATTGCACCTCAGCCACGGAAGCAAAATCTACAAAGGTATTAAAGTTGGCGCGTAAGAAACAAGAAATGCCAATCACAATAAATGAAATGCTAGCGAGTAACCTTAGATCTGATTTATGTGCATATTTTCCAACTAATGGCGCTAATATTAATGGTAGTACGCCCATTGGAGCAGCCGCAAGACCAGCCCATATCGACGTGTATCCCATATACAGTTGTAACCACTGCGGTAATATAATATTGATTGCAAAGAAAGCCGCATAGCTTAAAACTAAAGCGATAGTACCAAAGGTATAATTGCGATCTCTAAATAAATATAAATCTACAATTGGGTTTTTCTCTGTCAGCTCCCAAATAACAAATGAGATTAATGCAATCACAGAAATAATACTCATGATCACGATTTGTGTGGATTCAAACCAATCTTTATTATTGCCTAAGTCTAATACTACTTGTAATAAACCAACCCCTAACACTAACAATGCAATACCAATATAATCAATGGGCATTTTTGCAGTTGTTTCTACTCGATCTTTTAACTGCTCCCAGACCACTACACAACAGAAAATACCGATTGGAATATTAATAAAAAAGATCCAAGGCCAAGAATAATTATCGGTGATCCAACCGCCTGTAATCGGCCCTACTATCGGAGCAACGACTGTCACCATCGCTATTAAGGCTAATGCAGCGCCACGCTTTATCGAGGGGAAGATAGCGAGTAATAACGTTTGGCACATGGGAAACATTGGCCCAGCAAAAAAGCCCTGCAACGCTCTGAAGGTAATCAACTCTGGCATGCTAGTGGCGATACCACATAAAAAAGAGGTTAGCGTAAACAGTGAAACAGAAATAATAAATAACTTCAGTTCACCAATACGTCGTGAAAGCCATCCTGTGAGTGGCAATGCAATAGCATTACATACCGCAAAAGAAGTAATGATCCAGGTACTCTGCTCTGAACTCACTCCTAAATTTCCAGCAATCGTTGGTAAAGCAACGTTAGCAATAGTGCTATCAAGCACTTGCATAAAAGTTGCTAAAGCCAATGCAATAGTTGCTAGAACAATACTCGGCGGCGTATAGGTTTGATCATTCATAACCGCCCCTATTCAGGGCTAATATTATTAATACCTACATTCTCATGTAGTATTTTGGTCACTAAATGGTCAACCTCTTGCAGCGTATTCTGATAAACATCGGTATCGAAGCGCGCTTCTTGTTGAGGACTTTCTGAAAGCAATGCCCCACTGCTATCTTCAATATCCACTTTTGCTAACATCGATAAACCTATTCTTAAGGGGTATTGTGCTAGGTTATCTTTTTGTAAACGAATTTTAACCGGTAAGCGTTGTACAATTTTAATCCAATTCCCACTCGCATTTTGAGCGGGCAACAATGAAAATGCACTGCCAGTACCGATCCCTAGACTTTCAATTTCACCTTTATACTCTACTTCTTTACCGTATAAATCTGAGGTCAAAATAACCGCTTGTCCAATACGCATATCACGCATCTGGCTTTCTTTAAAGTTTGCATCAACCCATACTTGATGCAAAGGAACAATCACCATCATTTGTGTGCCAGGTTGAACTTGACTACCTAACTGGACGGCGCGTTTTGCTACATAACCGCTGATAGGAGCAACAATATCTGCACGCAGATTATTTAAGTATACTTGGCGTAAATTAGCGACTGCAGATTTAATCGCTGGATGGGTTTTAAGTACCGTATTATCGACTAATGAAACAGCCATTTTAAGCGCCTGTTGTGAAGCAAGATATTGACTCTTAGTGGTTTCAACCAAGTCTTTGTAGTGATTCAAATCTTCCTGAGAAATTGCCCCTGATTTAGCCAGCTTTTGACGGCGCTTATAATCACTAATCGCTTGATTATATTCGACCTTAGTAGCTTCCAAACTCGCTTTCGCGTTATCAGCAGTTGCATATAAGCTACGTACTTCACGAACCGAGTTAGCTAATTTAGCTTCCGCTGCTTGTAGCGCTATTTGCGTATCATTGGAATCTAAACTAATCAGTATTTGACCTTTTTCAACGTAATCCCCTTGATCCACAACAACTTTACTCACCGTGCCTGAAATTTGTGGGGAAATGACCACTAAATCACCATTCACATAGGCATCATTGGTTTCTTCAGAGTATTTGGCATAAACCTCATAATAAAAAAACCAAGTTGCAGCAATAACAACCAATACAATAAACAAAATAAAGAAAGAGGTTTTACGCTTACTCTTTTTAACTGGGTCATTAGCCATAGTACTTGTTGTTTTTTCTGATGTTTGCATGCTTTACCACTTATTTGTTAACGATCTCTCTGGTTATAGGAGATAAATAAAATAGGAATGTGACACTCAAAGTTATTCTTATAATTAGGTTGCTTAGGCTGGTAATAAACGCGTTAGAAGCGCACTCAACTGTTCTATCTCTTGTACAGAAAGGTCCCCAGTCAACAAGGGAGCCACTTGATTGTCCATACACTCCAAACATTGCGCTAATAATAATTTTCCAGTGATTGTTAGTTCGAGTATGACACCACGTTTATCTTTAGGGTTAGGCTGTTTATCTATTAATTCTTTTTTCACTAACCTGTCCACCATTCGGGTCATTGAGCCCCCATCAATAGTGAGATATTTACTAAGGTCAGCCGGAGAATCAATCTCATAATAATGCACTGCAGCTAATACTTTGAACTGTGCAGAGCTGATATTAAAAGGCGCTAAATATTGATTTAGTAACAGCTCTTTACGTTGATTAACTAAACCAATCAGTTTCGCTAATGGTAAACCTAATGATTTAATGTTTAGTTGATGAGTCATAGGGAGCAGGTTTCCTGATTATTAGTTGCCTAGGCAATAAAAAAATAATACTGCCTAGGCAGGTAAATTGTCAATATTAATTATTCATATCAATATGACAGTTAGCGACTTATTTCTTTATATTAGTTAAAGGATATTTGAATTGGCTTAAGGTTATTTGAATTTACTAAAGGTTATTTGAATTAGCTAAAAGGCACTTGCTTTAAGCAATTTGATTATAAAAAATTACTTAAAGCAATGTTATTTAAGGTGATTTTATTTAAGGTAATTTTATTTAAGGTAATGTTATTTAAGGCAATTTTATTTAGAATAAAGTTAATTAGGGTAAAGCTGTCTACCCCCAATCGCCAGTGACTTGATAATTATTGCTTTAAATTTCTAAAGCTAACTGTTGCAGATAACTTTCCATAAACTGCGTGCGCTGCGCTGCAATATCTTGCGCTGTTTGGGTATGCATTAAGGAAGCTAATTTTAATAACTTTGTATAAAAGTGATCCAGTGTAAAACGTTGATCATCTAACGTTCTTTGCTCAGAAAATGCATCTTCAGACGCATATAGTGGTCGCTTTAATTGGCTACTTACTTGAATACAACGCGCAATACCAATCGCGCCAATCGCATCTAATCTATCAGCATCCTGCACAATTTTTGCCTCAAGGGTATTGGCTATTAACCCACCACTATAGCTATGTGCTGCAATCGCATGATGGATAGCATCTAGGTACTGTTTTGGATATTCGATACTTGATAAGAATTGAATGGCTTTATCTGCCGCATGTAATGAGCTTTGACTGCGTAGAGGATGATTTTTAGGGTAGCTAACACAGTCGTGCAACCAAGCAGCAGGTAATACTACGTTTAGTTCTGCCTTCTCTTTTTTCGCTATCAGTGTTGCTAACTTAACTACGCGTTTAACGTGCAACAAGTCATGTGCTAAATCCGTTTTCATATTTTCAGCAATAAAACTTTCACACTGAGCTTGATACTGTTTAAACATTTTTTCTCATTCCTATCACTTTCAATGGAAGTATCATCCTCCTAATTAGCAATCAGTAATATGCTGCTCTAACAGTTCAATCAATAAACTTGGTGATATCTCAGCCAGTGACACTTGCTTAATAAAAGTAAAATCTTCAGTCCCGGATTGACCGGTACCAATACCTACAACTTCAGGATGAGCATCAAGAATAATAAACATTAATCTCTTTTTAAGCTTAACATTATCAATAGTCACTGCATTAGAGGCCTGTAAACTTTGCTCTAGTAGGCCCACTGCAGTAGAAAGTTGCGGATACTTTTCCGTTAATTGATCATTACAGTTAGCCACTAACGTTAGCAGTTGTTCAATATTTTTATTCATTTATTATTCCCGATTTTCTACTACTCTAGTTAGCAACTAACATTACTTATTTCTGAATCAAATTATTCTTTAACGCCTATTTAGCTGCTCCCTGTAACAAAAGCTTAAGCGCTTCAACCCGTTTTTTATTCGCACCGAGGTCACTTTTCCCTACACGCGACGCAGATCGAAAATGTAATAAATTATCGTCACTGACTCTCAGTTCCAAATCATCAACAAATCCAAAGATACCTGATGTAAAGGTCGCCGCGATATAATCATCTTCAATATTGACAATTTTACCACCCATCGATTCAACGCGAGTTTTTAATTGAGTAAGGAACACCACTTTATCTCCATTAAAAGTAAAAGGCTGAATATTATTATCAACGCCATCAATGGTTTCACTAAATACACAATTTTCAATACTGGTACAAGCCTGTAGTTTTCCTTGTTTTAATCCGGGAGCATGTCCTGTTTTAGACATTACGCCTAGCACAAAAAAAGCAATCACTATCACAACAACAATTGCAGTCAGTATAATTAGAATTTTATTCATTTTCTTAAATCCTTGTTTTTTTTATTTCAATTTAACTATTTATGCTGGTTATATGTAGTATTTATATCGCTAACTATATAACTGGTTATGTTTAACTGCCGATGTATAGCTCTCTAACTCTATTCAGGTTGCAACTGGGCTAATACTTCTACAGCTTTGGGAAATTGCTCAATATTAAACAACTTATCTCTGACCTGCCAAAATCGCCCGACTTTATTAGCAATGACTATTTCAGGTGCTTGTAATCGGTGTTCATTAAGCATCACTTTAGTCACTGATGAGTGAGTAAAAGGGCGAAAACGATCAATTAAGTGTGGTTGAATAAAGCGTTGTAAAAATTGTGCTTTTTGCTTTGCAGTGGTTAATTGCCACACTTCACTTATTTGTCCTTGGCCGCCGCTATAGGTAACCTTTAATTGGTTTTTCCCATGTTTATTCTTGCTAGCAGTAAGCGCCATATCATCACAACGAATAATCATCGCATCTTTCAATTTTAATGCTTCTCTTAACTTTTTATCGGGGTCAACCAATACAGCTTCACAATGCCCACAAACGCGTGCTGCAATATCATTATCCATTCCACATTGATCACAAAACTTAGCCCGAAAACGATAGTTACAATGCACGCGTTGCTCAAACTTATTGCCATCATCATCTTCGGTAATTTTTAACGAATACCCCTGGCATTTACGACCATAATGTTCAATTACAAAACCGGCAGTATCCACCTTACCCCAAAAGTTATTAGTAAACTGGCAAGCTGGACATGGAATACTCACTATTTCACTGCCACTTTCTGGTTTTTCTTGCCCCACTTCTGGTTGATACAAGTCATAACAATTACCAGCAAACTCCATCACTAAACAATCTTTTTTACCCTCGGATAAACGTAACCCTCGGCCTACTATTTGTTGGTATAAACTGATCGACTCAGTGGGACGCAAAATAGCGATTAAATCAACGTGTGGAGCATCAAAACCAGTGGTTAAGACCGATACATTAACTAAGTATTTAATTTTTTTATTTTTAAAGTTTTGAATAATTTGATCGCGATCTTTACTTGCGGTATCACCAATAATTAATGCCGCACTTTCACCTTGTAAATAACCTAAAATTTCTTGTGCATGTTTAACTGTTGAAGCAAATATCATCACACCTTGACGGTCTTGAGCGTGAGTAATAACTGACTTGATAATTTCAGGCGTAGCTCGGCCCGACTTTTCTATTACTTTATTTAAATCAGCTTCTTTATAAGCTCCCGTATTAGCCGGAGAAATTTGCGAAAAATCATAGCTGAGCACAGCCATATCCATCACTTTTGGCTCAGTTAAAAAATGCTCATCTAATAAAAATCGAATTGGCAAATCAAAAATGCAATCACGGAAAAACCGTGCTTCTTCACTGCGCACTTGGCCGCGGGTATGATATTGATAAATCCAACCTAAACCTAGACGATACGGTGTTGCTGTTAATCCTAAAACCTTTAAATTTGGGTTGATAGCCTGTAAGTGTTTAATCACTTTTTGGTAACTAGAATCACCTTGCATGGGTACACGATGACACTCGTCTATCACTAACAATGAAAAGGCATCTGCAAACAGATCAAGGTTGTTTACGATAGACTGTACCGAGGCAAAGACGACTTGTTGGGATGTTTCTTTACGCCCTAACCCTGCAGAAAAAATAGATGCTTTCACGCCATAACTTTCATATTTAGCATGATTTTGTTCAACTAACTCTTTAACGTGAGCGAGTACTAACACTCTACCTTTCGCTATTCTGGCAAGCTCCGCGATGATCAGGCTTTTACCTGCACCAGTCGAAAGTGCTAAAACGGCAGGGGAACTATGACGACGAAAATAATGCAGTGTGGCATTAACGGCATCTTGTTGATAAGGACGAAGTTGATACATAAAACAATACGCAGTGAGTGATTAAAAAAAGAGTAAGCATAGCATTTTCAATACTTTTTTGATGAGAAAAATCAATGGCTGATCAGTAATTACTGCTAGCAATTATCGCCAGCAACTACCAATAAGCCATTTTTAGGTAAAGAGGCTGCTATTTTTTAATTAACACTCATCGACGAATAATAACTTGTGCTTCAAGGATAACTTTTTGTTGTAGCTGTGATTCAATGGTTTGTTTAATCAAATCTAACTTCGCAGTAGTTAAGGTAGTTGGGGTCATTAATTTAACCGATATTTCTACTGGTTGAAGTGCTCTTGCATGCACTTCTCTAATCACTACTTCACCTATTTTTTTACCTTCAAGCTGTTGCATAATAGCGGCTTCATCGGATAAACGCATAAAACTAAAAATCAATGGAATAGAAACTAATGCAACGCCTATAAAAGCAATCGTTAAACCTTTTTTGGCTCGGGTAAAGGGAGCAAAACCTAATGCTAAAAAGGTCAGAGCGGCAGCAAACACAATGCCTGCCAAGTTAGTCAGGAACAACAATAGCGCTCCCCAAGCCACATGTAAGTCTAACCAGCCAATACCTATGCCAGTCACAGCAAGTGGCGGAACTAGTGCCACAGCGATAGCGACACCAGCAAGACTTTTAGCCGCATCAACGCGCGCATGTGCGTAGGCGCCTGCAATACCTGAAATAACAGCAACACCCAGATCTAATAAACTTGGGCTTAGCCTGGCGGCAATTTCAGGGGTCACAATTTCCATTGGAATAATAAAGCTAGCAAAGGAGGAAAACCCCAAGGACACCAATATACCGATACACAAAGTAGTGGCACTGGCAGTCAGTAGAGAAGGGTCTTGTCTGGCCAGTGCCATCGATAGTGAAATAATAGGCGCCATTAACGGGGCAAGGATCATCGCACCGATAATAACTGGTGCTGAGCTTGCAAATAACCCCACACTGGCTAATAAAGTCGATAACGCCATCAAAGTCAGGAATGCAGTGGTGGTTGTCGCGTTGTCACGCAATAATTGATACAACTCTTTAAATTCTTCCGTTGCAGCATGTCCAACAAATGCTAGTGTTTTTCCCGCTATTTGCATTACTGCTTCACCGGCGGGTAATCTTTCTATTTTGATCTGTTCTTTTTGCGCACTTGTGGTGTCTATTATTGGTAACTCTTCACCCGCTAATAAGGTTAATACGTGATGATCAATGGTCACTAATAACGAATCGGATTGTTGCTCTTGTCCATCCAATTGATAGGTTAATTGCTGATCGTTTTTAATTTCTAATTGTTTGGTTTTTAATAATCCTAAAAAGCTGGGTAAGCTATAGTGTCTGCCTAAGGTGGAAACGACAAAAAATCGTAATAACTCCATGATACTGCGCGGGGCAATAATCATAGCGTGGCACATTCCATCATTAATGTGACTATTGGGTAATATGCTTTTAGCTAACCATGAGCCGTGCACGTGCGCAGTCACAACAACACCTAATGCCGCAGTAGTAAAATTAGTTTCATTTTCTGTGCTAAAGGATATTTTTTGAGGGCAAGCTTGGCGAATTTTAGCAACGTTCTGCCAAGCTAATTTAGCTCTTTCTACAAAGTCTAATATTTTAACACTTGGTAATAAATTAAAACTTTCACCAATCACCAGAGATGAAAGCAAAATATTGCCATTACAACGTACAATATCAACTTGTTCAGGGCTACTTAACTCAGCTTCTTGAATCGCTTTTTCAAGGTTACGATGAGCACAAAACCCACGTTTCGCATAACGAGAATCAGGGTGAGGTAAAATAGCAAGGTGCCATCCACCTTCTATCGCAGCCTCTATAACAGCGGGTGCTTGCTGATCGTTAAGGTACGCATAAACACGACTACCTGCGCTGAAGTGAATATCACCTTCATCCCAAGCTCGAGGTAAAATGGCTTGTTTAAAAAAAGGTAACAAATGCTCAGCTAACTGATCTTTTTGCTCGATATCAAAAAGTAAGAAACTATCAGCCATATTCGAATCTCAACACAAATATTAAAAGGAATTCTAGTATGCGCATAGCTTATCAGGAGTGCAATAAATACAGGAAAGAACTGTTATCAAAGGGGAAATTTACGATTAAAAAAAGAAATAGTGAGTTCTGTCATTTCACCGTATAACTTATTAGAAATACAGTAAATACAGAAAAGAAACGTTGAAAAAAGAAATTGAGGATTAGAAAGTGAAATAATGCGATCCATTATTTCACTTAGATAAAACCAGTAGACTATTTATAGAACCATTAGTATCTATAAAACCAGCAGTATTTATAAATAAAAGGTTTAGTCTTTCAGTTGTTTTTCTACATCAGCCACAATGCTTTCAGGCGCACCAATATATTGAGCATGATTCAATAATACGGCGTTGTCATTATGTACTAATAACAATGCGGGGAAAGCAGCTGTTCCCATAAAAGCTTGTAGATCAATAATTTCAGATTGCACAAACATCGCATCTTTGCTTAATTCTTCTTTAAATACTTTGTTTGGAATTGATAACTTAAGATCTTCAGCTAACTCATTAAAGTCTATCTTTTTACCTAAAGAGTTACCGCTAACAAAGTGTTCATGTTGTAAAGCTTGTAAAACGGGTAAAAACTTGTCTGACTGTTTAGTTGCAATCCAAGTTAATAGATTCGCGCTGATAATACTATTTTTAGGGCTATCCGCAAAACGCACATATTCCTGTGAAAAAGTCACATCACTTTCTCTCTCAACCGCTTTAATGGTATTAAAGCCAACGCTATTACCACCATCGTAATTAGCACAATGCCAAGCATGTAATTCCATCTCAGGAAATGCTTCAGTTAAAGCAACAACCAAAGGCGTTGCAGCATAACTCCATGGGCAATGAGAGTCGTAAATAAAATATAATTCTGAGCTCATAAAACCTACCTTTTTCGACCGATTAACTATCGAGTTCTAAATTTATCAGGGTACAACCTTTAATGCATTGCACACCACTTTCGCCTTCACTGATGACAGTCAACGTTAACGGTTGCTGGCATTGCTCGCAAAGTACTGTTTTGCCCTTAGCAAGGCGCTTGATTACATTACGCTGCTGATTAAAAGAGTCAGCGGCAGTTTTATTTATTTGAGAAAAATCTATTTTAGTCATCTTAACTATGCCAATCTATTTCAATATAAATTTCATTTAAAATGCTGAGCTTTGTTTAAAAATCTCAGCTTTATTTTAAAGATCTAAATTTGCTAAACGTTTCGGTGCAATTAAACCATCATCGTTCATTTCACCAACACCAATGAAAGTATGCTGCTCACCAACAGTGATCCTAACAATCGTATTATCTGGCGCACCAAATACTTGTACTGGTTGGCCATGTAAAACATAAGCGCCCATCTCATCTGAAATATTAACTTCAGGATAGTTTTTAACTGCAGTATCCATTTCTAACAATAGCGGATCCAACAAGTCATAAGGACTAACATCTTCTTCTTTAGCTTGCTCAATTAACGCTTCTAGCTCATCAATAGTGATCATGCGTTCATAAGGATAGTCTGCAACCTGTGTACGGCGTAACATCGACACATGTGCGCCACAACCTAATAATTCCCCCAGGTCATCTACAATTGTTCTAATGTAGGTACCTTTACTAACATGAATATCAAGATCAATTTCATTTTCTTCGAAACGTAGCTGATTAATTTCATAAACCGTAATAGGACGAGCAGGACGATCAATCGTAATACCTTCACGTGCGTACTTATATAGTGGTTTTCCTTCAAATTTCAATGCTGAATACATTGAAGGAACTTGCATGATATCGCCACGAAAAGTATCTAATGCAGTATCGAGTTGTTGTTGCGTTACCGAAACTGGTTTTTCACATACCACATCACCTTGCGAGTCACTGGTATCGGTGCGAATACCTAAAGTAGCGGTCACGGTATAACGCTTATCTGAATCTAATAAGAACTGCGAGAACTTAGTCGCTTCACCTAAACAAACAGGTAACATACCAGTAGCTAGTGGATCTAATGCACCGGTATGCCCTGCTTTTTGAGCAAAGAAAATTCGTTTTACACGTTGTAATGCATGATTGGAACTGATGTCCGTAGGTTTATCTAATAATACGATGCCATTGATCGGGCGACCCTTTCCACGTTTTGCCATTACTTCGCTTCCTCTTCTTCTGTTGCTTCTAGCTCGTCTTCTTCACGGCCAGCTTCTTTAAGCTTAACTTTATCGTTTTTCACTGCACCGCTTACTAATTCAGAAATACGTAAACCTTCAGTTAGTGTTTCGTCAAAGCAAAAACGTACTTCAGGAACAATACGTAATTTCATTGCTTTACCCAGTAAACGACGGATATAACCAGCAGCAGCATTTAAGCCCTTTAATGATTCATCGTTTGTCTGTTCACCGATAGTAAAAAAGGTCACGTATACCGTTGCATAAGCAAGGTCACGAGTAATATCAACACCAGAAATAGTCACCATTCCAATGCGTGGATCTTTCACTTCTTGTTGTAAGATTCGAGCAAGTTCTTTTTGTACTTGCTGAGAAACTCGAGAAGCACGGCTATATTCTTTTGCCATTTTTAACTCCTAGCACAGCACTTATTAAGCGCTGTTTTAAATGAGAATGGAGGCAAAAGCCCCCATTATTAATCATTATTTATAAATTGAAATTATAAAGTACGTTTAACTTCAATAATTTCAAATACTTCTATTTGGTCGCCTACGCGTACATCGTTGTAGTTCTTAACACCGATACCACATTCAACACCATTACGTACTTCAGTTGCGTCATCTTTAAAGCGACGTAATGATTCAAGTACACCTTCGTAAATAACCACGTTTTCACGTAGTACACGAATTGGGTTGTTACGTTTAATAGTACCTTCTGTCACCATACAACCAGCGATTGCGCCGATCTTAGGAGATTTAAATACTTCACGTACATCAGCAACACCTGTGATTTCTTGTCTAAACTCAGGTGCTAATAAACCACTCATTGCAGCACGTACTTCGTCAATTAAGTCGTAGATAATACTGTAGTAACGTAGTTCAACTGCTTCGTTATCGATTAACTTACGCGCAGATGCATCAGCACGAACGTTAAAGCCGATTACGATTGCCCCAGAAGCTGATGCTAATGAAGCGTCAGTTTCAGTAATACCACCAACACCACGGCCGATAATGTTAACTTTAACTTCATCAGTAGATAGTTTGTTTAGTGACTCGCAGATTGCTTCAAGTGAACCTTGTACATCCGCTTTAAGTACTAAGTTAAGCTCAGATACTTCGCCAGATTCCATGTTAGAGAACATGTTTTCAAGTTTCGCTTTTTGTTGACGAGCAAGTTTAATATCACGGAATTTACCTTGACGGTATAATGCAACTTCTCGTGCTTTTTTCTCATCTTTAACAACGGTTGCTTCATCACCCGCTTGTGGAACACCAGACAAACCTAAAACTTCAACTGGAATAGACGGACCAGCAGATTCGATTGGATTACCATTCTCATCACGCATTGCTCGAACACGTCCGTATTCAAGACCACAAAGTACGATATCACCCTGTTTCAGTTCGCCTTGCTGTACTAGAATAGATGCAACTGGGCCACGACCTTTATCAAGACGAGATTCAATAACAACACCAGATGCAGGACCCGTTGAAACAGCTGACAAATCTAACATTTCAGCTTGTAGTAAGATGCTATCTAATAATTCATCAACACCAGTACCTACTTTCGCAGATACGAATGAGAAGATATTTTCACCACCCCATTCTTCAGAAATAACATCGTGTTGAGAAAGTTCAGTTTTAACACGGTCAAAATCTGCACCTTCTTTATCGATTTTATTCACTGCAACCATTAGCGGAACACCCGCAGCTTTGGCATGTTGAATCGCTTCGATAGTTTGTGGCATAACACCATCATCCGCCGCTACTACTAGTACAACGATATCCGTTGCTTTAGCACCACGAGAACGCATCGACGTAAACGCCGCATGTCCAGGAGTATCTAGGAATGAAATCATACCTTTATCAGTATCTACATGGTAAGCACCGATATGCTGTGTAATACCACCTGCTTCACCGTCAGCAACTTTAGCGCGACGAATGTAATCTAGTAATGAAGTTTTACCGTGGTCAACGTGCCCCATGATAGTAACAACTGGCGCACGAGATGTTTTCTCACCACCTTGTTGTGCTTCAGCTAGTACTGATTCTTCTAACTCATTTTCTTTCGTTAGGATAACTTTGTGACCCATTTCTTCAGCTACAATAGTCGCTGTTTCTTGGTCGATAACTTGGTTGATAGTTGCCATAGCACCCATCTTCATCATTACCTTGATCACTTCAGTTGCTTTAACAGCCATTTTACTTGCTAGTTCTGCAACCGTAATCGTTTCACCAATTTTAACGTCACGTTCAACTTTAGCGGCTGGTTTTTCAAACGCTTGTTGTAATGCAGATGGCGTTGCTGTTGCACCTTTTTTACCACGACGATTATTACGGTTATTACGACGTGAGTAAGGTGTTTCAAGTGGTTTATCAGCAACCGCTTTCTTTTTCTTTTTACGGTGTGTTGGACCTTCCGCTTTAGCATCAACTGAATCTTCTGCAGCACGCGCTTCTGATGATGTAGTTACATGGTAATCTGCACCTTCAGCGGCTTTACGGTCTGCTTCTTCTTTAGCCCAACGTGCAGCATTTTCTTCAGCTAGTTTTTTAGCATTCTCAGCTTGTAGTACCGCTTCTTTTTCAATTTTAGCTAGCGCTTCTGTTTCTGCTTTCTTCTGCAGATCAGCTTCTTCTTTTTCAAGTTGCAGCTGTTCATCTGTTTTAGTTGACTTAGCAGCGGCTTGTTTTTGCTTATTTGCTACTGCAGCAGCTTTTGCTTTTGCTTCGGCTTCTTTCTTAGCTGCCATTTTTTCAGCTAATACTTTTTCAGCTTGTTCTTTTTTAGCATCAAGTTCAGCTTGAATTTTAGCTTCAGCCTCTACTTTTAATGCTTGCTCAGCAGCTCTTTCAGCTTGAATTTCTTCATCACTACGCTTTACAAAAGTACGTTTTTTGCGCACTTCAACATTGACAGCGTTTGATTGACCTTTAACATTTAACGTTGTTTTTGTTTTACGTTGTAAAGTCATTTTTTGTTTTTGTTCGCCACCGTGTTGCTTTTGCAAATAAGTAGTTAATTTTTCTTTTTCTTCAACACTCACTGAATCACTTGCTTTTTTAGTTATACCTGCATCGGCAAACTGTTTAACTAAAGTATCTTCAGATTTATTTAAGTCTTTAGCGAGGTCTTTTAATAGAATTTCTGACATTATTTATTTCTCCATACTGACGCTATTAAGCATCTTCACTAAACCAACAGATATTACGTGCAGCCATAATTAGCTCTGCTGCTTTTTCTGCATCTAGTTTTTCAATCTCTAGTAGATCATCAACAGCTTGCTCTGCTAAGTCTTCTAACGTAATTACACCTTTACTTGCTAATACAAATGCAAGGTGCGGCTCTAAGCCTTCAAGTGCTAATAAATCATCAGCTGGTTTTGCACCTTCTAAACTTTCTTCTTCAGCAAGTGCTTTTGTCGCTAATACATCTTTAGCTCGAGTACGTAACTCTTCAACCATCTCTTCATCAAAACCGTCAATCGCTAGTAACTCATCAGCTGGAACATAGGCAATTTCTTCTAGAGAACTAAAACCTTCTTCAACTAATACACCAGCAAAGTCTTCATCAACCTCTAATGCTGACGTAAATAATGAAATTACGCCATCCGCTTCAGCTTGATGCTTAGTTTTTAATTCCGCTACAGTCATTACATTTAATACCCAACCAGTCAGTTGTGATGCTAAACGAATATTTTGACCATTACGGCCAATTGCTTGTGCTAAGTTTTCTTCTTCTACAGCAATATCCATGCTGTGTGTATCTTCATCAACAACAATTGATGCTACTTCAGCCGGCGCCATTGCATTGATTGCAAATTGTGCTGGATTCTCATCCCAAAGGATAATATCAACACGCTCTCCGCCTAGCTCATTTGAAACCGCTTGTACACGTGCGCCACGCATACCTACGCAAGCACCGATTGGGTCGATACGTTGGTCATTTGATTTCACTGCAATTTTTGCACGTGAACCAGGATCGCGAGCAGCACCCATTAAGTCGATCATCTCTTCCGCAATTTCTGGCACTTCTAAGCGGAACAACTCAACTAATACTTCAGGTTGTGTACGTGTCATAAACAATTGAGCGCCACGAGCTTCAGGGCGAACAGCAAACAACAAACCACGTAAACGGTCACCTGGACGGAAATTTTCACGAGGTAGCATTTCATCACGGAAAATAACCGCTTCTGCATTGTTACCAAGATCTAATAAGATGCTATCACGTGTCATACGTTTAACAACACCAGTGATTAATTCACCTTCTTTTTCTGCATATTGTGCAACAACTTGTGCACGCTCAGCTTCACGTACTTTTTGTACGATAACTTGTTTTGCAGTTTGTGTTGTAATTCGGTCAAAAGTAACAGAATCAATTTCATCTTCAATAAATTCGCCAACTTGGATCTCAGGGCTATCATATTGAGCAGCTTCAAAAGTCATCTCTTTTGCGGGATTTTCCATTTCAGCATCTGACTCTAATACTAACCAACGACGGAAAGTATCAAAATGTCCAGTTTCACGATCAATGTCAACACGCACTTCAATTTCTAATTCGTACTTCTTCTTTGTTGCAATAGCCAGTGCACTTTCCAATGCTTCAAAAATCGCTTCTCTTGGTAAGCCTTTTTCATTTGAAACAGCTTCAACAACCAATAAAATTTCTTTATTATTCATTTTTAACGCCTTAATTAATCAAATTTCGGAACTATGTTCGCTTTTTGGATATTACTCAGCGCAAAACGCTCTTCTTTACCCTCTACTGCAATACAAATGATTTCACCATCGACATTGCTGATCACACCTTTCCATCTACGACGATTTTGAATCGGCATACGTAGTTGTATTTTTACTTCTTCACCTAAAAACGCAGCATATTGTGCCGCATTAAATAGTGGTCTTTCTAATCCCGGAGAAGATACTTCTAGTGTGTATTCGTTAGTGATTGGATCTTCAACATCCATAATAGCACTGACTTGGCGGCTTACAGCTGCACAGTCATCTACTAAAATACCTTCTTCTTGGTCAATATAAACACGTAATGTGGAGTGTTTACCCGCACGAACGTATTCAATGCCCACTAACTCATAGCCAAGATCTTCAACACTTGGCGCTAACATTTCAGTTAGACGCTCTTCTAAACTTGCCAAATCTATCCCCTTTCAGAAACAAAAAAAGGGCATATAGCCCTATTTCAAATAACAACTTATGTTTATTTTTGATAAACATAAGTTGTCAGTTAAACGTATTAAATACAAAATCAAATACGCAAATAACAAAAAAGCCCCAATAAATTGGAGCTTCATTCGTTTTGTTTGATTGAATCAAACAGATATTGCGATAGGAAACTACAATATCGAATGTGGTTCAGGGAGTTCAATTTAACAACTACGACCTTCGCCAGTGTTTTATTAAGAGTTGAGCCCGACGAGCTTTCCTTAAAACATACACTAAAATGTGGTTGCGAGAGCAGGATTTGAACCTACAAACTTCGCCAGTGTTTTATTAAGAGTTGAGCCCGATGAGCTTCTCTTAAAACATACACTAAAATGTGGTTGCGAGAGCAGGATTTGAACCTACGACCTTCGCCAGTGTTTTATTAAGAGTTGAGCCCGATGAGCTTTCCTTAAAACATACACTAAAATGTGGTTGCGAGAGCAGGATTTGAACCTACGACCTTCGGGTTATGAGCCCGACGAGCTACCAGACTGCTCCATCTCGCGTCCGAACTGATATTTAAATGTTTAATTAACATTTAAACTAAAACTTTATCTAAGTGAGAACACTTGTTACGAGAGCAGGATTTGAACCTACGACCTTCGCCTTTTCTTATAAAGAAGGAGCCCGACGAGCCAAATGACAGCTCCATCTCGCGTCCGAACTATTATTTAAATGTTTAATTAACATCTAAACTAAAACTTTATCTAAGTAAGAATACTTTTTATTTTCTATCACTCTGAAAACGAGGTCATTATATATAAAGTGTGATCTCAGTGCAATCTAAAATCTAATGTTTGGTGCGGATAGAGAGACTTGAACTCTCACGGCCTAAGCCACAGCCCCCTCAAGGCTGCGTGTCTACCAATTCCACCATATCCGCTTTAAAAATATTACTCAGGAATCTGAGTCGAGGTATCTACTTCAACAGGTACTTCTACAACTTCTTCAACAGCTAGGTTTGAAAAGTCATCATTTACAGATACTTTATGCGTAGAAAGGTTACCTAGTACTAAGCTTAATACAAAAAATGCTAATGCTAAGATACCCGTAGTACGGGTCATGAAGTTACCAGAACCACCTGCACCAAATACTGTATTAGAAGCGCCAGAGCCAAATGATGCACCCATGCCAGCTCCCTTACCTTGTTGGATTAAAACAAAACCAACTAAAATAATTGAAACAATTAAATAAACAACTAACAGTATTTCATACATATTTATATTACCTAATTTATCTTATTAAAACTTTATGCTCTCACAAAGAAGCGGACGAATACTACCCAATGCAAGTGCGGATCACAAGTGAATATTAATACAAATTAATAACTGTTGGTGCTTCTTTACAAAACCGCATAAAAAAGCATCAACATTTTCTATTTTAACAGTATTTAAAACAGACTTTATTATTTTGAGTTGTGTATACCCACTTAAATTTTTACTTTACTCGCTAATGATTTTGCATAAGCGATAACTTGCTCTTCACTTTCATCGGCTTCAACCATAACTCTAAATACAGGCTCGGTACCTGACTTTCTCAATAAGACACGACCACGGTTGCCTAATAACCCTTTGATACGAGACAGTTCTTCTAACACGTCTTTATCCTGTAACGGATCTATTTGATTATTATAGCGAACACTCTCAACAATCTGAGGATATTTACGTATACCTTGTCGTAAATCATGCAAATTCATTCGGCTACCTTGCATCGCACTGATCACTTGTAAACCAGAAACAATACCATCACCTGTTGCTAAATAATCGGCGCAAATAACATGACCTGATATTTCTGAACCAATACTCCAACCATTTTTTTTCATGAGTTCCATGACATGGCGATCACCCACATCAGAACGATCGAAAGGAATACCTAATGTTTTTAATGCTTGCTCCAAACCAAGGTTGGACATTATTGTGCCCACTGCCCCACCATTTAAAGTACCTTTACGTAATTTATCGCGTGCGATAATGTACAATATCTCATCGCCGTCAAGTACATACCCAGTATGGTCAACCATCATCACACGATCGCCGTCACCATCAAATGCGATACCAAAATCAGCTTTTTCGTTGATCACACGTTCAGCAATTGCAGCCATACTAGTAGCACCGCAATTTAAATTAATATTAATACCATTTGGCTGAACGCCCATGGTAATCACTTCTGCACCTAATTCACTGATCACTAACGGAGCAATATGATAGGTTGCGCCATTAGCACAATCGACAACAATTTTAAGACCACTTAAATCATACTGAGAAGGAAAAGTACTTTTACAAAACTCAATATAGCGACCTGCCGCATCATTAATACGATAAGCCTTCCCCATTTCGCTACAATCGACGCAAATTAATTCTTTATCAATTTCAGCTTCAATTTCTAACTCTACTTTTTCAGATAATTTAAGTCCTTCCTCAGAGAAGAATTTAATACCGTTATCATAATATGGATTATGAGAAGCACTAATTACGATGCCAGCAGTAGCACGGAAAGTATGTGTTAAGTAAGCAACAGCTGGGGTAGGCATCGGCCCCATTAAAACAGGAATAACACCTGCAGAAGTAAGCCCTGCTTGGAGTGCGGCTTCGAGCATATAACCTGAAATTCGCGGATCTTTACCAATTAATACTTTTTTATTACCAGATTTAGCTAAGACTCGGCCAACAGCCCAACCTAGCTTTAATGCAAATTCAGGGGTAATTAAAGATTCACCAACTTTGCCGCGAATACCATCAGTACCAAAATATTTTTTCTTCATTGAAAAGCTCTTATTATAATAAGTAATAGTAATTGCATCTTGAATTCAAGTAATAAGCACTCTAACTTTTTGCATTAAAAGTCTTAGTTTAAGGTGTAAACTGATACAAATGATTGAGTCACTTGTAAAACTTACAACCAAATCAAGTAATGTTAGTCAGTAAAATAGAGCATTTAATCGGTGTCATTGGCTAATACCAATAAGTTAATTAAAAGTATTTATCTGCTTTAATACTTTCATAACATCAACCGTCTCAGCAACATCATGAACCCGAATTATTTTTGAACCCTGCTGCATGGCAATCATTGCCCCAGCTAAGCTTCCTGCTAATCGCCCATTTATATCACGATTTAAAAGCTGTCCAAACATTGATTTACGAGAAACGCCTGTCAACACAGGAAAACCTAGCGCCATAAATTCCTGCGTAGCATTTAACAATTCAAAATTATGCTGTAAAGACTTTCCAAAACCAAAACCTAAATCGAGAATAATATTTTCAGCCTTAATACCAGCGTCAATACAGGTCTTGCTGCGGTCCATTAAAAATGTTTTTACTTCAGCAACTACATCTTGATAATCAGGTGCTGTTTGCATACTTCTTGGTTGTCCTTGCATATGCATTAAGCAAACAGGCACTCCAGCATCAACGGCAGCTTTTAACGCTCCCTCTTCTCGTAATGCCCGTATATCGTTGATGATATCAGCGCCCGCTTGGACAGCTTCCGTCATCACTTTTGCTTTGCTAGTATCAACAGAAATCCAGCAATTAAGTTCTTTTTTAATGGCATCAATGACAGGAATAACCCGTTCTAGCTCTTCATTTAATAAAACATCACTTGCACCAGGACGCGTTGATTCGCCGCCGATATCAATAATCGTTGCCCCCTGCTCAATCATCTCTTTAGCACGAGAAACAGCTTGTTCAATATGAGCATACTGTCCACCATCGGAAAATGAATCCGGTGTGACATTCAAAATACCCATTATTTGGGGGTATTCAAGGTTAAGTATTTTTTTACCGTTAGTTAATATCATTACAGTGTACTTTTATTAGCCAGAATTAAGATTAAAAAAAACCTAAGCAAGCTTAGGTTTTTTTAGAGAAATGAGACAATAAATACTTTATTTATTGTCTTTATCCTGATCAGTTACCGTGTCAGTTGTTTCCACCGTTTCTGGTTTTTCAACATCTGCAGGTTTTTCAAGATCAACATCTTTTTCAGTATCTACTTTCTTTTTCTCAGGTCTAACCATATTGATATTAGATTTTTCAGACTTATCCATATCAATTGTCGATTTCTCTGGTTTAACCATATCGATAGTCGATTTTTTCTCTTTAAGTGACTCAACTTCTTTTTCATCATCCCAATCACTTGGAGGACGAACAGTTACACGCGCCATTAAGTCATCAACTTGATTGGCATCGATAGTCTCATATTTCATTAATGCTTCTTTCATTGCATGTAAAATATCAATATTGTCACTTAATAACTTGAAAGCGCGTTTATAGTTAGTATCGATAAATAGTTTTACTTCATCATCAATCACTTTACCCGTTTCATGTGAGACAACATTAGAACGTAAGCTACCTTGTTCACCTGTTAATAGAATAGGTCCTAATTTCTCAGAGAAACCCCACTCCGTAACCATTGCTCGTGCAATAGCAGAGGCTTGTTTAATATCCTGTGACGCACCCGTTGATACTTTTTGTGCGCCATAAATAAGCTCTTCAGCAATACGACCACCATAGGCAACCGAAATACTACTTTCTAACTCATCTTTGTTTTGAGAAATTTGATCGCCTTCAGGCAAGAACTGAGTTACCCCTAAAGCACGTCCACGAGGAATAATCGTTACTTTATGAATTGGATGATGCTGTGGTACTAATTTAGCCACGATTGCATGTCCCGCTTCATGATAAGCAGTTGACTCTTTATCTTTAACTGTCATCACCAAACTACGACGTTCAGAGCCCATTAATATTTTATCACGCGCTTGTTCAAAGTCTTCTTTTGACACAGTGCGTTTGTTACCACGTGCAGCAAACAATGCAGCTTCATTAACTAAGTTAGCTAAATCGGCACCAGAGAAACCAGGTGTACCACGCGCTAAGACGGTTGCTTTCACATCTTCATCCAGCGGTATTTTACGCATATGCACTTTTAGAATTTGTTCACGACCACGTACATCTGGTAAACCAACAACAACTTGACGGTCAAAACGACCCGGACGTAATAAAGCTGCATCGAGTACATCTGGACGGTTCGTCGCAGCAACCACAATAATACCTTCATTACCTTCGAAACCATCCATTTCAACTAGCATTTGGTTTAATGTTTGCTCACGTTCATCATTACCACCACCCATACCAGCACCACGAGCACGACCGACTGCATCAATTTCATCGATAAAGATGATACAAGGTGCTGATTTTTTAGCTTGTTCAAACATGTCACGCACACGAGATGCACCAACACCGACAAACATTTCAACAAAATCAGAACCTGAGATTGAGAAGAATGGTACTTTAGCTTCACCAGCAATCGCTTTAGCTAAAAGTGTTTTACCTGTACCAGGAGGACCAACTAATAAAACCCCAGTTGGAATACGTCCGCCTAATTTTTGGAATTTAGTTGAATCTTTTAAGTAATCGACCAGCTCCACAACATCTTCTTTGGCTTCATCACAACCAGCGACATCAGCAAATGTTGTTTTAATTTGGTCTTCGCTCATCAATTTAGCTTTACTCTTACCAAATGACATTGCGCCGCCTTTACCGCCACCTTGCATGTTGCGCATAAAGAAGATCCAAACACCAATTAATAACAGCATAGGGAACCACGAAACAAAAATAGACGCTAAGAAACTAGTTTCTTCTGGAGGTGTTCCTTCTACTTTTACATCATTTTTAATAAGGTAATTCATTAAGTCTAAATCTGGCGCAGGAATATAAGTAACAAACGGAGTTTGGTTACTTTTTAAACCTTTAATTTCTTGTCCATTAATTTGTACTTGTTGGATCTGCCCTTGGCTTACTTCTTTATTAAAAGTGGTGTAGTCGATTTGTGATTTTTTTGTTTCGTCTGATCCAAAGCCTTGGAATAAAGACATTAAGACTACTGCGATGACTAACCACAATATCAGGTTTTTTGCCATATCGTTCAAGATGTAAACCTCATGTTAAAAATGAAAAGAATATAATATTAAATCAGATTACTACAGTTTAAAACCAGTCGCCACTAAATAAACTTCTCGCGATCTTGCTCTTGAAGAATCTGGTTTTCTTGTTTTGACGGATTTAAATAGTTTTCGCACTTCGTTAATATAGAATTCATACTCTGCTCCCATAAATACTTTAACGATAAAACTACCGTCTTTCACAAGTACATCACGGCACATTTCTAATGCTAGCTCAACTAAATACATCGATTTTGGTTGATCAATACCAGTGTTACCACTCATATTTGGTGCCATATCCGATAACACCACATCAACTTTATTATCACCAATACGTTCTAGCAATGCATTTAAGACCACTTCTTCACGAAAATCGCCTTGTAAAAAATCAACACCTGCAATTGAATCCATTGGTAATATATCACAGGCAATTACTTTTCCCTTTGAACCCACTTTATCTACGGCCCATTGTGACCAACTTCCCGGCGCTGCGCCTAAATCGACCACAGTCATACCAGAGCGGATAAGTTTGTCTTTACCGTTAATTTCATCCAATTTAAAAACAGCACGTGAACGTAAACCTTGTTTATTAGCTTCTTTCACATAAAAATCATTTACATGCTCATGCATCCATCTCTTTGAACTGCCCGATGCACTCTTTTTAAGACGATTTGTACTGTCTGGTTTTGCCACAATTACTTCCTTTAGTGGATGAATAGTTAGGATAAATAATAATCTAAATAGTAAAGGTTAATATTTAAGGGTAGAATGAACCGTTTTCAACCCTTAATGAAAGATATTTGCATGAAATTATCAAACAAACAGAAACAATTTTTAAAAGGTTTAGCTCATCCTTTAAAACCAGTTGTATTACTGGGACAAAATGGCTTAACCGAAGGTGTATTAGCTGAGATTGAAAACGCTATTAGCCACCATGAATTAATTAAAGTAAAAATAGCGACCGATGATCGTGAAACTAAACAACTTATTATCGATGCGATTGTACGTGAAACAGAATCACTAGCGATTGCTAAAATTGGACATATAGTTGTTTTATTCCGCCCAAGTGAAGCTAAGAAAATAGAATTACCACGTAAATAATTTACGTTTAATACTATTTTTCTAATAAAAAGCCCAGATAATCTGGGCTTTTTATTATCTATTACAAAGCAATATAATCAACTTTGATAATATCATAATCAATCACACCACCCGGTGTTGTAATTGATATTTCATCATCCACACTTTTTCCAATTAAACCACGTGCAATCGGTGAGTTGATTGAAATTAAGTTCTTTTTAATATCAGATTCATCATCACCAACGATTTGATACGTAACTTCTTCGTCTGTTTCTGCATTAACAATCGTTACCGTTGCACCAAAAATAACTTTACCATTGTTGGCAATTTTACTTACATCAATAATTTGTGCATTTGATAACTTTGCTTCGATATCTTGAATGCGGCCCTCACAAAACCCTTGTTGCTCACGCGCAGCATGGTATTCAGCATTCTCTTTTAAATCACCATGTTCACGGGCTTCAGCAATAGCGTGAACAATTTCAGGACGTTTTACTGTTTTTAATTGCTCTAATTCAGCACGCAAAATATCAGCGCCTTTTGCTGTCATTGGATATTGAGTCATTAACCATCACCTTATTCTGGAAACAATGTTTCACTAACTGTATTTAGAAAAGCGGCTATTTTACGCTAGTTAGTAGCATTAGTCATCGTCTATAGAGAAAATGCTTAAGGTGTTATTATAAAGTTGGTGTTCAAGCACGCTTGCTGACTCTTCACGTAGTTCACAAAGTGCATTAAAGATGATCGGTAAATTAGCAGGGGAGTTATTTGTCGCAATTTGTTGATATACAGGCATATCAGGGGCATCTGTTTCTAATATTAGGCTTGAAAGAGGCAATTGTTGTAATGCACTTCTGGTTTTTTTAGCACTCGGATAAGTGATCACACCTCCGATACCTAACTTAAAACCTAATTTAATGAACTCTTTGGCTATTTCCGCGCTCCCTGAAAATGCATGGTAAACCCCTCCATAACTAAAATTTACCTGTTTCAATAGGTCCAGTACTCGGGATTGTGTTTTTACGACGTGTAAAATAACCGGAAGCTTTAATGACTGGGCAATGGCAAGTTGCGCTAAGAACACGCTTTCTTGTAAGGCTAAATCGCTATCAATGAGCTTATCTAGACCAATTTCACCTAGGGCAACACATTTACTTCCTGATTGTTGACACGTTTTAGTTAATAGGTGTTCAAGTTGTATAAGTTGTTGTGGTTCGAAATCAGTTAAAAAATGAGGATGAAGCCCTAACGCAAAATATAACCCCTCATATTGCTCAGTTAATTGGATAATTTCAGGCCAACGTTGCGCATCTGTACCAGGAATAACGAGTTTATTAATGTGAGCATTATTAAGTGCAAACATAAGTAATTTACGATTAACTTTAAAGTGTTCAAAATTAAAGTGACAATGACTATCAATAAACATATTCCACCTTGCTGTAAGGGCCTACAATGATTGATCATGGCATTATTCTATAATACGTCGAGATATAAACTCAGAAAAGAAAATTTATATAAAAATAACGACACCGTCTACAGAAGGGCTGGGTAAGGATATTTAAAAGGGAGATAAACAACATATGAAGGGAGGAATAAAAAGAAAAAAGCGCCCTGAGACGCTTTATTTTTGTGACTATTAGCTGTTTATCTGCATCAGTTTATCTGCATCAGTTTATCTGCATCAGTTTATCTAGAATAAAACCTTTTCAGTTTTGCCAAAGCAATTAGCTAATTAACAATACCTAATGAAGAAGGCCTAATAAACAATATTAAATAAACGTATCTAATACACAATATCTAATTAGTGTTCACGTGTTTTACGGAAACGCACATCCGGATAACGTTCAATCGCTAAATTTAAGTTGACCATTGTTGGTGCAACGTAAGTTAAATTATTACTGCCATCTAATGCTAAGTTATCGAATGCTTTTTTCTCGAATTCAGCCATTTTAATTGGATTTTCGCAATCCACCCATAATGCGGTGGCAACACTAATACCTTCGTAAATAGCATCCACTTTATATTCTGATTTTAAGCGCTGTACAACCACTTCGAACTGCAATACTCCAACAGCACCAACGATCAAATCATTACTACGTAATGGACGGAACACTTGAACAGCACCCTCTTCAGATAATTGCATTAATCCTTTCAACAATTGTTTTTGTTTTAAAGGATCTTTTAAACGGATGCGACGGAACATTTCAGGCGCGAAGTTTGGAATACCAGTAAATTTAAGATCTTCACCAGTGGTAAATGTATCGCCAATTTGAATGGTACCGTGGTTATGTAAACCAATAATATCACCAGAAAATGATTCTTCCGCTGCAGCTCGGTCACCGGCCATAAAGGTTACCGCATCTGAAATGCTGACCATTTTACCGGTACGCACGTGGTGCATTTTCATGCCTTTCTCATATTTACCGGAGCAAATACGCATAAATGCAATACGGTCACGATGCTTCGGATCCATATTAGCTTGAATTTTAAAGATAAAACCGGAAAACGCTTCTTCCGTAGGCTCTACAACACGTTGCACTGTTTCTCTTGGCAATGGCTTGGGAGCCCATTCAACTAAACCATCTAAGACATGATCGACACCAAAGTTACCTAATGCCGTACCAAAATATACAGGAGTTAATTCACCAGATAAGAACAGAGCCTGATCAAATTCATTCGATGCCCCTATTACTAACTCCATCTCTTCACGCAAATCATCAGCATGGTTAGGTATTGCTTTATCCACTTCAGGGTTATTCAACCCTTTAATGATACGAACATCTTGGATAGTATGGCCTTGCCCTGATTCATATAAAATAACTTCATCACGTAATATATGGTAAACACCTTTAAATTCTTTACCCATGCCAATTGGCCAAGTAATAGGTGCACAGGCAATATTAAGTACGTCTTCAACCTCATCCATTAAATCAACGGGATCACGTGTATCACGGTCACATTTATTCATGAAAGTGATAATTGGTGTATCACGTAAACGGGTTACTTCCATTAATTTAATAGTACGTTGCTCAACACCTTTTGCGGCATCAATAACCATTAAACATGAGTCAACTGCTGTTAGCGTACGGTAAGTATCTTCAGAGAAATCTTCATGCCCAGGCGTATCAAGTAAGTTAACTAAGCCACCGCCATAGGGAAACTGCATTACCGATGTAGTGATAGAAATACCGCGGTCTTTTTCCATCTCCATCCAGTCAGATTTTGCATGTTGTCCAGACTTTTTACCTTTAACTGTTCCTGCTTTTTGTAACGCATTTCCGAATAAAAGTACTTTTTCTGTGATCGTTGTTTTACCAGCATCAGGGTGAGATATGATTGCGAATGTGCGTCTACAGTTGACGGCTTCTAAGAACTTAGCGTCTGCCATTTTTAGTTTTCTCTTAATATGTAGATAACTACATGCACAGTTACGCGCATAGCTATGTACATAATTATATTTTGCGAAAATGAGTGATTTGTAAATTTCGCTGAACTATAGCAAATTGAGAAAACTAATTCATTTCCTATTACGTTCAATTTTACAACAAAAGGACACTTTTAATCGCTCAATTACACAAAACATTACCCCTCACAGATAAGCAGTTGCAATAAACACCTTATATGAATCGCGGCTAAAACACTTTTAGCCGCCCTTACTCTATAACAGCAATACCGCCATAAAGATAAACTGCATAATTAATGGCTTAACCAGCTACTTTAACTAACTTATCAGCAACATGAGGACGGTTTTTTATCAATAACCAAAGCCCTCCCCCTGTCAGGCCAATAATTAATTGAATTAAGCCTAGATTTTCGATCAATGACTCAGGTCGTAGCGATACTAATGTCATTCCCAATGCACCAAAGATCATGCTTAAAAATTGTATAATAGCGACAACCGAGCCAGTATCGCTATCATGTTGATCTAACATAAGATTAGTACCAGGTATTCTCATCATGATCACAGATAACGTGGCAGGTCCCGCTAAGAAAGCAAATAACCAGGGTGAAGTATATCCGTAGGTGTAAGTTACACAGCCACAAACTGTTAATAGTAAAAAACAACCTGTAATGATTTTTTGTACGTTAATGACTTTTGATAACTTGATATAAATAACCGGTCCAAATGAAGCAAAAAAGGCATTAAAGGCAAATGCATAACTAAATTCCTGCTCAGTTAGTCCAAAGTCATTAATATAGATGTAAGAACCAGCGGCTAAAAAAGCCATTAGAGCCATTGGTACAATCGAAAAAATGGCTAACAATGAAATAAATTGAGGATTTTTTAATACTGTTCCCAAACGCCCCCATGAACGCAATACAGAGCCAGTATATCGAGTGGCAAGTGTTTCGCGATAACATAATGCAAAAAACGTAGCAAACACACCAAATGCAGCAAGCGTATAAAACATCATGTGCCAAGATGCAACTTTTAATAAAAATGCCCCCAAAACTGGAGCAACCATGGGAGCTATAATCACTAATGACATAATCGTTGCCATTATTTTCTCGCGCTCTCTACCATCATAAAGATCTTTAATAATCGCGGTAGCGACCACTGTGATAGCACTACCACCAAAAGCTTGGACAATACGAGAAAAAATTAAATGTTCAACTGAAACCGACAAACCACAGAACACACTGGCAATAATATAAATAATGATACCGGTTAATAGGATCGGTTTACGGCCAAATTTTTCACTTAAAGGCCCCCAAAAGAGTAACCCTATTGCATAGGTAACAAAATAGGCACTTAACGTTAAATTGACCATCGATTGATTAGTATTTAATACCTCGACCATCTGCGGTAATGCGGGCAGATATAGGTCCATCGTTAGCGGAGGGAAAGCACTAATGATGACTAAAAATAGCAATGTGCCTTTACGCCCTAAAATTGGCTGTACTTGTTTCAATTTTTTCTCCACTTGAATTTTTATTAAAGATAATTGGGTATTTTGATAAGGTGTAATCTGTTTGTAAAAAGTGCTCAAATAATACCGTTAAGTCGGCTTTCAATCTCAATTGAAATAACCTCAACAGTACATAAGTGAAGCAATACAGCACAGTGAAGCTGTAAACTTAACTGCTTGCTATAATCACGACTTTCATTTCTATTATTCTGATCTGGTGTCCACCATTATAATCTTTGCAAGGTTAACTTAGGGTTAATATGTATTTTTATTATGCCTACAGTTAGTTCAATAAAAACGTTTTTTCATCCTGGAACATCGAAATAATAGCGCCTGTGATAAAAGGTAAATATCAACAAAAAATTCAGCCATTCTGCACGTAGACTCACCTAACAGGTGCATTGTCGAACAATAAAATGTTTATTACTTGAATCATCTATTTCAACTAATAAAATTGATCACACGAAATGAATACGCACCTTTTTATTACATCCTTTTATTAAAAATAGCCTATAAGCTTTATTCATTACGCTTTAATCAGCAATCGATTTAACTTCCTGCTAAAATAAGAGAAATTATCCAATTAAGTGAGTTCCAATGAAATTATTAGTCCGTAATCTAGCAAAAGCCACCACCGAAGAAAAACTACTGTCCCTGTTTAAAGAGCACGGTAATATACAATCTTGTAATCTGGTATTAGATAAAGAAACAGGTGCTTCAAAGGGGTTTGCTTTTGTTGAAATGCCTAAAGTAGGTGAAGCAAAAGCTGCTATTAAACAATTAAATGGATATAAATTAGCGGGTAATATAATACGAGTTAAAAAAGCAGAAGTAAAAAAAGAATCTGAAGAAACGCCTGCAATTGAAGCCGTAAAAGTAAAACCAAAACAAAAGAAAGCAACTGAGTCTGCCGAGCAAAAATCAACAATGGTTGATCCTGCGGCTGTCTGGGGTGAAGTTAAAGAAGAGTAAAGTAAGTAAGTTAATTATACAGGCAAAATATCTACTGACAGCTAATAATTATTGACTGTCTTAATATCAGCCTTACTCTTCACTTTATTGTTCAGATAATTTTATTTGATAATGCTGACGAGAAACAGGATCAAACCTATTTGAGCAGAGCTGGAGCATACTAGCGCTGCTCACTTTCCTTAATAGAGAGAGTGCTTTAGCTCTTTCTTTTTCAATTACCTGCAATTTACCTTCAGTGTAGCCTTGATATTCAAGATCACTTAACTGATGCATTTGCGCATAATAAAAACCCATCACTGGGTCATTGTTTTGTTTTGCTAATAACTCACAGACTTCATAATTGGCAAGTGTATACCCCACTGTTCTTAACTCTGCATCGGAATTACTTTCCTTTGCAATAACGCCAACGGAGGGGAATAACAAACTTAAGCCAAAAACAATAAAATGCATCATTACTATTAATCCGAACATACAAAAAAGAGGCCGTAACCTCTTTTTTATGACTGTTAATTATGCCAATGCTTGTTCAAAGTCAGCAATCAAGTCAGCTGTATTTTCAATGCCAATTGAACAGCGGATCATATTCTCACTGATCCCCATTTGTTGACGAAGCGCGAGTCCCATTTCAAAGTATATAGTTGGAGCAACGGGTAATGCTAAGGTACGATTATCGCCTAGATGTGTTGCACTAATGACTAGATTTAATTTATTCAAAAAATCACAACAATCAATACCATCAATTAAATCAAAGCTTAATAGCGCACCATATCCATTAAATAATGTTTTAGCGCGTTGATGTTGAGGATGATTTTCTAAGCCAGGGTAATACACTTTAGCCACTTTAGGGTGTGCATCTAACAATTTAGCTAGCGCCATTGTATTAATAGCTTGGCGATCCATGCGCAACTCCATGGTTTCACTGCCAACTGAAATAAGGTGTGCGCCCTGCGAGCTTAAACAAGCTCCCATATCACGTAATCCTTTTTTCTTAATTTGACTGATCCCCCACATTTTAGAATCACCTTTTCGATAACCCTCATAAATATTTGGATAGTTTTCCCAATTAAATAAACCAGTATCTGTAACAGAGCCCCCCATTGCATTGCCATGGCCAGCAACGTATTTAGATAATGAAGTGACAATTAAACTTGCTTTCACGGTAGTCGCATCGAATAAATAACTTGAAGTGATTGTATTATCAATAACATACACGAGGCCATTTTCTTCACACAAATCGCCAATTTCAGCTAACGCACTCACTTGGGTTACTGGATTAGCGATCGTTTCTACAAAAACCATTTTAGTATTACTGTTTAGCGCATCAGTGACATCATTGATATCTGTTGCATCAACTAATGTTACATCGATACCATAGTCCTGTAACGTCCCTAAAAGTGACGTTGTATTGCCAAATAAAAATCGACTACAAATTAGATGATCACCAGATTTTAAAAGTGTCAAAAAAGTAGCCACTATAGCTGACATACCACAGGAAAAAACAGCCGTTGCTATACCATTATCTATTTTTTGAATTTTTTTACATAAAGCATCTAAAGTGGGTGTTGAAGAGCGAGCATAAGCATGACCAGGCTGACCTTGAAATACGTCAATTAACCCTTGAACATCTTTAAAACCAAATGGTACTGAGTTATGTATTGGAGCATGGACGGCACCTGCTTCTAATCCTAATTGATGATCTGCATGTACTATTTTTGTAGTAAAACCTAACGCTGTCATTTAAATTCCTTGCCTTTAATCTCAATAATGATCGCTTTGATCTCAAAATCTATAAATTTAACGTATTATGCCTAATCTAGAGTGATTTAGCATTAGATGGTTTAAGGAAATAAATTGAAGTCAAATATTTACTGTGTTTTTGTTTTTTTAATTGGATTAAGTATTTCATACTTTATTTCTGCACAACTTATTAAAGAAGAAATCAAAGTACAACAAAACAATATTGAAGTGGAAGGTAAAAGTATTAGTTTTAATATTCGAGGGGCAATTGAAAATAATGCTGAAATAATTCAATTAGTCACCAACCGGTGGTTGACTCTTGAAGACCTTAATCAACACTGGCAAAGTGATACGAATGCATTAAAACGAATCAACCGCACGATTAAAAAAATACAATTATTCCCACTGGTTGAACAAAATCAATTTTCGTTACCGCCCGGAGACCTGATTGAGCACTCAGATCCTATGCTTAGAAAGCAGCAATTACGTGCTCGTAGCCATCTCCCTATGGAAAAAGAAAAGGTTATTTCAACATTTGTTTATACTAGCCGCTCAAGCTATTCCGAAGATAATAAATTAGAACTTAATTTACAATTTCCCCTTATCATAGAACAGGCGCTGGTTGGTTATATCGAAGTATCATTAAATATAGATATGTTAATGAGGCATAAAATAGATACCTATCAGATAACCAAACCTTTTGCCTTATCAGAAAATGGCATTACATTATTTAGTTCTTTGCCTGAAAAAACGCACATTAATGATATTACCAATCAACTAACAATCACTTTGTATGGGCATCAATGGCAACTTATGATTTGGTCGCATATCTCAGCTCCAAATGGTGATTTATTCCTTATTTTTTCATTACTTATTTCATTGTTAGCTGCAATTACGGTCAAGTTATTAACTTTATATTACAGCATGAATAAAAAACATATTAAGGACAAAGAACAATATAAGCGCATTAATGATGAATGGAAAAATAGTCAAGCCAAGCTTATTCAGTCAAACAAGTTGGCCTCATTAGGCGAGATAGCTGCAGGTATTGCACATGAAATAAATCAACCTTTACAGGTTATCTGTATACACACCGATATGTGTCTAGATAATTTACATAATGGGAATTACCATTTAGTTGAAAAAAGCTGTAAAGCGATCGTAGAACAAAGTGATCGAATAGAAAAAATAGTTAAACAAGTAGGTAGTTTTGGACGAGATAGTGAATTAGATAATTACCAGAATGAAATACCAAACACTATTTTCAGTAATGTTATTGGCATAGTTATTAATCAATACAATCAGGATAATGTTGAATTAAGGCAAGTGATTCCCCCTTCACTACCTGCTTTATTTTGTAACAAAACACAAATTGAACAGGTACTTATTAATTTATTAATAAATGCAAAAGATTCCGTTGAAACCTCTCAAAATAAAGTTGTTTTCTTCAAATCTCATGTACAAGAGAACAACTTATACATTCAAGTATCAGACTCAGGATCTGGTATTGATCCTAATAAAATCAACGATATATTTACTCCATTTTATACAACAAAAGCACTAGGTAAAGGAACTGGCTTAGGGCTATCAATCAGCTATTCAATTATTCACCAACATAATGGAGAGATTAAAGTTAGTAGTGAAATAGGTAAAGGTTCTATATTCACCGTCATATTACCCTTTGAAAAACGAAAATTAATACGTCATTAATAGCTGTAGTTTAAGGCTTCTAATCAAAAATAGCTTAGTAGCCTATTGTAACCATTGAAACCTCTTGTCGTATGTGATCGTCGTCTAAGCTAATTACCATTCAAGATGTAGAAATAAGTAGATGGCAGTGAACAAAGCCTAAATATAAAGATCAATAGCTGACGAACTAGAACGAACTTATGGCTATTTATAAGAGCTTAAAACAGCAATGATAAGAATTACCGTCTTTAATCGCACGAAAGGTCCTGTTTTATAATTTTAACGTAATAGCTCGAGTAGCGGTTGAATAATGTGTGTTGATTGATAACAGCTATAAGAAGCAGTTTTTTTGATAAAATTTATTGATGAAAATAGTCACAATATACGAAATATTTTAACTAGCCACGACTAAAAATGGAATTGAAAGAATAATAATAAAGAGGTTTAACAATAAGAAAGTAGCAAGGTTGATTGTATAGGATATTTTCTTTCAGGTATAAAAAAAGGCAAGTCAGTAACCTACCTTTTTTTCAATCAGAATGAGCGGTAAACGCTCATCGAAGCAATATTAAAGAGCTACGATGTTTTCTGCTTGAGGACCTTTTTGACCTTGAGTAACAGTGAACTGTACTTTTTGGCCTTCAGCAAGAGTTTTAAAACCAGTGCTTGCGATAGCAGAGAAATGTGCGAAAACGTCAGGACCGTTTTCTTGCTCGATGAAACCAAAACCTTTAGATTCGTTGAACCATTTAACTGTACCAGTAGTAGTAGACATGTGTATATCCTAATATATTTGAGTAATTTAACCTTAAAAAAATCAAGGCAGTTGGCTAGAAGTGTTGCTATTACTTATGATGTATAGGATTCGGTACATTAATACGGAACAAAGTACATAAATATAAAACGAACTTTCAAGCTAAAAAAGATTATATATAGGTTTAAAAAGGTGTCAATAGCTATTTAATTAAAATATAAAAAAAACATTAAATAAATTCGTAACAATAAATAAAAACGCATATTTATCAACACACTAAAATACAAAAAAAGAATGTGAATTAATATTATTTAGTAGAAAAGTAAGAAACAAGTAATACCTTCATTTGTAAAAAATAAGCCCTGACTTCTCTTTTTAACTATTAAACTAGTTTAAATGAGTGTGCATATTCCCCCTTAAACTAATTTAAAATAACTCCGCTTATTATGCGAATCTAGGAGAGAAAGCTTTCTTCAATATCATCAACAACACTTTTAACAATACATTCATAACATTATTAAAAACTTCATTATCAAAGCCATCACCATGATGAATATTTCGATAACACCGGTAATGTCCAAAAAAGAAAAGTAAATTTAATGCTCTAAAAATAATGAATTTTATATAGCTAACCAGCACCACAACAAAACCACACTAACCAATTGATATTTAATTAAATTATAATTTAATCGTTAAATAATGAATGAAATATAATGATTAATTAATAATAGATTTTTTGTTATATTTAAGCTTTAAAAATCAAGGAATAACTATGACAATTTGGATTGATGCAGATGCTTGTCCAGTATCTGTAAGAGAAATGGTATTAAGAGCAAGCATAAGAACACAGACCGAACTTATCTTTGTTGCAAACTCCCCCCTTCCTGTAAAAAGGACCGCTTTAGTAAAAACAGTTCAAGTATCACAGGGTTTTGACGTTGCGGATAACTACATTAGTCAGCATGTCGCCTTAAAAGATCTAGTGATCACTCAAGATATTCCATTAGCCGCTGAATTAGTTGAAAAAGGCATCATTGCATTAAACCCACGCGGAGAGCTATACACAGCTGATAATGTCAGACAACGACTCGCAATGCGGAATCTGGCAGAAGAACTACGTAGTGTTGGTCAAATCAGTGGAGGGCCTAATAAATTTTCAGACAAAGATAAACAAAACTTTGCGAACTCACTAGATAGGTGGTTACAAAAAGCAAAAAGGTAACATTATCTATTACTTAATACCGCCATTTAATGGCGCACAAGCATAGAAATACTACCTTTTGAAGTAAATGTAAAAGAAGATTATAGAATACGAGTTTCAGCTTGTAGCTTTAACGTACGGGCTTCTTCTGCTTCTTTCTTTTTACGATTATCACAAGGTTCAGGACAATCACATTCTTTATCGATACCAACAGAGGCTAAACCACCACAGCTCCCACCAATTGTTTTTTGGTTAACTATATAACCAATTGCCATCGCAACAATAACCAATAAAAAAACAACAAACGTGGCAATAAAATAGATCATGTTTATTCCTTTACAAAAAAGGGTTCAAATTCAGGCGTATAAGATTCAACAAATCCATCGCCTTGTTTAGTTAGTAAAAAAACGGGTTGATGAAGCTTATTTGCAAATTTTAACCCATTTTCAGGTCCTAATACAGTAATAGCCGTCGCTAATGCATCGGCGACCATACTACTCTTATCAATCACTGTCACAGACACTAACTTGTGATTAATCGGACGACCAGTAGTTGGATCAATAGTATGAGAATAACGAATACCATCAAACTCAAAATAATTACGATAGTCACCAGAGGTGGCAATTGCATTATCGCCGATATGCAATAGGCGCTGCACATTTTGACCGAATTCAGGACGCTCTACTGCTAATGTCCATGGCGCTTTATTAAGCTTAGTACCGCTTGCTCGCAATTCACCGCCAATGTCTACTAAATAGTTTGTGATACCCTGTTTAGTTAAAAACTCAGCAATTACATCAACACCGTAGCCTTTAGCAATGGAAGACAGATCAACATAGAGATCCGGCTTAGCTTTTACTAATTGGTTACCTTCGATAGAAAGATATTGGCTACCTATTTTTTGTTTAGTTTGTTCAATTAATTCAGCACTAGGTACTTTATTTGGTTTTTTATCTGGACCAAAGCCCCACAAATTGACCAATGGACCAACCGTAACATCAAACGCACCGCCACTTTGCTGATAAACCTTAAGAGCACGTTTAACGACCTTAATCGTCGCATCAGAAACCTCATAAGCATGTTTACTTTGGTTAAATAATGACAACTCAGATTGTGGACGATAGGTAGACATTTGATCATTTACCAACTCTAATTGTTGATCAATTAATGTCTGTAAGTGATTAGTTAAAAGTTGCTTATCTTTAGACTGTTCGCTAGAAAGCGCATAAGAAACTTGATAATAGGTGCCCATGGTTTGTCCCTGAATATGCAATAATTGCGCTTCAGGTTTTGAGCACGAAGATATAAAAAAGGCCAGCCCTATTAAGGCTAGCCATTTAATTGATGAGTTAATCATCAGGGTTAACCGCCGAAGTCATCAAGTAAGATGTTTTCGTCTTCTACGCCTAAATCTTTAAGCATAGCAATAACCGCAGCATTCATAACTGGTGGACCACACATGTAGAACTCACAATCTTCTGGAGCTTCATGGTCTTTAAGGTAGTTTTCAAACAATACATTATGAATGAAACCAGTGTAACCATCCCAGTTATCTTCAGGTTGTGGGTCACTTAATGCGACATGCCATTCGAAGTTTTCATTTTCAGCTGCAATCGCATCAAAATCTTCAACGTAGAACATTTCACGCTTAGAACGCGCGCCGTACCAAAAACTTGCTTTACGCGTTGTTTTTAAGCGACGGAATTGGTCGAAAATATGTGAACGCATTGGCGCCATACCAGCACCACCACCGATAAATACCATTTCATTTTCAGTTTCTTTGGCAAAGAACTCACCAAATGGACCAGAAATAGTTACTTTATCACCAGCTTTTAAGCTAAAGATGAATGATGACATTTTACCACAAGGTAATGACAGATCACGTGGCGGAGGCGTAGCGATACGCACGTTCAACATGATAATGCCTTCTTCGCCAGGGTAGTTAGCCATTGAGTAAGCACGAATCGTTTCTTCGTCAACTTTTGACTCTAAATCAAAGAATTTAAAGTGTTCCCAGTCACCACGGTACTGTTCTTCAATATCAAAATCTTTATATTTGATATGGTGAGCAGGCGCTTCAATTTGAATATAACCACCGGCTTTAAACGGTACAGATTCACCATCAGGAATTTGTAATTTAAGCTCTTTGATAAATGTTGCTTCGTTACCATTAGAGATAACCGTACATTCCCATTTCTTAACACCAAAGATCTCTTCTGGTAGTTCAATGCTCATGTCTTCTTTAACATTTACCTGACATGATAAACGTTCGCCATCTTTTGCTTCACGTTTAGTGATGTGATCAAGCTCAGTGGGTAGAATATCACCACCACCTGATTTAATTTTCACGCGACACTGGCCACAAGTACCACCACCACCACACGCAGAAGAAACAAATACACCAGCATTTGCTAATGCACCTAATAACTTACCACCCGCTTGGGTATGGATACTTTTGTCCGCATCATCATTAATAGAAATTGTAATATCACCTGTGCTTACAAGTTTTGCTTTTGCCGATAAAATAATAACGACCAATGCTAAAACGATAATTGTAAACATGGCAACGCCGAGAAAGATTTCCATCGACTTTTTCCTTGTTTTGAGAGGGAATAAATTCCCTCGAATTCATCTAAGCTAAAACAGCAACGATTACAGCTGGATACCAGAGAATGACATGAAACCTAATGCCATTAATCCAGCCGTTACAAATGTAATACCTAAACCACGTAAACCATCGGGTACGTCAGAGTATTTCATTTTTTCACGGATGCCCGCTAGAGCAACAATCGCAAGCGTCCAACCTACACCACTACCAATACCATAAACTGCTGATTCTAGTAAGTTATACTCACGTTGAACCATAAATGATACACCACCGAAGATGGCGCAGTTAACAGTAATAAGTGGTAAGAATATACCTAATGCTTGATACAAAGCTGGGAAGTATTTATCCAATACCATTTCCAAAATTTGTACTAAAGCAGCAATCACACCGATAAACGTAATAAAGCCTAAAAAGCTTAAATCCGCATCAGGGAAACCCGCCCAATCAAGTGCACCAGGTGCTAATAGGTTAAAGTAGATAATTTGGTTAGCAGGTACAGAAATACCTAATACTACAATTACTGCTACGCCTAGACCCATTGATGTTTTAACTTTCTTAGAAACAGCAAGGAAAGTACACATGCCTAAGAAGAAAGCGAGTGCCATATTTTCAATGAAAATAGAACGCACAAATAAACTAAGATAATGTTCCATTCAAATTACTCCTTTGGCTCAACTTGTTCTGGTTTAATTACTCGAATTGCCCAGATAATGCCACCTATGATAAAGAAGGCACTAGGAGGTAGAAGTAATAAACCATTACTTTGATACCAGCCGCCATTTGAAATTAACGGTAATATTTCAATACCGAACAGAGCACCTGAACCAAATAGTTCACGAACAGCACCAACTAAAACAAGGATTAAGCCGTAACCTAAACCATTACCCACACCATCCATAAAACTTGGGAAAGGTTTGTTTTTCATTGCAAATGCTTCAGCACGTCCCATTACAATACAGTTTGTAATGATCAGACCAACATAAACAGATAACTGTTTAGAGATACCAAAAGCAAATGCTTTTAGCGCTTGGTCTACTACTATTACTAACGAAGCAATAATCGCCATCTGTACGATAATACGTACACTGTTAGGAATATAGTTACGTATTGACGAAATAAATAAGTTAGAGAAAGCCGTTACAAACAATACCGCTAAGGTCATTACTACTGCGTTTTGTAAGGTGGCTGTTACTGCTAATGCAGAACAAACACCTAATACTTGCAGCGCAATTGGGTTATTGCTTACTACCGGAGAAGTTAATACTTCTTTTAATTCACTTGATTTAGCCATTGTTTAGCGCTCCTTTACGAACTTTGCTAAGAAATGGACCAAACCCTTGCTCACCTAACCAGAAAGTAAAGGTATGCTCTACGCCAACACTGGTTAGTGTCGCCCCAGATAAACCATCAATTTCATGTTTAGAACCAGCAGCAGCTTGTCCTTTAACAATTTTAATAGCAGGGTTGCCGTCAGCATCGAATAATTCTTTACCAACAAACAGTCCACGCCAGCGAGGATTTTCAACTTCACCACCTAGTCCAGGCGTTTCGCCCTGTTCATAGTAAGTGATAGCATCAATCGTATTACCATCTGGTTGTACAGCAACAAAGGCATACATAGTTGACCATAAACCAGCACCGTGCACAGGCAGGATAATACGTTGCAATTGACCGTTATCATCAGACACTAAATACACAGTCGCTAAATTAGCACGACGATTTATTTTAGCGACATTTTGATCAGCAGTTAATTTAACACTTTTCTCTGGATCTTTTGATGCTTTACGTTGGTCATATTTAGCAACTTCTTCTTTACTAAGATCAGTTACAAATTCACCCGTCGCTATATCAACTAATTTAGTTTCAATATTTGATGCAAAAATTTCTTTAGTTGATTTATTGGTCGTTAAACCAGCAACAGCCAGAATATTATTTTGCTTATCGATCTCTTTATTAGCGATTTGCATTGGACGTAAGCCAACTGCAGCACCAGCAACAATAATTGAACAGACTAGACAAACTGCCAGTACTACAATAATCGTTCTGCCAAATGTTTCTTGTTGATTAGACATTACGTGCGAGCCTCCGTTTGATATTGCCTTGCACCACAAAGTAATCGAATAACGGTGCAAATAAGTTAGCGAATAAAATAGCTAACATCATACCTTCAGGGAAGGCTGGATTTACAACACGAATTAATACCACCATCAAACCAATTAGAATACCGTAGTACCATTTACCTTTGTTAGTAAATGATGCTGATACTGGATCGGTTGCCATAAAGATCATACCAAAGGCAAAACCACCCATGACTAAATGCCAGTACCAAGGTAATTGGAACATATGGTTTGTATCACTGCCAATCACATTAAATAATAATGAAGTCGCAATCATACCTATCATAACGCCTGAAATAATACGCCATGAAGCTATACGCGTGATCACAATAAAGGCACCACCGATCAAAATAGCCAGTGTAGAAACTTCACCAATACTACCTTGCATATTACCAAGGAAAGCATCCATCCAAGATAGGTTAGATTGAACAGCTTCTAAGCCGCCTTGAGACATTACACTTAACGATGTTGCGCCCGAGAAACCATCAACAGCAGTCCAAACCGCATCGCCTGAAATATCCGTTGGGTAAGCAAAGAATAAGAATGCACGGCCCGCAAGAGCTGGGTTTAAGAAGTTACGGCCAGTACCACCAAAGATCTCTTTAGCAACAACAACACCAAAGGTAATACCTAAAGCAACTTGCCATAGAGGAATGGTTGCCGGTACGATCAATGCAAATAACACAGAAGAAACAAAGAAACCTTCATTTACTTCATGCTTACGCACACTCGCAAATAACACTTCCCAGAAGCCACCAACTATAAAAGTAACAGCATAAATAGGTAAGAAATAAGCGGCACCAAACAGGAAGTTATCAAATAAACCAGCACCAGAGCCAAGTGTGACTCCTAGCATATCTAATAATGCAACACGCCAATCTTCCAAAGCAGAGTAACCTGCAACGATTGCTTCATTAGCTTGTACACCAGTGTTGTACATGCCGTAAAACATTGCAGGGAATGTTGCTAACCAAACAAAAATCATCATGCGTTTAAGGTCAATACTATCGCGAACGTGAGTAATACCTTTGGTCACATGACCAGGTGTATAAAAAAATGTTGCTGCGGCTTCATACAGTGCGTACCATTTTTCATAACGGCCCCCTGCTTCGAAATGCGGTTCCATTTTTTCAATTAAGTTCTTAAGACTCATTATTAGCCTTCCTTCTCAATTTTACTTAGACATGAGCGCAAGATTGAACCGTATTCATATTTGCCAGGGCAAGCATAAGTACATAGTGCTAAATCTTCTTCATCTAATTCTAGGCAGCCTAATGTTTGTGCGCCATCTGTATCACCAACGATCAAGTCACGTAATAATACTGTTGGTAAAATATCTAATGGCATCACACGTTCATATTGACCGATTGGTACCATCGCACGCTTACTACCGCCAGTAGTGGTAGTAAATGCAAATTTCTTCGCACTATTTAATGCTGATAAGAATGCACTAGATACAGAGTGTTTATTAAAACCAGGAACACCCCAGCCAAATAGCTCTTTCTCATAACCTTCAATCAATGCTGATATTTGGTTATGGTAGCGACCTAAGTAGCCATGTGGGCCCGCTGCTGTAACACCACATAACACTGATCCAGAAATCACACGAACTTGACCTGTGATTAACTCGCCAGCAGTTAGTTCAGATACCGATGCGCCAAGCAATGTACGTACTAAACGAGGCTTTGTAACAGCAGGGCCAGCGACAGAAATCACTTTTTCACTGTATAATTCACCGGTAGTAAATAACTGGCCAAATGCAATTACATCTTGGTAGTTAATTGACCAAACTTGTTTAGTAGCGGAAACAGGATCAATAAAGTGAATATGTGTACCGGCTAAACCAGCAGGATGAACACCGGTGAAGATTTTTTCTTCCACGGTTGCCACTGCGCTTTTAGGCAATGCAGCTTCACCTTTACAAACATACACTTTACCCGATGTTAAATGCGATAAAATCGCTAGTCCATCGGTAAAGGCTTGTTGATTTTCATTAATGATAATCGTTGCATCTGCTGCTAATGGATTAGTATCCATTGCCGTCACAAAAATAGAAGCGGGTTGAGCATCAATAGCAGGTACTTTGCTGAATGGGCGAGTACGTAATGCAGTCCACGCGCCAGATTCAACTAAGTTTGCAATTATTTTGCTGCGTTCAAGGTTTGCTAATTGTTTACTTTCATACTTAGCAAATTGCACACACTCATTGCCTTGTATAGAGATAACAACAGATTGCAGTACACGTTTAGCACCACGGTTTATTTCTTTCACTACACCAGACGCTGGAGCGGTAAAAAGAACACCTTCATTTTTCTTATCAGAAAATAAAACTTGCCCTTTTTTTACGCTGTCGCCGACTTTAACAGCCATTGACGGACGCATACCAACGTATTCTTCACCCAGTATAGCAACTTCAGAAATGGCTGGGCCATTTTGAATGACTTGCTCTGGCGCTCCTGATATAGGGAGGTCCAGTCCTTTTTTTATAGTAATCATATTCTCTTGCACTATGTTACGGGAGGAAAGTTAGATGCCTTTCGGCAATAAAACATTACATGCAATCGTTTGCTATTAACAAACAATTAACACGTACGCTAAAAATTTCTCGCAAATATTAACATTAGAGAGGGGCTAATTGCTATATCAAATAAAAAGCTAACCGTAGTAAGTTCAAATTTAATAGAAAAAGTGTAACAAAATGTAGAGAGTCCATTAACACTTTGGCAATTTAGCTTTTCTCTCGCGTTTTATAGAAAAGCAATACTACGCTTTTATTTACCACCACCTAAACATTGTGCCGAATTAGGTGAGACTTGATTTTTTTCTGCCCATTGAGAAGGTGTGTAAGTATGTATTGCTAATGCATGTACCGGTCCTGCAAGTTCTTCAGCAAGTAATTCATTAACCAAGCGATGACGCATGATCAAACGTACCCCTTCAAACTCTTCACAAACAAGCGTGACTTTAAAATGAGTTTCGGAGTTAGGTGGGACAGAATGATTATTGCTTTCATTTTCTACTTGTAAATAATCAGCTTGAAAGCGTTTTTTTAGCTTATCTTGAATGGTTTGGTGGACGGTCATAAGGCCTCACATATTAATTTATGGCTGGAAGTTGGGCTGACGTTTATCGATAATACAGAAAACAGTTTATGTTACATGCTTAAGAAAAAATAGTTAACCTTTGCATTCATTGCCAAGGTAAAAATTTTTATTAACAAGCAAAAGTTGATGTAAGATGTTGGCATAGTTGTTTAATTTTAGATATCCACAATGAATACTATAGTCAGATTCACATAATAAAATTATCTATTTTACGATACACTGAAGTAAGTTTGAATTAAATAAAGACAGGGTTAAAATTTTGTTTATCCTAGACATACAGAAAGTTATCCAACCAATACTTAATCATATTAAAAAATAAGGATAAAATTCACCATGTCTAATGCTTCTGATCTTCGAGTAGGTTTAACCGCTGCTTTTGCTTGTTCCTATTTAGCCGATAAAGAAGAACAGCTCATTATGCTGGTTGATCCTGAAGTTCATGCAAAACAACATTATCCTGCTTTAATGTTGATAGGTTTTAGGCGTAGTGGTGATCAAGTGTATCGGCCACATTGCCCAGAATGTAATGGCTGCGAATCATTACGTGTGAATAGTCAAAATTTCAAGTTATCCAAAAGCCAAAAACGCTTAGTAAACAAAAATAAACATTTCACGACGTTGATAAGCACTACCCCTAAAGCATCCTACTACCCTCTATACGAACGCTACATTAATCAGGTTCATAAAGAAGGTGTCATGTATCCTGCTAACTCAGAACAATTTGAAGCTTTTTTAGCATGTAGTTGGGGAGATATGCTATTTATTGAAGTGTATGATGCTGAACAGTTAATATCAGTCAGTGTTACAGACCAACTATGTACAGACTCAGCAACCGATTGGAGTGCTTTTTATTGCTTTTATGATCCTGATTATAGTGAACATTCATTAGGAAAATATGCCGTTTTACAACAGCTAGATTTAGCAAAACAAAAAAACATAACGTTTCTGTATTTAGGTTATTACATTCACAACTGTCAAAAAATGAATTACAAAAATCAGTTTAATCCACATCAGCGCTTTATAAACCAACAATGGAAGTCCTTTGATTAGGGTTTCATTCACTATTTAGTTTGATTAATGAGCAACAATCCTTTACCACTCCCGATTATTCTGGCATTATGCGCCGATTGAAAGTAGCACAACTTACCTATACGAAGGATCCATCGCCAATGGCAAAAGAAGACAGTATTGAAATGCAAGGCACTATCTTAGATACTCTGCCTAATACAATGTTCCGTGTGGAATTAGAAAACGGTCACGTTGTTACTGCACATATCTCAGGAAAAATGCGTAAAAACTACATCCGTATTCTAACTGGCGATAAAGTGACAGTTCAATTGACCCCTTACGATCTATCAAAAGGTCGTATTGTTTTCCGTGCTCGTTAATTAGCCGGAAACCAAGTCAGGCTTTAAATAGTCATAAAAAAACCAGCTTTATCGCTGGTTTTTTTATGACTAAAATTTGTAACTACAATTGAAGTACGTAATAAACAAAAAAAAAGTTAGCAAATAAATGATTAATTACTCATTTCCACTTCTTTCTCAGTCTTTTTATCATAGACAAACTCAACACCATCCGCCGTTTCGTTTAAACGCACTGAGACACTACCACCCTCTTGTAATCCACCAAATAAGATTTCGTTCGCGAGTGGTTTTTTAAGTTTCTCTTGAATTAAACGTCCCATTGGTCTCGCCCCCATCGCTTTATCATAACCATGCTCAGCTAACCAATTACGAGCTTTGCTATCTACTTCAAGTGAAACTTGTTTTTTATCTAATTGCACCTGTAACTGCACTATAAACTTATCAACCACTTGGCTGATCACTTTTAAGTCTAAATGATTAAACCAAATAATATTATCAAGACGGTTTCTGAATTCAGGAGAAAAAATCTTATTGATTTCATCCATCGCTTTTGCACCTTCTTTCTGCTCTTTAAAGCCAATGGATTGTTTAACCGTTTCTTGCACGCCTGCATTAGTTGTCATCACCAAGATAACATTTCTAAAATCAACTTTGCGACCATTGCTATCAGTTAATGTTGCATGATCCATTACCTGCAATAAAATATTATAAACATCAGAATGTGCTTTTTCTATTTCATCTAACAGCACCACAGAATAGGGATGTTTAACTACCGCATCGGTTAACAAACCTGCTTGTTCATATCCAACGTAACCAGGTGGAGCACCAATCAATCTTGATACCGTGTGTTTCTCCATGTATTCGGACATATCAAAACGTAACAACTCTACGCCTAATGCTTTGGCTAATTGCTGTGTAACTTCCGTTTTACCCACCCCAGTTGGACCAGCAAACAAAAAAGATCCCACAGGTTTTAATTCATCAGATAAACCAGAACGATTCAAATGAATAGCATCAGTTAATGCATCAATAGCTGTATCTTGGCCAAAAACCGTCATTTTCAAACGGTCATGTAATTTTTCTAGTGCGTCTTTGTCTGAGCTAGACACGGACTTTTCTGGAATACGTGCGATTTTAGCAATAATGGTTTCAATTTCTGCCACACCAATGGTTTTTTTGCGTTTGCTGACAGGCAATAAACGCATTTGAGAACCCGCTTCATCTATCACATCAATCGCTTTATCAGGCAACTGGCGATCATTAATGTATTTAGCGCTTAATTCAGCCGCGGCCATCAATGCTTTGTTGGTATAACGAATATTATGGTGTTCTTCGTAACGCGAACGTAAACCGAGAAGAATTTGGCTAGTTTCTTTAACCGAAGGTTCAAGTACATCTATTTTTTGGAAACGTCTCGCCAGGGCATGTTCTTTTTCAAAAACCTGACCAAACTCTTTATAGGTTGTGGAACCAATACAACGAAGTTTGCCCCCCGTTAATAAAGGTTTTAATAGATTAGCAGCATCTAGTTGGCCACCCGTGGCCGCTCCTGCACCAATAATAGTATGGATTTCATCAATAAATAAAATCGCATTTTTTTGATCTTGTAGTTTTTTTAATACAGTTTTGAAACGTTGTTCAAACTCACCTCGGTATTTTGTACCTGCTAATAATGCCCCCATATCTAAAGAGTAGATAATATGGTCATCAATCACTTCCGGCACATCATTATGAACAATGCGATATGCAAGTCCTTCTGCGATTGCGGTTTTACCAACTCCGGACTCTCCAACTAACAATGGATTGTTTTTGCGGCGACGACACAGTATTTGCACGCAACGCTCTAATTCTTTTTCGCGACCAATTAATGGGTCGATAACACCAGCAACCACTTGCTCATTAAGATTAATGGTAAAGGGCATTTCATCGTTTTCTTCGACTTTAGATTCAATCTGCTCAGGCTCATGAAAGATCACCGTATCAGGGTGTTTTTCAACGCCATGGGAAAGGTAATTAACTACATCTAAGCGCGATACATTGGACTTTTTAAGGAAGTAAGCCGCTTGTGATTCTTGTTCACTAAAAATAGCCACCAGCACGTTAGCAGCACTAACTTCTGTTTTTCCCGATGATTGCACATGAAAAATAGCACGTTGCAGTACACGCTCAAAAGCGATCGTAGGTTGTATTTCTAGCTTTTGATTTTTAACCTCTGACAAACTGGGATTAGTATCTAAAAACTCTGTTAATTCAAGATGCAGGGAAACAATATCAACCGAACAAGCTAGCAAAATTTTCTTTATTTCTTCATTTTCCAATAAAGCTAATAATAGATGCTCTAATGTCATAAATTCATGGTATTTTTCATACGCAATTCGGAAAGCTAAATCGAGGCTATGTTCTAAAGGTTTATCTAGCATGGAGACTCCTTAGGAGAGTGGAAATAAAAAATGGCTTGGTTAACTCTCTTTTTCCATCGTACATTTCAATGGATGTTCATTTTCTTTTGCATAATTATTAACTTGCATTACCTTTGTTTCTGCAATTTCAGCACTAAATGTACCGCAAACACCGACACCTTTGTAGTGTACATTTAACATTACTTCCGTAGCAGCTTCATGATCTAATCGAAAGAAGCGTTGTAATACATCAATCACAAAATCCATTGGTGAATAATCATCGTTGTGTAATAACACACTATAAAGTGACGGCGGCACTAGCTTTGTTTCTTGGGATTCGATTGTTGCCGACTCATTTCCCGTTTGTGGAGAATTTTGTTCACTCATGTTTTAGTCTAGTCTTCATTATTAAAGTTATTGAAATAGTTAATATTATTAAAGCGATTTACGTTACCAGCATCTCATTTTTAATATTCTACTGAGTATAAACCTGTTTATAAAAGCCATTGATTCGGTAATCAACGCTGCAATTAAAAGCTAGAGTAAAGCTTAAGCAGATAATGTGCAATCGCGTAAAGACAAAAAGCGGTAGTGATGTGAAGTAGTCATAACTACATTTATTAATTTGCTCGTTTAACCAACAATTTTGATTATTCGCTTAATTTTGCTTTTAAACGTTGCTGCACTAACTCTACCAATAAGTCAGGCTGAAACTTAGAGAGAAATTCATTGCAGCCTACCTTTTTTACCATAGCTTTATTAAAGTCACCACTTAAGGAAGTATTAAGCACCACAAATAAGTCCGACATACGCGGATCATTGCGGATCTCAGAAGTTAATTTATAACCATCCATTGCAGGCATCTCAGCATCGGTGATCAGCATTAATATTTCATCTTCAATTTTTTTACCTTGGTCTGCCCAACCTTTTAAAATGTTCAATGCCTCTAAACCATTTTTAGCCGGAATAATCTCGACCCCTAATTGCTCTAAGGTACTAGCAACCTGATTTCTAGCTGTTGGTGAGTCATCTGCATGTAAAATTTTGCGACCAACGAATTCAGATATAATGCTCTCGTCCAACACTCCATCAGAAATATCCACTTTATAAACGAGTATTTCAGCGAGTACCTTTTCTACATCGATAATTTCAACTAACTCTTCAGTATCATTTCTTTTAAGCTTTGTTATCGCAGTTAAATAGTGCCCTCTACCTACCGTAGTCGGCGGCTCCATGATCTCACCCCAGGTCATATTAACAATATGATCAACTGGCCCAACTAAAAAGCCCTGAACACTTCGGTTATATTCGGTAATAATTAAATTTGATTGCTCATCGGGCACCAAGGGTTTCAGGCCGATAGCCGCCTTCAAATTGATAACGGGAATAGATTCCCCTCGAATAGTAGCAACACCATCGATATGAGGATGAGAGTTGGGTAATTTATTAAGGTAAGGTAATTTCACCACTTCTTTTACTTTAAAAACGTTTAAAGCAAACAGTTGACGACCTAAAAGATGAAATAACAATAATTCTAACCGATTTTCACCGACCAAATTGGTACGTTGATCAACCGTATCCATTAAGTTCGCCATACAAAATATCCTTTAAAAACAAATTTAAGAGTTGCTAAGTCTAGTTCGCTTTACAGAAAAGATATTGCGGATTAACAAAAAATGAGCAAAGTTTTAGAAACACAAATGAATTAATTGAATGTAAACCAAGTTATTAGCTATTAAAAAGTAGAGTTACAAACATAATCAATGGCTTATTCGCCCTCTGCAGTAGCTATTACGTCTTCGTCAGAACCTGTTACAAGCGCGTTTAATAGGAAAGATAAACGCTGTATTTTTTGATTGGATAATTGCCGATAATCAAAATAAGGGCAAACAATAACTGCGTGTTCAAAATTAATAGCAAATTCTTCATCTAACCACAGTAAGTCGACGCTCAGTTGCCCATCATTAATCATTTTTTTCGCATAAGTTCGGCCACAAATTATATGCACGGTATTATTTTTTATTTTATGAATTCTAACCTTACTCTTTTCAGCATTTGTATTTTCAACATGGCTACATTCAATAAGCTTATTTTCAATCTCGCTATTATCAAGATATCTATTTTCAACATAACTGCTTTCAATATTATTTAAACAAGGTGGAGTAAATATCAATGCGGTAGCGCTATCTTTTTGTAATAGAAATTGATCACGATATTGTTGCCACGTAGGCGCAAGTTCAGAAAAGTGAAAGTGATTTTTGTCTAAGGCATATAAAAGCTTGGCATAAACATTAAATACTTTACGCCAACCATTACCACAGGCTTTACCAATTGAATCAATTTCCCCTAGCTGTAAAGGCATTATATGTTTCAGAGATTCGTATTCAGGCATCTTTGGTTGATTGGCAATATACACAGCAAAGGTAAATTGAGTATCACCTAAAGCAACAACTTTATTTTTTATATGATTGTTCATTTTTTGTTTATCATTTTTTAAGTGGAGACTGTTTCATTGTTGACGCATTGATACTGTAATAAAAACGGTGTAACCGCGTTATTGAAACATGCTTTATCAGCACTACTTATGAATGATTAACAGCCTTTATGCAAATAATGAATCACTTGGTTACTACTACCTCGCCATGCTAAAGCAGGATCAGCTAAACTTTGTTCAAATTTACCATCAATGAGCACATCGATTAAATCAATTATTTTTTGTTGCTCTTGGTTTAGTGCTTCAAGCAAGTATCCAGTCCAAACCCAAATATCTTTACCTTGACACTCTCGCTTTACACGCTGGACTAGTTTAAACACTTGCTCAACATTAGCGGGATGCAGTGGATCTCCACCGGATAACGTTAATCCCTGTTTTTTTATCCGTTGATCATTAAGATCCTGAATAATTTGATCAGCAAGTTGATCGGTAAATAACTCACCGGCATTAGGCGACCAAGTTGATTGGTTATAACAACCTTTACATTGATGAATACAACCGGACACAAAAAGAGTACAACGCGTGCCTTCGCCGTTTAATACATCAATTGGGTAATATTTTGAGTAATTCATAACGAGCTCTTATTTGCTTAGTATTAGTTTTTTAATATTAGTTGTTTAATATTAGTTTCTTAATGTCAGTCAGTTGCTTAATATTCAGTTCGTCTGTGCCCACCAAAGCATTAAATGAAACCTTACCCTGGAGTCCGCTTTATCAGAGTGTTCATTTTTCTTATACAAACAAAAAAGTCGCTCCTAATAATTTATCAGCACAGACAAATCAAACCAAACCAAACAACTAAAGCGACCAATAAACCACAAGCTATAGATGCTTGACACGGCGTTTCACTTCTTCTTGTTTACCTTCATTAAACGGTCGTGCATCTGGGCTTCCTAAATACCCACAAACTCGGCGTGTTACAGCCACCTTATCAGGATCTGAATTACCGCAACTCGGGCATACAAAGCCCTTACTAGTACAATCAAACTCACCAGTAAATTTACATTCATAACATTCATCAATGGGGGTGTTAGTACCGTAATAAGGCACTCGACTGTAGCTATAGTCCCAAACGTCCTCTAACGCTTTAAGATTATGCTGCATGTTTGGATATTCGCCGTAACAAATAAAGCCGCCACTAGCGATCGGTGGATAGGCCATTTCAAAGTCTAACTTATCGTAGGGATTAACCGCTTTTTCAACATCTAAATGGAAGGAATTAGTGTAATAACCTTTATCCGTCACCCCTTCTAGCACACCGAAGCGTTTAGCATCTAAGCGACAAAAACGGTCACATAAATTTTCAGAGGGTGTGGAATACAAACTGAATGCATAACCAGATTGTTCGCTCCAAGCTTGAGTTGCTTGTTTTAAACGAGTGATGATTTGTAGCGCTTTTTGTTGCTTGGTGACACAATCAAAAATATGATCTTGATGACCATACAAAGCATTTACCGTTTCATGTAAGCCAATGTAACCTAATGAGATTGAGGCGCGGCCATCTTTAAAAATCTCAGCGATACAATCATCTGCTTTCAAGCGCACGCCACAGGCGCCTTCCATATATAAAATAGGAGCAACACTCGCTTTAACCTCACTTAATCTTTCAATACGCGTATCCAATGCTTTTTTAGCCAATAATAAGCGCGTATTTAATAATTCATCAAAACGTGCTTCATTACCATCAGCCTCTAATGCAATACGCGGTAGATTAATGCTCACCACACCAAGATTATTTCGACCATCATGAATTAATTCGCCCTGGTTTTTCCCCTCTTTTTGGTAATAAACATCTAAAAAGCTGCGGCATCCCATTGGGGTTTTAAATGACCCTGTGACCTCCACGACCTTATCGTAGTTTAAAATATCAGGGTACATACGTTTTGAAGCACAGGTTAAAGCTAACTGTTTAATATCATAATTTGGATCATCTGCTTGATGATTTAAGCCATCTTTAATCGCAAAAACTAATTTAGGAAAAATAGCTGTTTTACGGTTTTTACCAAGACCCGCTATACGGTTTTTAAGAATCGACTGTTGAATTAAGCGTGACTGCCAATCATTTCCTAAACCAAAACCAAAGGTAACAAAAGGTGTTTGTCCGTTTGCAGTGTGCAGCGTATTCACTTCATACTCTAAAGATTGAAAAGCGTTGTAACACTCTATTTCCGTTTGTTCAGTTGCATAGGCATGCACATCTTTAATACTCCAATGTTGTGCTGTTTTTAAATGCTTCTCAAAACTTTTGGTTACATAGGGAGCAAGTATAGTGTCGATACCATTAATGGTAGTGCCACCGTAAATGTGGCTGGCGACCTGTGCAATAATTTGTGCTGTTACTGCGGTTGCGGTTGAAATTGACTTAGGCTCTTCAATTTCTGCATTACCCATTTTAAAACCATCCGTAAACATGCCTTTAATATCAATCAACATACAATTAAACATCGGGAAAAAAGGTGCATAATCTAAATCATGGTAATGAATTTCACCCGCTTCGTGTGCTCGCACGACATCACGAGGCAAAATATGCGACTTGGCATAATGCTTAGCAACAATACCAGCCAATAAATCGCGTTGCGTAGGGATCACCTTGCCATCTTTATTGGCATTTTCATTTAATAATGACGCATTACTTTGTTCAATTAATCCATCTATTTCGCTGTTTAAATGACTTTTTCGTTCTCGTGCAATATCTCTATCGTGACGATACTCAATATATATGCGAGCCAGTTCAATATGATTACTTTTCATCAAACAGGCTTCAACAGCATCTTGAATATAATGGATATCTACTTGGTCTTGTCCTGCTAAGCTTGCTTCAACTTCAGCGGCAATCGCAAAAGCATCCACACCTTTACAACGAGCAGCGCCAGAGGCTTTTAAAACCGCTTCTGCAATGCGTAAAGCATTAAAAGGGACTTGACTACCATCTCGTTTGATCACAACAGGTTTCATTTACAGCTCCAATAATTAATTCACAAGACACAATATATAGTGTCCGTGAACTATACCTAGCACAATATGTAGCATATTGATGTAAATCAACTTTGAAAACACCATGCTCAATTTGAACTTTAAATATTCAACTGAATGAAATAAATAAACCCTATAATATTTTTTAAAAGATCTCGGTTTATGATGAAAATGAGCAACAAAAAATAAGTAAAAAGTTAAATAACTACGTAAACTCTCATTAATTAATACTTATCAACATGACACCTTCACCATAGTTATCCTTTTAAAGTTACCCTATTAAAATCTCAATTAATTGGGTGCTTTAATTGATTACAACAGCAAATAACTAGATCGCTAAAATTGATAATACTTTTACGCTGAACTTATCAACTTTTATTGTTATAATGCGCGTCATTTTCAACGCATCAAATCACCTACGAAAGTAGTGGAATTATTATTTATGAGCGATTATTTTTTACTCTTTTTTGGCACAGTGTTAGTTAATAACTTTGTGTTAGTGAAATTCTTAGGATTATGCCCTTTCATGGGCGTTTCAAATAAAATTGAAACAGCTGTTGGTATGTCATTGGCGACTACTTTTGTATTGACCTTAACGGCTGCGCTTTCTTATATTGTAAATAATTATTTATTAGAGCCTTTAGGATTACACTACTTACAAACTTTAAGCTTTATTTTAGTGATTGCCGTGGTGGTACAATTCACTGAAATGGTCATGCATAAAACCAGCCCAACTTTGTACCGTTTGCTAGGTATATTTTTACCATTAATAACCACTAACTGTGCAATTCTTGGTTTAGCCTTACTAAATTTAACTGAGCAACATAATTTTGCTCAGTCTGTTATTTATGGGCTAGGTGCCGGTGCAGGTTTTTCATTAGTATTGGTATTATTTTCATCAATACGTGAACGTTTAAGTGCCGCTGATGTGCCATTACCCTTTAAAGGCGCATCTATCGCGATGATCACTGCAGGTTTAATGTCGTTAGCATTTATGGGCTTTACTGGGTTAATTAAATGATCATTAGTATTATTGTTGCGATTTTAACGCTAGGTATTTTAGGGCTTATTTTTGGCTCTTTATTAGGTTACTCGTCTATTCGATTTAAAGTTAAAGAAGATCCAATAGTTGAAGAACTTGATGCGATGCTACCGCAAACGCAATGCGGTCAATGCGGTTACCCGGGTTGTAAACCTTATGCCAAAGCCATCGCTGAAGGTGATGACATTAATAAATGCCCACCCGGCGGTGAAGCTGTAATGTTACAGTTAGCAGAGCGTATGGGGATTGAGCCTAAAAAACTAGAAGGTGAAGAAAAGCCAAAGGCGGTTGCCTTTATCCGTGAAGACGAATGTATTGGCTGCACCAAATGTATTCAAGCTTGTCCCGTTGATGCCATTTTAGGTGCAACAAGACAAATGCACACGGTGATCACCGATGAGTGTACCGGCTGTGAACTATGTGTCGCACCTTGTCCAACCGATTGCATCGACATGCTACCGATCAAAATAACGACCCAAAATTGGCAGTGGAACTTACAAACAATTCCAACTAAAACAATTCCAACTGAAAGCAATGACGAGCCGTAACATGACCCAGCCTAATTATTTATTAAGTGACAAAAAATTAGAACAAATTGCTGCCGGTAAGATGTGGGATTTTCATGGTGGTGTGCACCCTGTTCAAAACAAACAGCAGAGTAATCAAAGTGCCATTACCGATGCGGGTATTCCCGAAGAATTAATTATTGCCGTTGAACAAAAAGGGCATATCCCAGAGCTATTAGTAAAGGTTGGCGATAACGTATTAAAAGGTCAGCCTTTAACCAAAGTTTATGGCGCATTAGTGGTTCAACATGCCAGTAGTTCAGGCACAATAAAAGCGATTGAACCTAGAACCGATTGTCACCCATCAGGTTTACCAGTGTTATCTATTGTTATTGCCACTGATGGCTTAGACAGAATTTATCCATATCAAGGCTTTGAAAATTATCGTAATGAAAACCCTGCAACCTTAGTTGAAGCAGTTCAACAAGCGGGCATCATAGGATTAGGTGGCGCTGGTTTTGCTACGCATTTAAAGTTAGCACACAGTGAAAACCGCTTATTAATTATTAATGCCATTGAGTGTGAACCTTACATCACTTCTGATGATCGTTTGATTCAAGAGCATGCCGATGAGATTATCGAAGGCATTGAAATAATGCAGTATATGCTGCAACCTAAACTAACTATTTTTGCGGTTGAAGATAACAAACCAGAAGCCATTGCAGCTTTTACTAAATCATTACAAGCATTACCTGACAGCATCAGAGAAAAAATATTACTCAGAGTGATCCCAACACGCTATCCGTCTGGTAGTGCTAAACAGTTAATTGAAGTATTAACTGGCGAGCAAACACCGGCTCACAAACATTCTTCAGAACTTGGCATCGTGATGCTTAATGTCGGTACTATATTTGCGGTAAAAGAAGCCATCATTAATGGTAAACCTCTGGTATCGAGAATAGTCACAGTCACTGGAGACGCTTTTGTTAAAAAAGGTAATGCACGGGTACGTATCGGGACACCGATCCAGCATCTCCTAGATACTTATTGGTTAAATGAATTAGACCATCAGAAGCTTATTATCGGCGGTCCTATGATGGGATTTACCGTTAGCGATCCTGAAATGCCAGTAAGTAAAATTTGTAACTGCCTATTAGCACCAACGATTAAAGAACTACCAGAGCCCAAAGAGGAAATGAGCTGTATTCGCTGCAGTGAATGTGCAGAGGCTTGCCCCGTTGAGTTATTACCACAACAATTACTTTGGTACTCACAAAGTGAAGACCATAAAAAATTAGAAGAGTATGACCTATCAGCTTGTATTGAATGTGGAGCCTGCGCTTATGTTTGTCCAAGCCATATACCATTAGTGGAATATTACCGCGTCTCTAAAGCACAAATTAAAACTGAAAAAGTTGAAGCAGAAAAAGCTGCAATTGCACGCCAACGCCATGAAGACAGAGAGTTACGTTTAGAAAACGAGAAAAAACAGCGACAACTCAAACATAAACAAGCCGCTGAAAAACGTAAACAACAAATGAAAGACAATAATAATGGCGAAGACCTTGTTGCAGCAGCATTAGCACGTGCCAAAGCGAAAAAACAAGCTAATGCAAATTTAGACATCAGCAAAGAGGCTGATACAGCTAATGTAGAGAAACCAAGTTCTCAAAATAGCCAAGTAGCCGCAGCGATTGCTCGCGCAAAAGCAAAAAAATTAGCAGCTGCAGAAACAGCGACTGAACCAACAACTCAGCAAGCTGATCCTAAAAAAGCAGCCGTCGCAGCCGCTATTGCCCGTGCAAAAGCGAAAAAACAAGCTGCTGCAAATACAGACTCAGAGTTAGAGACCGCTACTGAACCAACAATTCAGCAAGCAGATCCTAAAAAAGCAGCTGTAGCAGCGGCTATCGCCCGTGCAAAAGCAAAAAAATTAGCTGTCGAAAATGCAGAGCCAGAGACAGCCAGTGAATCAGCGACTGAGCCAACAACTCAACAGGCGGATCCTAAAAAAGCAGCCGTTGCAGCCGCTATTGCCCGTGCAAAAGCGAAAAAATTAGCTGCAGCAAATGCTGACTCAGAGACAACTACTGAATCAGCGACTGAACCAACAATTCAGCAAGCAGATCCTAAAAAAGCAGCCGTTGCAGCCGCTATTGCACGAGCAAAAGCGAAAAAATTAGCTGCTGCAAATGCTGAATCAGAGACAACCAGTGAATCAGCGACTGAACCCACAACTCAACAAGCTGATCCTAAAAAAGCAGCCGTTGCAGCCGCTATCAAACGCGCCAAGGAAAAAAAATTAGCTGCTGCAAATACAGACTCAGGAACAACTATTGAATCAGCGACTGAACCAACAATTCAACAAGCAGATCCTAAAAAAGCCGCCGTTGCAGCCGCTATCAAACGCGCCAAGGAAAAGAAATTAGCAAAAGAGGCTGAGACGGATCAAACAAACAATCCATCAGAGCCTGATAATACAGAAGTGATCAAACAACGCGCTATACGAAAAGAGCAAGCTCGTTTGCATAAAAAACAATTGGAAGAAGCGCAACAATCGACACAAGAAATGCCAAAAATGAGTGTTCAAGAAACACAACCAGAAACGAACAACGAAGACGATACTCAACAGGCTCAAGTAATAGCATCTAATGAGTCTGTCAGTGATAATAATCAAGATGATAGAAAAGCCAAAATAGCGGCTGTCATTGCCAAAGCAAAAGCCAAAAAACTGGCACAGAAGGATCAATAACCCATGGCACTTTTTAGTTCGACCTCGCCACACCAACGTATCAAAAGACGTACACCCGAAATAATGAAAATGGTTATTTTAGGGTTAACGCCGGGGATTATTGTACATAGCTACTTATTTGGTTTAGCTATTTATGTACAGATAGTATTAGCTGTCATTACCGCTGTTGCAGTTGAAGCAATATTTATGACCCTGCGCAAACGCCCTGTGATGACTAGTATTGGTGATTATAGTGCCGTGCTTACTGCGATTTTATTAGCTATTGCGATCCCGTCTATTGCACCATGGTGGGTGATTGTAATTGGTACCCTGTTTGCAATCCTTATTGTTAAACATCTTTATGGCGGGCTAGGGCAAAATATCTTCAACCCTGCAATGGCCGGTTATGTATTGTTATTAATATCTTTTCCTGTGCAAATGACAGCATGGTTGCCAATACAATCCATGCAAGCTTTTCCTGTCACGTTTATTGATACCTTAAGCCTGATTTTTACAGGCTTCAGTGTTGATGGTTATAGTGTCACGCAAATTAAAACGTCTATCGATGGTTTCACTTTGGCAACGCCATTGGAAACCATTCGAAATGCGCTGCACGTCGGTGAAACAATATCTGAAACATTGAAAACAACCTTATTCAGTTTGGATTCACTTCAAGGTAGCCAATGGGTTAATTTAGCGTACTTAGCCGGTGGACTTCTATTACTGAAAAAACAAGTCATCATGTGGTATATCCCAGTGGCTTTCATCGTAGGTGTCACTGTTTTCTCGTTTATTCCCTTTGCAAGTGATCCCGATTTATATTCATCTCCTCTTTACCATCTATTTTCAGGTGCCACTATGCTTGGCGCTTTCTTTATTCTAACTGACCCTGTCACGGCAAGTACCACGGTGAAGGGACGCATAATCTATGGTTTATTATGTGCTTTATTAGTTGTGGTGATCCGCAATGTCGGTGGTTATCCGGATGCCGTTGCTTTTGCAGTATTGCTTGCCAATATGTGTGTGCCATTAATCGATTATTATAGCAAACCCAAGGTTTACGGGAGAAAACGCACATGATGCTACCCATTATCAGTCGTAATGCTTTCTTACTAGCAACCTTTGCCGTTGTTTGTACTGGCGCAATCGCATTAATTAACGTGTTAACACAACCGATTATTTTGCAACAGGAGCAAATTGCACTGCAAAATAATATTAATGAACTGATTGAACCTGACCAATATGACAACCAAATTATAAACAGTTGTTTCACCGTAATTGACTCAGAATTATTAGGTGACCAAACACCTAAACAAGTCTTTATAGCAACCAAAAATAAACAGCCGATCGCCGCGTTGATCCAAACCAGCACCTTTAAGGGTTACTCTGGCGAAATTAAACTACTGGTTGGCATTTATACCGATGGTAAAATTGCAGGTGTTCGTATTAATAGCCATACAGAGACACCAGGGTTAGGTGATAAAATCCAAACCAATAAATCTGATTGGATTTATTCTTTTGATGGTAAAAGATATCAAGAAAGTACTGCTAGCAAGTGGGAAGTGAAAAAGGACGGTGGTAGTTTTGATGCATTTACTGGTGCAACTATTACACCAAGAGCCGTTGTGCATGCTGTTAAAGATACGCTTGTTTACTTTCAAAAAAACAAAACGCAGTTATTTAACACCCCTGCAAATTGTGGAGATAAATAATGACGCAAGAAACAGTACACAACACGGCAAATAATGCAGATCTCGAAAGTGATATAGCGGCAGATGAAGTGGACCTTACAGCCAGCGAAGACCTTCAAATCTATAAGGACTTAAGCTGGCAAGGGTTATGGAAAAACAATCCAGGCATAGTGCAGTTACTCGGGTTATGTCCATTATTAGCAGTAACTAATACTTTAACCAATGCATTAGGGTTAGGTTTGGCAACATTATTTGTTGTTATTGCCTCTAATATCTTGATCTCGTTAATTCGACATCATGTACCTAAAGCGATACGTATTCCTGTCTTTGTGATGATCATCGCTTCCTTGGTTAGCTGTATACAATTGCTGATGAATGCCTATACCTATCAACTTTATTTATCACTCGGTATCTTCATTCCATTGATCGTAACCAACTGTATGATAATAGGTCGAGCAGAAGCATTCGCCTCTAAAAACAATGTAAAACACTCCGCATTTGACGGTTTAATGATGGGCTTAGGTTTTACCGCAGTATTAGTATTATTAGGAGCTGGCCGAGAAATTTTAGCGCAAGGTACCTTATTTGATGGTATTGAAACATTATTAGGCGATTGGGCAAGTTTTATGACCATCACCCTTTACAATACCGACACCAGCTTTTTACTTGCGGCGTTACCACCGGGCGCATTTATTCTGATGGGCTTAATCATTGCCCTTAAAAACTTTATCGACCATAAAATAGTGAACAAATGAATACAGTAAAGCGCAGAGAAATATTAACCCGTTTAAGGGATAACAATCCACACCCAGAAACTGAGTTGAATTTCAGCTCCCCTTTTGAGTTATTAGTGGCGGTAACACTATCAGCACAGGCAACCGATGTGAGTGTTAATAAGGCCACAGATAAGCTATTTCCTGTCGCTAATACTCCTGAAGCTATTTACGCCCTAGGTGTTGATGGATTAAAAGAATACATTCGCACCATCGGCTTATATAACAGTAAAGCTGAAAACGTCATCAAAGCTTGTAAAATGTTGATCGAGCTTCATAACAGCGAAGTGCCACAAGACAGAGATGCCTTGGTAGCATTGCCAGGTGTGGGCAGAAAAACCGCCAACGTAGTGTTAAATACAGCCTTCGGTTGGCCAACCATTGCCGTTGATACTCATATTTTCCGTGTATCTAATCGTACTAAATTAGCCATGGGTAAAAATGTTGACGATGTAGAACAAAAGCTATTAAAAGTAGTACCTGCGGAGTTTAAAGTGGATGTTCATCATTGGTTGATCTTACACGGCCGTTATACTTGTATTGCCAGAAAACCACGCTGTGGTTCATGTTTAATAGAAGATCTCTGTGAGTTCAAAGAAAAAACCAGCGATTAACACATTCACCTTGATACAATATCAATAAGTTTTAATAGCCTTTTAGCGTTCGCTTAGCTCTCAAGCAGCATAACGAACAAAGTACTTATTGTTGCTATAAAGAAATAAAAGAATAATTGAACATATAGATACCCTGTATGCTTGATATCAAATCAAACCATATAAAAAGTTGAAATTTATGCCTTTTCATTATCTACAGTACACACTATTTTTATTGCTCGGCTCCGTCACTTTAGGGCTGTCCGCAGCTAGCATTGGCACGGTTACACTTGATAACGGTGCCATAATATCATTCCACGATGATTACACTTGGGAATATGTCGCCATTAGTGCTGATGCTACAGATCAAGTGAATAATACTATTTCATCAAACAACATTAATTCAAATGTAGTCAGCCCTGCTAATTCTGAGCAAGCTTTAAAAAATAGATCTTCACTGCTACGCTCGGGTTTATTGAATACTAGCGTTAAAAATGACGTAAAAGTAACCTATAGCGATTCAATTTGGCGGGACCAATCCCTTGGTTTAAAGTTTATACTATCCAGTGATAATACTGATGGCGTTGTTATTGTTAAGGTGACCATCAGTTTTTATGATGATAAAACCAATAAAATAACAGAACAAACCGTTAATGTTTGGCAAGCAAGCTATCGATTACCTGAAACATACTTACGAAAAGGTGATACACGAAACAGTCGAATCATTTGGATTGATGGCATCGACAAAACGAGTTGGACAAGTAAATTATTAAGTTTGAAGGTGATTGAAGTAGAAACTCGCTAATTTTTATATGGTTGGTAGAAATAATAGGATAGAAATAATAGGACAAGCAACCTTTTCAAAATTGTTTACTCAACCCTGCATTGAACTGTTCATCTACATGCATAGCAAATGATAGTGATTAGGTATAATCGCATAGGGTGCATAGGCGTAGATAACAACTTTAACAATCGGGGCATAGCTGTAATGATTAGTATTCAAAGTTTATGTGTCCAAGACTTTTATGAATTTTTAACGCTCGTTTTATCTCAGTAACGAGATAATGAACTAAGTCGCTTTCCCTCCCTTTGCGCCGTACAACCCCTCTGTTCAGCTCCCTCAATGAATAAAATCCATAATAAAGAAAACATGATCATTTAAGCATTTGGTCTTTTAAAAGAAGCAAAATGAGAATATGATATAAATTACAAATTAATCAGCTTGTTGTGACTATTTAAAGTTTGTGCTTTTAAAGTTAATTTAGATAGGTTTACTGTTTTTTTAGGTATTTCATCGTTATTTTATAATGAAGCGATTATTTTCCGATAAAAATAGCTATTTACCATAATAGTCATTTTACGTATAAGCGTATATTTAGGTTTTTATTATTTATCGTACTTTTGTATGAATCATTTCCTATATGTAAAATTATGACAAATCAATAATGAAAAGGTAATGATAATGAGTAAAGTTGTTCAAACACAAATGAAATTTGTACCAAATTCGCCATTATTACTGAATAATAATTCCGGTAACACTATGAGTTACCAATTAGACTTTGGCGAATATGGAAATATAGAGATTGATATTATTGCTGGCTCAACGGTAACTATTAATCAAGGTACTAAACCTTGTGTGATAAATATTCTTGAGACAAAGCAGCAGCCTGGTATATCCGGGATTGTTAAAAATAAAGTCTAATAAGATACTATGGATCATTTATAAGGAATAAATCATGTTCAAACATGTATTGTTAATTTTGTTACTGTCTTCTTTAGCTGGCTGTGTCCGTACTTCTGTTATGGCCGAATTTGATGATGGCACGGAAGCTCTCATCGGAGATTCCCTAGGAACCCTTGTATCAGGTACTTTTGAAGTTTCAAATCTTGATGGATTAACCTGTAACGGTACATATAACCCGTACACTCAATCTCCAACATTAAAAACTGAAATGACGTGTAGCGATGGTCGTTATGGTCATGCATCTGTTATTAGAACTGGCGGAAGTCTGACCAATGGTTCTGGCATAGGAAAGTTAAATGATGGCACAAAAGTCAGGATATTACTTGGGGATATGGTTCACTATAAAAATGCTCAAGGTATTTGGGACAAGGCTGATGTTGATTGAAACCTAACTCATAAATATAGGGTTTTAGAGTAATAAGAAATCACTTATTTCAGACTATATAAATTTATCAAAGTTATTTTTTTGGAGTTTAAATGGATACTTATGACTTAGTTAAACAAGCAACTTCATTGGCTAAATTGAAAAAATATGATGAAGCTATTTATTTATTAAATGAATTACGAGTGAACCATAAAATTTCATACTCTGAAAAAATTATACCTTATTATCAAAAAGCGGGCCGCTATAACGAATTAGAAAAATATTGTATTGAATTCTTAATACCAATGGATAGTAGGGCTGCTCAAGATGATTTTTCTCACAAATGTAAAGAGTTACAGCGTGCATTTATAAGTTTAAGTGTTTATAAAATTTATAATAAGCTTGCTCTATGTGCTAAAAGAGAGAAATTAAAAACTGATGAATCAAAGTTTTTAAAAGAAGCCTCATCATATTACCACCTATACGAAACTAATTTAGCTTTGGGTGAGAGAATTGAATTGGATCTAGAATTCAGAGAAGCCAAGGAAATATGGGGAGCCAATTATTCTGAATGGCCCACAAGTTATAAAGATAGGTTTTCAAATTATATATTATAAATAGGGTTTATTTTATTTATCATAACACCCGTTTTACTCATTAGTTTGAGGTCACCTAAAAATGGTGGCCTTTTTTATGGCTGAATATAAATGACTATCTTGGTTTCCACCCCAAAGAACTTTAGAAAACTCAGTCCCTGCAGCATCGTGTTTAAACTAACTGAGCGAGCATCATCTGGCTGTTTAGCCAATACGACTACATTTCCGTGGTGTTATTCAATTGAGCCGTAATTGCTTGTAAACAGACCTTAACACTCAGTGGCATTTGGTTATTAAAGGGATGCAGTGCATAGACAGTATTCAATGGTAATTGATGTTCCGGAAACACTTCATGCAGTTCTGTCACTAAATTTTTCAAATGAAAATCAGGTATAATTCCTATCCCCGATGCAGATTTAATTAATGCTAAGCAAGTATAAAAAGAGTTTGAAATACAATGGGTATTAGTATTGTAAATAAAACCATCCATTTTTTGATCTCCTTGCTTAACTTTTGGTGCTTTAGAAGTAACAGATTGATACTTTGCATGATGATTAAACTGATGGCGTATTTGATGTCCTTGCCAAGTATTACCAATATACGCTAACTCTTGCCACGGCTTAGAAGCAATATATTCAGGTCTCCCACAAAGTACATCTCGAAACTCACCAATGCGTTTTTGCTTTAGCCCGCTTTCTTGGGATTGCCCTACTCTTATTGCTAAATCGATATCTTCCGATATGAGATCCAAGTGATGATCATGACTAATTAACTCTGGGTTTAATAACGGATATTGTGCTAATAAATCTGCGATAGCGGGCGTGACTAAGGTTTCCATTAGCGCATTGGGAGCGGTGATCCTAATTCTTCCTTGCGGGATAGCTTTCATTTGTTGAGCATCATTCCATGCGTCACTGGCCACTTGATTAAGGGTTTTACACTGTTGATAAAACTGTTGCCCAGCGACGGTCAATATTTGTTTACGCGTCGTACGTTTTAACAACATGATGCCTAATTCAGTCTCTAGAGACTTGAGGTGCTGACTCACCACAGACTTGGATAATGTGAGTAATTCAGCAGCTGCGGTGATTGATCCTGTTTCCACTATATGTGCAAAAACCGACATTTGACGTAATCTAATCATGGTCATTGTTAACTTTTATTAAATAGTGTTTATGAATATAGCTGTTTTTCTTCAGTAATTATAGCGCTATTGTTCGTCTCAGCTATTGTTCATTTCAATCAGGGCACTACTTCTATCAAGGATAATTATATGACTAATGCAACAGCAGACAACATAACATTAATCGCATGTAAAAAAGGTATTTCAGCTTGGCAAACTGCTTTCAACAATTCAGATGCTAAAGGGTGCGCAGCACAATACCAAGAACATTGCGTAATGACAGCGAGACCATTCGGCGTCTTTGAGGGGCGTCAGGCAATTCAAGACTTTTGGCAAGGTATAATGGATCAAGGTTTTAAAGATGTGGATTACACACAAGTCACTTGGGAAGCTGAAGATGAAGGTTATATTTTAACATCACATTGGACCATGAATAATGCATTCGGGGTTGTGCATCGTGAGCGCTGGGTCTTAGAAGCAGATGGCCAGGCTAGACTTGCTAGTGATGACTTTGAAGTACAAGGTGAACGCTAAAAGGAATATCAATGCAGATAACTCAACACCGTTTACAAATCAGTAATCCTGAAAAGTCATTAACCTTTTATCTAGATATTATGGGTATGCAGTTGATTCATCATTATGAATCAACGCAAGGCATTCATTATATTCTTGGATATTGTTATGACCAAAGAGGCTGCAGTGATGAAACAATAAATAAGACTCTCCATGCTCAACTTGAGCTGGTTTTCAATCCACAACAAAAATTTGCAGTACCCGCTCAGCCTAATCGACAATCAGGTTATTGGAAATTCACTATCGCGGTTGGTCACTTAGCGACTGCACATCAGAAATTATTAGATAATGGTATTAAAGTCAGCTTATGTACGGTCATTCCTAATTTAGCTTATTTATGCCATCTAACGGATCCCGATGGTTATTGTATTGAATTAATTCAAACTCATTTAATTGAAAATACACAAGATGATTTGATCAAAACAGACTCGATGACTTTTCCCTTGGGCTCTGCAGCCCACATGAATTTATCAACCTTAAGAATCAAAGATCTGAAACATAGCTTACCCTTCTATCAACGATTAGGCTTTGAACTGGTTTATACCTACCGCTCCGATGAACGCGCGATGACATTGTACTTTTTAGCAAATAAGCAGTCTGATTCATTTAATGAAATAAAATATTCAGAGAATATTGTAGAAACATTATGGCAATACTCTGACACCCTATTAGAATTTCAACAATTTGATGGGACACAAGAGGATGTTAATTTTAGCTATAACACTGATATTAAAAATGGTTTTTTAGGTTTAACGATCACTAATAACAAAAACCCCAGACAAAGTAATCTGCCCTCAACTCAAGCTAGTGAACTGAACCTTCAAACAAAGAGTCATTTAATTGATCCTGATGGGTATCTCATAATTAATGATGAATGATGAATGATGAATGATGAATGATGAATTCTCACCTAAACGACTTTAATACACAACTTACAGCACCCTAATCACTTTCCCATGAGCCCTTTAAAAAAGGTTCAGGGAGGTCAGATTCTGCCTTTTCTTTATGAGAGAGTATCAATATAAATAGGGTAACCACAGTCAACTGCCCGGTGTTAATGCATAAACCCATCGTAATAATCGAGTTTACTTCGATCTAATTATTTATATCTGAACCAATCAAAACGCTTACCTGTGACCATAGTATGAAATAATTTTTGAGGGTTAGGGTAGATTAACGATTGGGATTTAAGGTAGATTAATTATGATGACATATTAATTTATTCTATTCCTAGATTTGCATAATAAATACCATAAAATCATAACTAACGCTTTCGGAGTGCTTTTGTACAAGATAAAAAAATCATACAACGGATTTTACAACATAAAATTTTTTATACTCCTATTGATGAGCCTTACCTTATTTGTCCCGTTTGGATTTGCACAGCAAAATAGTCTCGATAAAAAAATAGTTAACGAAATAGAACGTTTAGATAAAAACACCGAATTACTTGATGAACAAAAAAAACCAATTCTCACGACACTAGAAGATGCTCGAAAAATACTTACCAAAGCAGACGAGCAAACAAAGTTAGCTAATACCTTCAGTGAAAAAGCCGCTACCGCACCTCAAAAAATATTAGCGATTCAAAATGAAAATAATCGCTTAAAAAATCAAACAATAACAATCGCCCCCGATCAATCGACTGATAAATTAGAAAACCAACTATTAATAGACCTTGCGGAACAAGAAAACCGTTTGAGGGCACAGGCTGAAAAGCAGACAGAGCAAGATAACTTGAGTGTTCGCGCGAGTGAAATCGCAAATGAACTGAGTGCAGCCCTAGCAGATAAAAAAGCAATTAGTGATACGATCACCAAACAGCCAAACCAAGATACAAGTCCTGATGAGCGAGCTGATTTTTATAAAAAAAGTGCAACTATTGAGAAGCTTGCGGCAACAATAAAAGCACTTGAACGAGAAATAGCCACCATCCCTGTAAGAGAAGCATTAGTAGATGCAGAACTTATGCAGATGCAGTTACAAAGTGAACTTTCTGAAAAGAAAATTTTGGGGGTACAAAATTATTTATCGCAAAGCCGTAATGTAGAAGTAGAGAATACCTTAAAACAAAGCAAAGAAATGCTGAGTCAACTTGAACTAAAGCCAACGCTTTCTGTTATTGCGAAAGAAAACTTGTCGCTTGCAGAGCTACTCGCCAACAAGCAGGCCAATTCATCTGATAACAAAAAAAACATAAGTGCTTTACGTAGCCAAAAACGAGAAGTTGAACAATCATCTGAAACCATCGAGCGCGTATTGGCAACAGGAAGAGTAACCGATGAACTAGGGGAATTATTACGTAGATTACGAACGTCTTTACCCAACGAAGCGCGTATTGAGAAACGTAAATATAAAATTGAAGAAGATGCTGTTCGTAACCAACTTGACGTCATATTGTGGCAAGAAAGTTTACGCAATACAGCTCAAATTGAAGTTGCCGCTAAACAATTTCTGACCGATGCACGTCAAGAAAATAAAGACAATTTAGTAAAAGAAAAAAGTGATATCGATATTGAATTCACAAACGCTGATATAGAAGTGGCTAAAAATCTGGTGCAAGCGCGTCGTGAGTTATTGACCCTTTTAATTGAAGTATCAAGTGAACAATCTGATAGCATAGCAGAAGAAAAATTACTGATTAACCAGTTGTTGTTATCAAGTGCCGAGCTGAGAGAACTCCTAGATCGAAGACTTATTTGGTTACCTTCAAACTCAGAAAAATCAGGTGATCTGCTCATTAATTTCGTTAATAATATTGAGTGGTATACATCGCCCAGTTCTTGGTGGAAATTAATAAATATCGTGTATGCTGGTCTATTAACGGTACCTGCTTTACTTTTACTCACCCTCCCCATTACAATTTTGCTGCTACAATCTAGAATTAAAGGTGTTTTACGGTCATTGGTTGAACAAGTTGGTAAGGTAGGAAAAGATACTTATCTTACAACCCCTCTTGCTCTAGTATTAACCTTTATCTTAGCCTTCCCCCTGCCCATTTTTTTATTCACGATTGCAGGAATTATCTTCAATAATGCTGAACCTAGCAGCTTTTCAACAGGCATTGCCACAGGCCTTGCATCAATGGCATCTGTAAGTTTGATTTTACTATTTTTTCACTCAATGTGCCGTGAAGATGGCATATTTGATAAACATTTTGGTTGGAGTGATATTGCACGGGATAAACTTCGAAAAATGTTAACGTGGTTTGTGTGGATACAGTCTTTGGTAACCTTTATCTTCGCAAGTGCCATCGCCAGTGAGGAACCAGACTTGCGATATGGTATCGCTATTGTTGCATTCATCATTGGGTCTATTTTTATTACAATATTTAGTTATCAGTTCTTTCAACCTAAAAGCGGTGTAGCAACCAGTGTCGAAGGACGTACCGCAGCCAGCACCTTAGCTATTTTATCTTTTCCAATTGTTGTTATTTCTCCGTTCGCAATTGGCTTACTTCCATTGTTTGGCTTTTTTGATACGGCAGTTGAATTGCAATCAAAATTATTTTTATCAGGTATCTTACTGGTGCTGGCCGCGGTGGTATATGGCATTATGTTGCGTACCTTTTTGGTTACTTTTCGACGTTATATAGTAAGAAAGAAACGCTTAGAAGCATTAGAAGCGAAACTTCAGCAAGAAGAATCTGCAGCACAGAACAGTGATGATTTAATCCCACCACCGACCATAAATAACAATATAAATAAAGACGAAGTTGTTCACCAAAGCAGAGCAGTTATACACTGGGTCACCAGATTACTGTTTATAGTTTGCTTATGGTTTGTCTGGAAACCCTTATTGCCCGCATTAGGCATTGTTGAAGACATTGTGCTTTGGCAACAAACTACCATTGTCGATGGCGTAGAGTTATCTAGCGGTGTGACATTGTGGCAAGTTATTCTAGGAATTGGTTTTATGGTTGGAGGCGTGGTTGCGGCCAGAAATATTCGCGGCGTCATTGAAATTGGATTCTTTGAACGGTTTGCTATGGATAACGGTGCGCGTTATGCAATAGTGACTATTTTAGGCTATGTATTAATAGGGACGGGTGTTGTTGTTGGCTTCTCTTTATTAGGTATAGATTGGTCAAAATTACAATGGATTGTTGCCGCTTTGGGTGTCGGTTTAGGTTTTGGTTTACAAGAAATTGTGGCTAACTTTGTTTCGGGTATCATCATCTTATTTGAGAGGCCGATTAGAGTCGGTGATTTAGTTACCATTGGCGATCAATCGGGCACTGTCACTAATATTGCTATTAGAGCGACAACACTAACTGATTTCGACAACCGTGAGGTTCTGCTTCCAAATAAGTCGATTATCACTGAGAACGTGACTAATTGGACCTTAAATGATGCTATTACGCGCGTAGTGATTAAAATAGGCGTTGCTTATGGCTCTGATGTGGATCAAGTGCGAGACCTGTTGATGCAAGTGCTTACGGATAAAGAAGATATATTAACTCAACCTGCGCCACAGGTTTTCTTTTTAGAACATGGGGATAGTTCGCTTAATTTTGAAGCGCGAGTCTTTGTTGAAAGAACTGAGCATCGTCTACCAATGACGCATGCTATTAACACTGGTTTTAATCGAATCCTTTCAGAGCACAATATATCGATACCTTTCCCACAGCGAGACCTACATATTGTTTCAGGACAAATAGACGAACAAGGTGAGACATAATAAATTTCTTTTAAATTTAAAAGAAATTTAATTATTAGTTAAAAGCACCTTATCAAAAAACTCAATCCAACCTAGTTGAATTGAGTTTTAAATCTTAATTTTCTCCCATTAGATTTGTTAATTTTTTAAGTATTCAATAAATTCCTGACTTTGAGCTTGTGCGCCAAAAATACCACCTTCATGCTCAAGGCTAGCAATCAATGAATAATGCAAATCGCTGGTTGCCGCACCGCAACAATCCTCTAGCAACAAACAATCAAATCCACGATCGTTTGCTTCTCTCATCGTTGCTGATACGCACACATCCGACGTCACTCCAAGAATCACCAAATGGCGTATCTGTTGTACCCTTAATATATGCTCTAAGTCAGTAGCATAAAATGCACTATTACCAGGTTTATCAATAGTGATTTCTCCTGGCTCAGGCACAAAGCCATCATAAAAATCACAGCCTTTCTCACCTCGTACAAGCAAACGTCCTAACGGTCCCTGTTTACCTATCGCAGCGCCTTGGCTAGCAGCTTTTAAGCCTTTATTAGCAGTAACATCAACCAATTCAGGACGATGGCTTTCACGCGTATGCAATACTAAAAAATCGTGCTTTCTCACCGCTTTGAGTAATTTTTTTGCAGGTTCAATGGTGCGTTGTAAATGGCTTACATCTTCTCCTAGACTACTAAAATAGCCAAGTGGATCTAGAAAATCTCGCTGCATATCAATCACAATCACAGCTGTATTACTACTATCCCAACAACCAGACAAAGGCCAAGAATAAGGAATCGAAAATTCAAGTGCTGAAAATTGGCTCATTATATTTACTCCTTAACCAAAGCAGGCGTATTAAATTTATCAGCCCAAGGAGAGATCCATGTATCTGAAAAACGTAGTTTAATATTGTTGCTGTTACCAATCAGTGTTCCATCACCAGCTTCCATTCCGATATATCCCGCATCAGGTACATTGTCACCAAGTAAGCCATGCGCGAAAGCAAAAGTAGAGATATCCTTTAAAGATTGCTTAAAAGAGTTACTTTTAATATAAGTTTGCGCAGTTTTAGGATTAAAAAAATCTATTGTAGATAACTGAGAATTAAAACTGTCGAGATCCGTATTGAGCGCATTACTCATATAAGCCATGATTTCTTTATGTTTAGGGTGGTTTGGTTCGAGCATTGCAATGGTTTCATACCATGCCCCTAAAATTGCTTTACCCAGATTAGGTTCTTTTTTTAATAAGGCAGTATGCACGATTAATTGATCAACTATTTCACCCGCAATATCTGAAGAATCAAACACTAATGTTGTGTCTGGAAATTGTGTTAAAATCTCACTTAATTGAGGCTTCCATGTAGCAACAGCCTCTGCACTACTATCAAAAAATATCGAACCTATATCACTATCTGATGTATTAATAATCTTAACATCACGTTCGCTCAAGCCTACTGTATCCAAAGCACGTGCTAACATATAATGCGAGCCAGATAGCTCAACTAAATTAATTGATTTCCCCTTTAAGTCTGCAACGGTTTTTCCTTTACCACGGAGCACGATACCGTCACTTCCCATTGAGGTGCTTAATGGTGCTAACACGGTTGTATCAACACCAGAGCCTGCAGGTATTGTTAATGCATCAAGCGTGATAGCAACCGAGCCAGCAAAACTACCTGCGGTAAATTGAGTTTGTGCTTCAATGTAATCATTGAGTTGTACAGCTTCTAAATTAAATCCGAACTTATCACCCCACTTCTTTAATATTTGATGATCTTGTGCATAACCAAGGGGCATAGTGCCTGCATAAATAGTCCAGGCTATCTTATAAGTTTCTTTAGCATGGGCATTAAAAGAAAGGCTTGTTGCAAGTAACACGCCTGATGCTAGGGTGCATAATTTGGATAAAGTCATCATTTAGTCCTTTAAGTGTAAGTTAGAGTTATAACTTACCTATCATTGAAGAAAGAAAACATGACGTAATGATCCTGCAAACATGCACTAATGATCATGTAGCTTTTATCTATATTCTTAATAGTTCAAGGGCTCGCTTTAGTACACTACTATTTTTGTCTTCATCTCTTCGGTGAACTAATTCCAATGTTGAAACTCGCTTAATAGTCGACGCTAATATAGGAGTTAATTTGCCTTCATCTACAAAACGCTGAGCAAAATGGTGCGGGATAAAGCCAATATAAGATCCACTTAAAATCAGAAAAGTAATTGCCTCTAAATTAGAAGTAAAAGTCGTTTTACCTAACAATTGAAAACCAAGACATTTAATGTCAGCTTCATTTAAAAAACTACGTGCACAAAAATTTTGTGTTCTGATACAGTCGATTAACTGCTTTTGCTTTCCCCCCTGTTCAAGTAACCTTGCAACCGGGTTATGTGACGCACAATATAAATAATCTGTTTCAGAATATAAGGCGGAATAATTCAGGGAACGATGATGATTATCAAATATACCGAGTGCAATATCTATCTCTTTATTTAATAATAATTTTTCTAACCTATGTGGGCTTTTAGTATGTATAGCTAGCTCAAAGTCAGATGAAAACTGATCATGAATACGATTAAGAGCAGATTGAAGAGGACAATTATCATCAGTAATAATGTTATCAATAATGCCAATTGAAAGACGACTCGCACTTTGACCACAGGCAATCATCACATTGTTTTCAAAAGATCGAAAAGCACCAAACAAAACTTGTGTTTGTTCTATTATCAGACTTCCTTCAGGTGTAATTTTAAACCCTTGCCGCCCACGTTCACACAGTATCAATCCCAGACGTGTTTCAAGCGTATTAAGCGAACGACTAATCGCTGAAGCATCTTTATTCAGTACTGACTGAGCATTAGATACTCCATTCGCATTAACGACTGCTAGGAATATTTGCAGATCCTTAATATAACTACTATCCATGTGCATTATTTATCCCTCTTGTTAATTAGATATATATTGTTTGGAGCCCTCCTTACTATTAAGCACTTATTATTTGAAGCTATTTTTCAAAACATACCCGCAGGATAAACATGAGGGTATGTTTTTAATCAGCTTTACTTCGCTTTTATATAAGCTTTCCAGCCACCAAAATGAGTAATATCTTCGGCAGTGTTAATCGCATAACCTTCACAGATAAAACTACTTACCCAAGAATTATCATCTAACTGTACTTTTCCTAATCCAAGAGGTTGTTCGATGCCTTGTAAAAAAGTGCCAATATTTGAGACAGGTAAACGCCAAACTTCTACTTCAATAGCAGAGCCTGATTCATCATCAACACGTATAAGACCAGGGCGGAATGGAGGGCCACCAGCCAGTGCATAAAAACGATAGTCTGTAGAAGTATTACAAGTTTTAACTAACACACCACCACGCTCTGTTAATTGATTATTTAATGGGAAACCAGATAAATGTGCACCACAAACCGCGATATCAATTTGGCTATCTGCTGCACTTGAACTTAATACCAGCGTTGTATTAGTCACTTTTTGTTGAGTTGCACCTAGCGTTAAGTCAGTTAATTTTTGCCATTGAGCACCAACACTAAGTAATAAACGGTCACTAAAAGCAGGACCAAATAATGTAATACCAAATGGTAATCCAGAAGCTAATATTCCAGCAGGCAATGCTATAGCGGCATAATCTAATAAATTCATAAAGTTAGTGTAATAACCTAAATTTGAATTTAATTGAATGGGATCTGCTTCAACATCTTTAATTCGATATGCACAGCCTGCTGTTGGTGTGAGCACACAATCTACTTGCGCTAAAATAGCATCACATTGTATTTTATAAGCTTGTAAACGATACATTGCTTTAAAGGTGTCCACAGCTGTATATGCCGTTGCCCCACCAATAATAGTTTCAATCACAGGTAAACATTGTTTTGGATCAGCTTTAAAAAAGTCTTCTATTGCTGCATATCGTTCTGCGACCCAAGGACCTTCATACAATAATTTTGCTGCATCCAAGAAAGGTTGAAAGTTAATATTAACAATCTCAATACCTTCTTTTTTAAGGCGTTCAACGTTTTCTGAGAATAATATTTGCGCACTCTGGTCGCCAAAAAAGCTTAACTGTTCAGGGGCAGGTAACCCCACTTTTAGCCCTGATAATTTTTTGTTAGGTTGGAAATAATCAATGCTATTAGTAACTTTATTTTCACGAGAGAAACAATCTGTTTCATCCCATTGACCTGTAATATTAAGCAATAAATTAACTTCATTAGCGCTATTGGCAAAAATAGTGACACAATCTAAGCTTTTACAAGCAGGTACGACTCCAGTGCAACTTAGTAACCCTTTTGTCGCTTTCATACCAACAATATTATTTAAGGCAGCAGGTACTCTTCCAGAGCCAGCTGTATCAGTCCCTAATGAAAAGCTCACCTGACCTGTTGCTACTGCCACCGCACTGCCTGAGCTTGAGCCGCCGGAAACATATTCAGAATCAAAACTATTGTTAACTGCTCCCCAAGGACTGCGAACTCCAACAAGCCCAGTAGCAAACTGATCTAAATTAGTTTTACCGAATGGAATTGCACCCGCATCAATTAATAACTGTACAACCGTCGATGATTTATCTGGCTGAAAAGTATATGCTTCACAACCTGCTGTGGTTGGTAACATAGCAAAATCAATATTGTCTTTAACTGCAAATGGCACACCATACAAAGGTAATTCATCAATTGATTTACCATCAAGCACATCCAACATTTTTACTAGTTGAGATTCAGAAATAGTACTGATCCAAACGTTACTTGTATCACTTTTAGCCTGTGCTAATTTTGCTAATAAAAAGTCTTTTACATTTAACTCACCACTACGATAAGCATTTTGCAGCACATTGATGTTCATGTTTTGTTGTATCATTAAATTTTCCATTATAGTTTCTCCAAAATCATTAAGCGTTGTCCTGCATGTACTTGTGACCCTTCTTTTTGTACAACACTCACTACTTTCCCAGCAGCAGGCGAAACGACTTCAATTTCCATTTTCATTGCTTCAAGAATCAATAATGTTTGTCCCGCTTTAACCACATCTCCAGGTTTAACTAAAACTTGCCAGATATTACCGGCAACATGACTATCAACACCACGCTGTTGTGTTGTTAACGTCGCAATATCAGTTTCAATTTGCGTCATTTCTTTGGCCACAAAGTTAGCCTGCCCAGTTTCCTGCCAGCGCTGGCGTTCTGCTTCAAATGATTTTTGCTGCGTTTCTTTGAAGCTCACTATCGATTCTTCATTTTCAACGAGCTGCGCTTGATAATCAGCAAGACTAAAAGTGGTTTCTTTGATTTTTAACGGGTAATCACCACGCGGAAAATCGCTACGTATTTGTGTTAACTCTTCACTGCTTACAGGGTAAAAACGAATTTGGTCAAAGAAACGTAATAACCACGGTTTTTTAAACTCTTCTGTTTGACGGTAACGATTCCACATTTGTAATGTACGCCCAACGAACTGGTAACCACCCGGCCCTTCCATGCCATAGACACAAAGATAAGCACCACCGATACCCACTGCATTTTCAGGTGTCCATGTTCTAGCTGGGTTATATTTCGTTGTGACTAAACGATGACGAGGATCAAGTGGCGTTGCTACTGGTGCACCTAAGTAAACATCACCTAAACCCATTACTAAATAACTTGCGTTAAATACGATCTCTTTCACTTGCTCAACAGATTCCAGTCCGTTGATACGGCGAATGAATTCGATATTATCAGGGCACCATGGCGCATCTTTACGCACTAGCTCATCGTATTTTTTGATTGCTAGGCGTGTTGCGTAATCATCCCATGACAAAGGAATATTAACGATTCTTGAAGGCACTGTTAATTGGCTTACATCACCTAATGCATCTTCTGCTTCGGCTAAAATTGCTAACAGTGCAGTTAAAGGTAACTGTAAATTATCATAATGGATTTGTAATGAACGAATACCCGGCGTTAACTCTTGAACGCCAGCAACATCCATATTCTGCAGTTTAAGCATTAGTGCATGAACACGAAAACGAAGTGCCACATCTAAAATTTGATCACCATATTCAACTAATAAGTAATCTTCACCGCTCGCTCTATAAACAACTTTTTCATTTTCCGCTGTTTTTTCTATGGTTTTAATAACCGCACTTTTTGGTTGTTCCGTTGCCATTTCAGCGGCAACATATTCGCCTTTAGCCATTAAATCTAATTGTTGACGCTCAAACTGCTGAGCATCGTCGATCGACACAGCTTGGAAACAGATTGTTGCGCCAGCTTTTAACTGCCCTACTTTCCATAAATCAGCTTTTATAATTGTTACAGGGCAAACAAAACCACCTAGACTTGGGCCATCCGGCCCCAAAATAACAGGCATATCTCCGGTAAAGTCGATTGTGCCCACTGCATAAGCGTTATCATGGATATTTGAAGGATGTAATCCAGCTTCGCCACCATCATTACGGGCCCATTTAGGTTTAGGCCCCATTAAACGAACACCGGTACGGCTTGAGTTAAAATGTACTTTCCACGTTGCATCGAAGAAGGCATCGATGTCTTCAGGACAAAAGAAATCAGGTGCACCATGTGGGCCATAAATAACACGGATAATCCATTCGTCACTAATTTCTGGAAGTTTAGGTGTTGTAATAGTGGTTAATGAAGGTTCAACCGAACTATCAAGATGTAATACATCACCGGTACGAATAGCACGACCCGCATGACCACCAAATTGACCAAGCGTAAAGGTTGATTTACTACCTAGATAATCAGGACATTGGATACCACCTTGCACAGCAAGATAAGCACGTGCACCTGCACTAATGATGTTACCCAGCGTTAAGGTTTGACCGGCAGCTATTTCAATAACTTGGCCATTAGCCACTTTAACATCATCTAATTCAGCTTGAATTGTTGCCCCCGTGATCACAATACGGGTTGCACTGTTAAAACGTAATGTTGGACCACTTATTGTGATCTCTAAACCCGCTTCTTTTTCACTGTTACCTAGAATGGTATTAGCAAGACAAAAGCTAACACTGTCCATTGGACCTGATGGTGGAACACCAATATCCCAATAACCTTTACGGCCCGGATAATCTTGAATGGTTGTTTGCGTGCCACCAGCAAGCACATCAATCGAGGTAGGATAATAAGTAAGTTGGTTCAATGTTTGAGTCAGTAATAAACCTGCTTCAACAATTTCATTTCCAAGCAGTTGATAGAGATAATCTTTATTGCTCTCTATGCCGTAAACTTCACTCTGTATCAAGGCTTGTTTTAAACCGTTTAATGCTTGCTCACGAGTTTCACTATGACAAATGACTTTTGCTAGCATTGGGTCAAAGAAAGGAGATACTTCTGTGCCACTTTCTAACCAGTGATCAATTCGTAATTTACCTTGATCAACCTCAGTCGCCCATTTCACATGGCTGATTAATCCTGCACTGGGTTGGAAGTCTTTATTTGCATCTTCCGCATACAAACGCACTTGAATGGCATGTCCCGTTGCGACTAGATTATTCTCAAGTTCAGATAATGGCGCTAATGTTTGTGCAGCAAGGCTTACCATCCACTTTACGATATCGACGTTATAAACCATTTCAGTCACACCGTGCTCTACTTGTAAGCGAGTATTTACTTCGAGAAAATAAAATTGTTGCGCTTGTTGATCGAATACAAACTCAACAGTACCTGCACTACGGTAATTTACCATAGCAGCTAAACGTGTTGCCGTTGAATGCAATTGCTCTCTTAATTCATCGCATAAATTTGGCGCAGGACTTTCTTCGATTACTTTTTGATTACGACGTTGTGCAGAACAATCTCGTTCACCTAATGCGATAGCATTACCATTGCCATCACCAAAAACTTGTACTTCTATATGGCGAGCTTGAACGATAAATTTTTCTAAGAAGAGCGCACTGTTACTAAAGTTATTTTCACTTAATCGTTTAACTGAGTCATAAGCTTGGCTTAATTCCAAGGCACTATTACAGCGTTGCATGCCAATACCACCGCCGCCAGCTGTACTTTTTAACATCACTGGATAACCAATTTTTTCTGCACATTTAAGCGCATCATCAAGGTCCACTAAAAGGTCACTACCAGGTAGGAGAGGAACATTTGCTTGTTCAGCTAATTCACGAGCCCGATGCTTTAAACCAAACTGAAGCATTTGCTCTGTTGTGGGGCCTAAAAATACTAAACCATTTGCTTCGCAGGCTGTTACAAACTCAACATTTTCACTTAAAAATCCATAACCAGGATGAATCGCTTGAGCACCAGACTCTTTGGCGATGGCAATGACTTTATCAATATCTAGGTAAGTTTGTTTTGCACCGCCTTCACCTAATGAATAAGCATGGTCGGCTTGTGAAACATGTAAACTATCTGCATCAGCTTGGCTGTAAATAGAAACACTTTCGATGCCCATTGCTGATAATGTTCTGATGATGCGGCAAGCAATCGCGCCACGGTTGGCAATTAATATTTTAGTAAACATATTGTTGACCTTATTAAGGTAGGGTCGTCCCGAAACAAACTGAGATTGACAAATTGGGCCGTCCCAATTTTCTCATTTAGTAATTTTGAATGACGTGTTATTTAATTCCAGACAATCATTTCAACAGGTGTGGGATTATAAGCATTACAAGGGTTATTCAATTGAGGACAGTTAGACAGTAAAACAATTACATCCATTGCTGCTTTCATTTCTACGTATTTACCTGCACCACTGATCCCATCAGCAAAACTTAAACCACCTTCACTATTAACTGGCACGTTCATAAAGAAATTAATATTGTGGGTAATATCGCGCTTACTTAACCCGTATTGTGGGTTTTCAGCTACCGCTAACAACCAACTATCGCGACAGGCATGCATACATTTTTTTTCAATCGCATATCGTACGGTATTACTTTCCGTAGCACAGGCACCACCTAAAGTATCATGTCGACCACAGGTATCTGCGGTGATTTCTAACATGGCATTGCCATCATTGGATAACAACTTAGTACCCGCAGTAAGGTAAACATTACCTTGTTCGCGAATCGTATCCATTGCGCTGTAACGTTCACTCGGATCCTTAGCGTTATAAAATAAAGTATCCGCGGCTTGGTTACCTTCGATATCTAAAATACGTAGTGTTTCACCTGCTTTTAAGACTTTCATGTAATAATCGCCAGCAGGTACGATGTCACGACGAATGGCTTGTTCAGCTTGTAAAGAACTTGGTGTGATCATGATTGTGCTCCCGATAAAGTAGGTGAAGTATGATGGTGAGAGTGAGTACACTGGTAACGACGATTATTTTCAAAACCTCGGCCATTTTCATCACATGAGGTCAGACATTCATCATTTTCACTGATTGGTGCGGATTTAGTTAAGCATAATTCAGTCGGCAAGTTCGGATATTCACTTGCAGGATTCATAGGATGAGGACAAGTTGTTAATACCACTAAGGTATCCATTTCAAAGCGTAATTGGACTTGGTCGCCTGCTTTGCTATGACTTTCAACAAAACTTAATGCACCTTCATCATCGGTTTTCACTTTACTGAAAATATTAATGTTAGCAGCCAAATCGCGTTTACCTAATCCGTATTTAGCCACTTCAACTAATAGACTGTCATAGCCATTTTGTAACCAGGCATTACGATCTGTTTGGTAATCACGAGCACCCCATTTGTCTTGTACTTTTTGCTTATTAGCAACGCCACCAACACTATCAATCCACTGCGTATCATCATGAATAATAGAGCAAAAAATACGCCCCATATCTGAATACAAGCAATGACCTTTAGTGAGCTTAAAAGTGTGCTGACATTTTAAAGTATCAGGCGCGTTATAACGTTCTAATAAGTTATTTGGGTTATAAAACAACATAGAAACATTACTGCCACCTTCCGGGTCAGTTAAGGTTAACGTATGCCCTGCAGGAACAACCATTGACCAATGACTTGCACCGGGAATAGTTTCTTCATAAATAATGCTTGTATTTAAATTTGTCATATTTTTTCCTAAACAGCTTCTGGCTGTGTTTCTATACTCATTAAATGCTGTAATGAACTTGGTATTTTTTGTTTAGAATCGAGTTGGATATCATAGACAATTTGCGCTCCAAAACGATCTGGCTCCTGAGGGTCGATACGTGGTTTATCTAATACCCAAACTCTCGACCCAAGACTAAAACCTTCAGATAGATCATGTGTGATCATGAAAATGGTTAAACCTCGTTTTTTCCATAATTCGCGAATTAGCTTATGCATGTCTTTTCGAATGCCAGGATCCAGCGCCCCAAAAGGTTCATCTAATAATAGTATTCGAGGTTCTTTAATTAGTGCTTGAGCAATAGCAAGACGTTGTTGCATCCCACCAGACAATTCATTTGGATAACGCAAAGCTGCATCACCTAAACCAACTGCAACTAACATTTCTAATGCATCTTCTTTTAGTTTTTGGCGTTTGCTACCGAAAACTTTTCCAAGTAATGGAGAAGCAGAAAATTCACCACCCAACATGACGTTTTCTAGTGCGTTTAAATGTGGAAAAGCAGAGTACTTTTGAAACACAATCCCACGACTTTCATTAGGCTCTTTAGGCATTGTTTTACCATCAAGTAAAATACTGCCTCGGCTTGGTGATTCAGTACCGAGTAGCATATTTAACAAGGATGTTTTACCACACCCAGAGGCACCAACAATACTTACAAACTCTCCTGCTTGTACTGTTAGATCTAACTTCTCTAGCACCACATGGGCTCCATATTCTTTCCACACTTGATTCATTTTAATAATTGCATTATCCATTATTCACTCCCTCGTTTACCGTGATACCAAGGGAATGCACGATTTGAAAATAGGCGTAATAATGCATCCATTATGAAAGCCAAAACTGCAATCCAAAAAACATAAGGCAAAATCACATCCATCGATAAGTAACGACGGATAAGGAATATTCTGTAACCTAACCCTTCTGTTGCAGCAATTGCTTCACCAGCAATTAAAAACAACCATGCACTACCTAACGTTAAACGTATTGCATTAAATAAAGCAGGTAATACTTGTGGTAGTACGACACGAACCATTATTTGCCAACTATTAGCACCTAAAGTTTGCGCTTTAAGCAGTTGCTCAGATGGTAATGATTGCGTTTGCATTTGTAGGTCACGAATGAGTATTGGACAAATGCCAATAATAATTAGCATCACTTTGGATAGCTCACCTAAACCAAATGATATAAACAGAATGGGTAAAATAGCCATTGGAGGAATCAATGAAATGGCTGTAATTAGAGGTGAAAACGTTGCTCGCATGATAGGTAACATGCCATTAACGACACCAATGACTAAACCAATTAGCGCACTAATACCAACACCTAATAATAAGCGCTGTAAACTAGCGGCAGTATCGACCCATAATAGGTATTCCCCCGTGCGTTTGCTTGGTTCAAAAGCCATACGCTGTATCGCATCATAGAAACTAGACCAAGCGGGTAACAACTTATCACTTGGGTTTTCTAATAAGCGCGCATCTGAGGCGAGTGTATAAACAATCACTAGCAACGCAAATGGCAGTAAGGTTAAAGCGAGTCGCATACTACGACTCGGCTTGCTATTCATTAAACGCATAGGCTAAAAATTTAATCCTTTAGTATAAGTTGGAGTTTTAACTTACCTATAATTGAGGAAAGAAAACATGACTCAATGATCCGGCAAACATGCAAGAATGATCATGTAGCGTTTTTCTATATTATTAATCGTTCACGGCTAGTGTTCATAAGACACACAATCTAAAACTTATAGTTTACCGTCAACAGCCATTTGCATATAAGTTGGGTCAAAGCGTAATTTAATATTACTTTTATCACCGTAAACACCCGTTGGCGTTTCTACACCAATAAATTTAGCGTCGGCAGCACCTTCACCTAATAAACCATGTTTAAATGAGAATTCAGCAACTTTCCCCATTGTTGTTGTTAACGCTGAGCTGTTATTAAAATCAACTGCGTCTTTTGCTTCAAAAAACATTTTTGTAGATGCAAGTTGAGCATCATAGCCAGCTAAGTCAGTACCTGAAGCTTCAGCCATTTCAGTACGCGCTGCTAACGCCGCTTTATCAGTTCCTTTCATCGTGGACATGATCTCATACCAAGCCCCCGTTAATGCTTTACCTAGTTTAGGGTTTTCAGAAAGGGTTTTGCTGTTTACAACTAACAGATCAATGATTTCACCAGGAATCATTGATGAGTCAAATACTTTAGTATTATTTGGCATCGCAGTGATTTCACTTAAAAGAGGGTTCCATGTTGTAACCGCAGTTACATCATCGGTAGTAAAGGCAGCTACTAAGTCCGCATCAGAAGTATTCACAACGCGAATATCTCGCTCTGTTAATGAAACAGTTTCTAATGCACGAGCAAGTAAATAATGAGAAACACTGAGTTCGACTAGGTTAACGTTTTTCCCTTCGACATCAGTTAATTTAGCTGCACCTTTTAGTACAACAGCATCATTACCATTTGAGAAGTCGCCAATGATTACCGCCGTAGAGTCAACACCACTTGCAGCAGGAATAGTCAGAGCATCCATATTTGTCATTACAGTTGCATCAAATTGACCAGCAGTATATTGATTGATTGATTCGACATAATCATTGATTTGTACAATTTCGATGTCTATCTCGTACTTATCAGCCCATTTTTTAACAATGCCAGAGGTTGCACCGTAATCCCAAGGCATCCAACCAACATAAATAGTCCAAGCTAAACGAAATTTAGGTTTTGACTCTGCAGATGCAGTAGAAGGGGCGAAAATTAACACTGCGCATAAGGCGCTAATAGAAAGTAGTTTTGAGGTTGAATTACATAGGTACTTAGTAAATAGCTTTGTTGTAAATTCCATTTTTTTCTCCTTAGTTACACATTAAAAGCATGAGAGACATTGAATTGTCATCTCCCGGGCTTTTATCCCTCCGTGTAACCTTAGAAAAGGTCGACAACTCTCGGTCCAGTCACTAAAAATATAGTCGGAACCCTAGATGTCTATTATTAAATTTTCATATTGACAATTGACTTACCAATATCTCTCATACGAGTTAATTAACTTTAGCAACAACTGTGCCACCCTTAAAAACTATTAATTATCAATAACTAAGAATATAGAGTTTGATTTTCAAATATATTTACGCACCGAAAGAGCACAATCAAGGCACCAAAATAGAGCTGAAATAAACATATTTTAACTCATAATTTTTCTATCTCAGATCAACTAATTGAAAAGCCCACTTAAAAGTTCGCTAAAAGATTAATGCCAGACTCTGACATATTAATAAATAATAGGCATAAAAAAACCGAGCTAGCTTGCTCGGTTTTTATCATACTTAAGACAGTCTATTTTATTCGACTTCTACTGCATCGGTACTTGGTTTAGTACCACGGAATTGCACGGTGATCCCGTCAATGAAACGACGTAATAATTGGTCGCCACAAGGTTTGAAGTTACGATGATCCGCTTTTCTGAATAAAGCAGATAATTCACCTTTAGAAACAGGGAAATTTGCAAGCTTCAGTGCATTTAGCATATCTTCATCTTTAAAGTTTAAAGCAATACGCAGCTTACGAAGAATATCATTATTAGATAATACAGCTTTAGCCGGTAATATTGCTGGAACAGCACCTTCTTTGCGACCACGTTTTTCGTAAATTAAGCCATCAAGAAAAAGTGACAATACGCTGTCACGACAAAAAACAAAACCTTCTGCATCTTCTTTTGCCATAATGCTGTGTAAAAAATCAACATTCATTTCGTTATCAACAGAAGCAAAAATTGCGAGCATTTTAGTATCGTTTAATTGCAGTGCAAAACGAACTCGACGTAAAACATCATTAGTAATCATATATTCTCAATAAGTTGTGTAAATAAATACTGTTATCAACAGTATTTAAAGTAAAACGCTTATGCGTTACCTTTAACTTTTAACTGTTGTTCAGCAGCAAAGTTTAACATTCTATCTAACGACACTAATGCGCCTTTGGCAACATCAGCATCAACATCAATCTCATGCCCATTAGCATCAGTTAACGCATTATAAATCGCTTTAAGGCCATTCATAGCCATCCAAGGACAATGTGCACAGCTGCGACATGTAGCACCATTTCCAGCAGTAGGTGCAGCCATCATTTCTTTGTCTGGGCAAGCTTGTTGCATCTTATAAAAAATGCCTGTATCGGTTGCGACGATCAATTTTTTATTAGGCAACGTTTGTGCCGCTTTAATCAATTGGCTTGTAGATCCAACCGCATCAGCTAACTTCACCACGCTTTCAGGCGACTCAGGATGCACTAAAACAGCCGCATCAGGATGCACAGCTTTCATATCACGCAAAGCACTTGCTTTAAATTCATCGTGCACAATACAGTCACCTTGCCACATGATCATATCAGCTTTAGTTTTGCGTTCGATGTAACTACCTAAATGGCGATCAGGCCCCCAAATAATCTTTTTACCTTCGCTATCAAGGTGCTCAACAATTTCGAGCGCGATACTTGAAGTAACTACCCAATCGGCACGTGCTTTTACCGCTGCTGATGTATTGGCATAAACAACGACTTCACGATCTGGGTGTTGGTCACAAAACGCAGAGAACTCTTCTACAGGACAACCGACATCCAGTGAACAAGTTGCTTCTAGTTCAGGCATTAGTACCGTTTTATGTGGAGTTAAAATCTTCGCAGTTTCCCCCATAAAGCGTACACCAGCAATAATAAGCGTTTTAGCTTGATGGTCACGGCCAAAACGCGCCATCTCTAAGGAGTCCGCTACATAGCCACCTGTTTCTTCAGCCAAAGCTTGTATTTCAGGGTCGGTATAATAATGAGCGACAAGTACTGCATCTTTTTCAACAAGTAATTGTTTGATTTTAGCTTTATAATCGATTTTTTCCTGTGAAGATAATTCAACAGGTTTACCTGGAAACGGGTAATCCGATCCAACAAGCGGGGAAAATTGGCTCATTCTTAACTCTTAGAAATGGAAAAATAGATGCAAATTATAACAATTTGAAACAATAATTGTAATGAAAAATTTAAGGGAATATAAAAGGATAAATCAGGGGAGTGGTGGGCCGTGAAGGATTTGAACCTTCGACAAATGGATTAAAAGTCCACTGCTCTACCAACTGAGCTAACGGCCCATATCATTAAGATATAGTATGGTTTTAATTTCTAATTCACTTTTAAATTAAAAGTGTATCAATAGCTCTACCAACTGAACTAACGGCCCATATCATTAAGATATAGTATGGTTTTAATTTCTAATTCACTTTTAAATTAAAAGTGTCTCAATAGCTCTACCAACTGAGCTAACTATAAAATCACTTTAAAAAGTGGTGGGCCGTGAAGGATTTGAACCTTCGACAAATGGATTAAAAGTCCACTGCTCTACCAACTGAGCTAACGGCCCATATATAGACTATATGATATGGTTTTAATTTCTAATTCACTTTTAAATTAAAAGTGTATCAATAGCTCTACCAACTGAGCTAACGGCCCATATATAAACTATATGGTATGGTTTTAATTTCTAATTCACTTTTAAATTAAAAGTGTATCAATAGCTCTACCAACTGAGCTAACGGCCCATATAGTTTTATATTAAAAGTGTTTCAATAGCTCTAACAACTGAGCTAACACCCATATAGTTTCATATGGCTTGGTTTTATTTTTGATATTCACTTTTAAATTAGAAGTGATTCAATAGCTCTACCAACTGAGCTTACTATAAAACCACTTTAAAAAGTGGTGGGCCGTGAAGGATTTGAACCTTCGACAAATGGATTAAAAGTCCACTGCTCTACCAACTGAGCTAACGGCCCATATAGTTTTATATTAAAAGTGTTTCAATAGCTCTAACAACTGAGCTAACACCCATATAGTTTCATATGGCTTGGTTTTATTTTTGATATTCACTTTTAAATTAAAAGTGATTCAATAGCTCTACCAACTGAGCTGACTATAAAACCACTTTAAAAAGTGGTGGGCCGTGAAGGATTTGAACCTTCGACAAATGGATTAAAAGTCCACTGCTCTACCAACTGAGCTAACGGCCCATATAGTTTTATATGGCTTGGTTTTATTTTTGAAATTCACTTTTAAATTAAAAGTGTTTCAGTAGCTCTACCAACTGAGCTGACAACCATATAGTTTGATATGGTGATGATTTTCAACTCTTCATGTGAGTTTTTTGTTAATAGTTACAACATGAGCTAAGTCACATGTCCCTCTCAACTGCGGCGTATAATATAGAATTTTTTTAATAGCGCAACAAAAAATTACTACTTTTATTTCATCTGCTGAGAAATTAAACAAAATGCAATTAATGTACTATTAATTCAAATTATATTGTTAATTTTATAATGCTTTTAAACGTTTAGCAGATAACCCTGCTGCCGAAGAACTTGGGTATTCAGTAATGGTTTTTTGATAAAAAGATCTTGCTGAATCTTTATTACCTAAGTATTCATCAATAATACCAATTTTAAACATTGCATCAGCACGTTTATTCGAGTCTGGGTACTTATCTGTTACAACTAAAAATGCAACACGTGCCTCATCTCGTTTTTTCTCTTTATATAAGAGTTGTCCTAACCAATATTGTGCATTAGGTACATAGCTTGATTTAGGGTGGTCAATCACAAAGGCTTCAAAAGCAGTGATCGCCTGCTCGTATTGTTTATCGTTGAGAACCAAATCTACTGCAGATTGATAAGCAGCCCTATCAGTTCCGTCACCAGTATCTTGATTAACAGGGGTTAATGCCCTAGATGAGTTAGTTGAACCTTTTTGACCTTCATCTATCATCTGATAAAGATTACGCTGTCTCTCTTCTATTTGCTCTAATTGATTAGCAAATACTTCCAATGAGCCTTTCATTTGGCTTACTTCTTGGCCGAGTTGATTAAGTTGAGTTTGAAAGCGAATTTGCATTTTATTGCGAGCGGTCATTACTCGAGTCAATTCGTCGATGCGATTCAGTAATTCTGCGTTAGTTGCAGTATTCACTGTTGCATCTGAAATAGGCGCAGCGGCATATAGTGGGTGAGAGATAAAAGCGGCCATTAGCATGGCCGCCTTAATAGTACTTTTATTCATAGGCGGATTAGTAAACTAATTCAGCACGACGGTTTTCAGTACGAGCCATCTCGTTATGTCCAAGATTAACTGGTTTTTCTTCACCGTAGCTTACTACTGTAATTTGGCTAGCTGCAACACCCATGTTTTCTAGGTATGTTGACACTGCTAAAGCACGACGTTCACCAAGAGCGATATTGTACTCAGGTGTTCCTAGTTCATCTGCATGACCTTCAATCGTAATTGTTTTGTCAGTGTTATTTACTAAGTATTTTGCATGTGCGTCTAAGATCACAGCGTAATCAGGCATGATTAAAGATTTATCAAACTCAAAGTGAATAGTTGTTTTTAAGATAGCATCAGTATAAAGCTGAGCTAGTTGCTCTTCAGCAGTTAATTCGATTGCTTCAATAGTATTTGTTTGCACATCATCAACAACTTGTTCAACAGCTTGAGTTGCGTTTTTTTCTGCAGACTCTGCATCTACATCAGAATTTGAAGAACAAGCACCTAGCGCTAACATTGGTAAGGCTATTAACAAGCTTTTTGAAATTATTGAACGATTCATTTTATTTCCTTAGTACGTTTAAATTAAATTATTGTAAAAATGGTGACCATGCCGGAGACTTCACATCACCGTTGTTCGATGGAATATTCGCTTTAAATCGCCCATCCATCGAAACTAATGCTAAACCTTGTTTACCTTGGTAAACAGTGCTGTAAATTATCATACTGCCATTTGGGGCAATACTTGGAGATTCGTCTAACTTTGTTTTGGTTAACGTTCTTAATTCTCCTGAATCAAGGTCTTGCACGGCAATCATATAATTCCCATTGTGACGACTAACCAGTACTAGATTATCACCATCAGGGGTTATTGTTCCACCTAAATTTATCTCCCCTTCCCAGGTAATTCGTTTTGTTTTACCAGTTGTGAGCGATACTTGATAAATTTGTGCTCTTCCGCCACGTTCTGATGAGAAGATAATAGATTTCCCATCTGGAGCCCAGCTCGGTTCGGTATCTATGACACGGTTTTTAGTCAATCGTTGCAAAGATTTTGTTAAAATATTAAAAGTATAAATCTCAGGCTGACCATCTTTTGATAGGACCAATGCTAACTGCGTTCCATCAGGAGACCACGTTGGTGATCCATTGATTTTAGGGAACGAAGTCATTAACTCACGCTTCTGTGTATACAAGTCTTGGATATAAATTTGTGAACGGCGTTTTTCGAAACTAACGTACGCTAATTTTCGTCCATCGGGCGACCAAGAAGGTGACATAATAGGTTGTTTTGAACGCAACACTAACTTTTCCCCTTCCCCATCATAATCTGAGATACGTAATTGGTAGGGATGCGAGCTTTTTCGATCCACGGCAACATAAGCAATGCGTGTTAAAAACGCCCCTCTTTCTCCTGTTAATTTTTCATACACAATATCACTGATACGATGCGCATATTGACGTAGTTGATTTGTAGCGACGGTATTACGTCGTTTATCCATAATTGGATTATAATCAGCCATATTAACATTTCCCGTTAACACATCTAATAACTCAAAGGTCACAATATAATTACCCGGCTTAGTATCAGGTTTAACTTCCCCCATCACTATCGCTTCTATGCCGAGCTTTGTCCAAGCAGCATAATCGACTTCAGCACTGGTAGAGGGTGTTTTAGGCATGTTGTTGATAGATAATGGATTGAACTTACCACTACGCTGTAAATCGGCAGCAATAATTTCAGAAAAATTCTGCGGTTTTTTACCTTGTCCCAACCATTTAAATGGCACAACGGCAATCGGACGCGCGCTGTTGACACCTTCTGTGATCAAAATTTCTAATCGAGCTGATGCACTGCTACAAGCAGTGACCAGTACTAATGCCATAATAAATCGAATAAACATCTGCATTCCTTATAATTCAGGCTCTAATGTAATATCAAAATCCCGAAATTGAGAGATAATTTCAGGGTCTTTAGGAATAGGAAGTGTCTTTGCTTGTATGGTGGCACGACGCGCAGAATCACATAACCTTTTATCTCCACGGCTCATTCTTGCACTAAGCACTAAACCATCTGGAGCCAATTTTATTGCTAACGTACAACTACTCCCTTTCATACTCGGGTCAACTTTCCAATTGCGACTAATTTTGGCACGTATCAGCGCTTCATATTTAGCAATTTCAGATAGCTGTTTCGCGCTTCTGGCACTAGAGAAATCATCAGAAAACTCTGCCGCCATTTGCCTATCAAGTTCAGCTTGTCTCAAACGCTCTTTTTCCGCCGCAGCTTTACGCTTTGCTTCTTTCTCTGCTTTAATTTTAGCTGCTTTTTCCTTTGCAGCTTTTTCTTTGGCAGCCTTCTCTTTTGCTTCTTTTGCGGCCTTTTCCTTAGCGGCTTTATCTTTCGCTTCTTTTTCAGCTTTTTCCTTCGCAGCTTTTTCTTTAGCTTCTCTTGCAGCCTTTTCTTCTGCCGCTTTTTCTTTCGCTAAGTTTTCTGCTTTTACTCTTTCCGCTTCTTTTTTAGCTGCTGCTTTTTTTTCAGCGTCTTGTTTTATCCTTAGCGCTTTAGCATTTTCTTCGGCTTTTTGTTTCTCTTTTAAAGCGCGAGCGGCATCATCGGCCTTTTTCTTTTCCTGTAATACCTTAGCCTCTGCTTCTGCTTTTTGTTTTTCCTGTAATGCTTGAGCAGCCGCTACTTTTTCTACTTCTAGTCGTTTTACTTCCTGTTGTTGCTTTAAAACTTCCTGCTCTTTACGTTGTACCGCTTTTTTTTCTGCTTTAATTTGGTCTTCTTTTTGCTTTTTAAGTCGCTCAGCCTCAGCCTGCTCTCGTTCTTTCTGTTGTCGTGCATCATCTATTTTTTGCTGCTTAGCTTGCTTATTTTTTTGCGCACTTTTAGCGAGATCATCAAGCATTTGTTGATTTATCATGGTCGCTTCAATAATAGATACCGCTTCTTTAGGCTTATCCTTAGGCAAAGAGAAGTCGACATTCATGAGCAACAGCCCACCAACAATAAGATGTAAAGAAAGCGCGGTAATGAATGCGATTAAATTTGTGCTTGTTTTCATTTATTGATCAGGCTCTGTCATTAAACCAAGTGATGGAACGCCCGCTTGCTGCAGCAACACCATTAAATCAATTACGGTTTTGTAATTCACATCACCGTCACCTTTAACAATAAATTGAGAGTTAGGGTCAAGTTCCAATTGTCGCTCAACAAGTGCAGACATCTCTTCTGCTGCCAATGGGGTATCGACACTATCGCCAACACTTAAGTAATATTGACCTTGTTTATCAATAGAGGCGATCAGCGGTGGTGTTGTATCCTCAGGCAACGATTCCGCTACTGCCTGTGGTAAGTCAACTTTAACGCCTTGTGTCACGAGAGGAGCCGTTACCATAAAGATAATCAGTAGTACCAACATTACATCAATGTAAGGCACAACATTTATCTCTGCAATGACACGTTTGCGTCTAGGAGTACGATAAGAATGTTGCATATAACTTACTCACCCTCAGTCATTGCTTGACGATGTAATATTGAAGTAAACTCTTCCATTAAATTAATGTAAGACGTTTCTAACTGCCCAACTTGGGTTGAAAATTTGTTATAAGCCATTACAGCTGGAATAGCTGCAAATAAACCCATCGCTGTTGCAATCAAAGCTTCAGCAATACCGGGAGCAACCATTGACAATGTGGCTTGTTGAACTTCACCAAGTGCGATGAATGAATTCATAATCCCCCATACTGTACCAAACAAACCAATATAAGGACTGATTGAGCCAATAGTAGCAAGCACTGGCAACCCGGCTTCTAACTCATCCATTTCACGCGATAGAGTAACGCGCATTGAGCGATGAGCACCATCAATCACACCTTCAACTTTACGTCCAGGCATACGATGTAAACGGGAAAACTCTTTAAATCCCATATAAAATATTTTTTCGCCACCATTAACACGCTCATTACGTGCTGCCGTTTCTTTGTATAAACGACTTAAATCATGACCAGACCAAAAACGATCTTCAAAGTGACTAAGTGCACTCTTGGCTGCTTTAAGCATTCTCGAACGCGAAAAGATCAACGTCCATGAATAAATAGACATGCCTAAGAGCAATAACATAACCGACTTTACAAGCAAACTTGCTTGTAAGAATAACCCTAAAAATGACATATCAGCGTGCACGAGTAATTACCTCAATTATTTCTGTTGGAATAGCGTTTGGTTTCATTTTTTGTAAATTTACGCAAGCGATTAGAGTATCAGCTTGGCAAAGAAGTTCCCTACTATCATTGAAAATTTTCTGTGTGAACATCAAACTCGCTTTGCGGTAAGACGTCACTTCTGTTTCGACATTAATCAACTGGTTAAAACGTGCTGCTTTTATGCAATCCATTTCCACCTTTTTCACCACAAATGCAATATTCTGCTGTAATAGCGTATCTTGTTGAATATCATATTCACGTAAAAACTCTGTGCGGCCTCTTTCAAAAAATTTCAAGTAGTTGGCATAATAAACAATGCCACCCGCATCGGTATCTTCGTAATATATACGAATTGGTAAAGTTGAAATTAACACTCGGCTCCCTATTCACTAATAATAAAAAACATGAACGCGACAAACGCTACTACAACTACCACTTTTTGTCGATAAAGTGGTAGTAATTGCTGTTTTTTAGTCACAAAAAACGAGCATATCTTCTTTTTGTTTATTTGTTTACTATTCTTTTGAGTTAAAAATAAAAGAATAATCTTAGCCAATAAAAAGCCCTTGAAAATAATCATCTTCAAGGGCTTTAAAACACTAAAATGAATAACGTGCTCCTTGTTAAAAGAGCCGTTTTAGCTAGTCGGTCACCGACTTCATTTCACTATTAGACTTTACTTTATCTTGCTGTTCATTGTTTTTATTTTCTAGCTCATTAGTTTCTACTTGCTCTAACCACAAGCCATTGATAATACCTAATGCACACGCTAATAAAACACCTAAAATCCATGCAAAATACCACATAAAAAAACTCCTAATTAATACGCTGAATGTTTGTATTTTTTCATATGGGCAATACCGATACGTCCAAACATTTTCAAATAAGCAAACCCTGTATATAACAGAATTAATGGTATAAAGATGGACGCCGCGATCGTCATTATGTTTAATGTGAACTCACTTGAAACAGCATCCCACACGGTTAAACTTGCACTTGGATCTAAGCTTGATGGCATAATGAATGGGAACATGCTAAACGCACATGTCAATAACACGCCAACAAGGGCAATACTGCTACTGATGAAAGCCGTTCCGCTATAATCTTTTTTACTCGCAAACCAAGAAAATAACGGAAATAACAAACCGATAGCAGGTGCAATCATCATCAGAGGATACTTATCATAGTTAGCTAACCATGCCCCAGGTTCAGATATTACCGTTTTTAGTAAAGGATTAGCTGCGCCATTATTATCAATAACTGAAGTCAATACATATCCATCGATGCCTTTTGCCAACCACACGCCTAATACGGCAAATAAGGTAACAACAAGAGGAGCAACAATTAGACTCACCATTCTTGCGCGTTCTCTCACTTCCGCTTCAGTTTTCATTTGCAGCCAAGTAGCCCCCTGCAATACAAACATCAGCAACGTGAATATACCCACTAATAAACCAAATGGATTTAATAAACCGAAGAAGCCTCCATGATAAGTAGATCGTAAAAATTCATCGAATGTGAAAGGCACACCTTGTAATAAATTACCAAAAGCAACACCAAACATAATAGGAGGAACTGCACTACCAATGAAGATGCCCCAGTCAAAGGTACTACGCCAGCGAGTATCAGCAATCTTACTACGATAATCAAAACCTACAGGTCTAAAAAATAGTGTAAACAAGGTCAACATCATGGCTACATAAAAACCAGAAAATGCGGTAGCGTAAACTGCTGGCCATGCGGCAAAAATTGCCCCTGCCGCTAATACTAACCAAACCTGATTACCTTCCCAATGAGGTGCAATGCTGTTGATCATAATACGGCGATCTTGGTCGGTTTTACCGATCACTGGGAGCAATGCTCCTACGCCCATATCAAAACCATCGGTAATAACAAAGCCGATCAACAAGACGCTGATCAATACCCACCAAATGACTTTTAACGTTTCGTAATCAAACATAATTTATCCTTATCCTTGCTTGTTTTCGAGTTGTTCAAAATGATAACGTCCAGTTTTCAAACTGCTTGGACCTAAACGAGCAAAACGAAGCATCAAAAATACTTCAACAACTAACAGCACTGTATAAAACGACGCAATAGAGATAATGCTGAACCAAAGTTGCTCAGTTGAGACTGTTGATGTTCCCATATAAGTGGGCAATATTTCAGCAATCGCCCATGGTTGACGGCCATATTCAGCAATAAACCAACCTGCTTCAATTGCGATCCAAGGTAACGGTAAACTGTATAGGCAGATACGATGGAATAATTTATTTTCGCCCACTTTATTTCTTGCTGATTGGTAAAATGCAAACAAGAAAATAAACAGCATAGCAACACCAGCTCCGACCATCACACGGAATGACCAAAAGATTGGTGCAACACCTGGAATACTATCATCCACGGCCATTTTGATTTGCTCTTCGGTTGCGTCAACAACATTGGGAGCGAACCTTTTTAATAATAAGCCGTAACCTAGATCTTCTTTAACTTGATCAAAGGCTGCAATATTTTCAGGTGTATCCTCCCCCGCCTTTATTTTTTCTAATAGAGAATAAGCCACCATACCCGTTCGAATACGCGTATCATGTTCTGCCATTAGATCTTTTAAGCCAGTAACCTCTTCATCAATAGAGCGCGTGGCAATAATACCTAAGGCATAAGGAATTTGCACAGCGTAATCTGTGCGTTGCTCTTCCTGGTTAGGAAAACCTATCACATTGAAAGCCGCAGGTGCTGGATGAGTTTCCCATTCAGACTCTATTGCAGCCAGTTTAACTTTTTGCACATCGCCCACTTCATAACCACTTTCATCACCTAAGATGATAGTACTAAGGATACCTGCTGTACCAAATGCCGCTGCAATCGCAAAAGAGCGCTTAGCAAAGGCAATATCACGACCTTTTAGCAAATAGTATGAGCTAATCGCTAATACAAACATAGCACCAGCAACGTAGCCAGCCGCTACTGTATGGACAAATTTAACTTGCGCAACAGGATTAAAAACGAGTTCAGCAAAGCTATACATTTCCATGCGCATGGTTTCATAGTTAAACTCAGCACCGACTGGGTTCTGCATCCAAGCGTTGGCAATTAATATCCATAACGCAGACATACTTGAGCCAAAAGCAACAAAGAATGTAGCCGTTAAATGTTGTAATTTAGACAGCCTATCCCAGCCAAAAAAGAATAAACCAACAAAAGTCGACTCTAAAAAGAACGCCATCATGCCTTCCATGGCAAGTGGAGCACCAAATACGTCCCCCACATAATGCGAATAATAAGCCCAGTTAGTACCAAACTGGAATTCCATTGTAAGGCCAGTAGCAACCCCTAGTGCGAAGTTAATACCAAATAACTTGCCCCAAAACTTGGTCATATCTTTATAAATCTCTTTACTGGTCATCACATAAAGCGATTCCATAATCAGTAAGATCCAAGATAACCCAAGGGTTAAAGGCACAAATAAAAAGTGATACATCGCGGTCATGGCAAATTGAAATCGCGATAAATCAACAATATCGTCCATTGTATTCTCCTAAGCTTATAAGTAATTAGTGTGTAAATTAGTTATGTTTAAATGTTTAAATGTTTAAATGTTTAAATGTTTAAATGTGTAAGGTGTAAAAGTTATATGTTTGAAATTTATATAAAATATTGATAAATAGTTAGCGTATTAATCACTATTAGGTGATAGCTGTATTGAAAAATAGTCGCGTTCGAAAACGAGTGAAGTTGAGATGAGAATAGTATTTTTTAACTGTCTAAGCTGATCATTGTGCTCTTTAATAAAAAAATTAAAGGATGAGAAAATAAAATCGAAAACAGATGCACATTGGATAAGAAAAATTGCGCTCTTTTTAGTCACTTTTACAGTGTAGAATTGGTTAATCAAAGAAATAAATAGATATCTATTTTCAGGCAAAATATTTTTAAGCATTTTCCATTCCTTTTGAAATTAACCATCAAAAAACGAGATTCACACTTGCTTGTTAACTTAATGTAACAGCAGCAAGGAAACAAGCACATTCATTAACCAAGCTTTAACATAAAACAAACAATTATTTAACATCAATGACTTACGGGCCTATTGGACGTTATTTATACTGTTTATATTGATCTTGATCAAGTGAAAAGTATGATCTTGAATAAATAAATTAGAACTGTGAAATAGAAGAGAGTAAATTAAGATAGTCTGCATATTGAAAAGGATATCATCAATTTCAATATGCAGTAAAAGTAGAAATTAGAAATTAGAAATTCAGCTAAAATGTGGATCTATATTGACGGTTTATCAAAACCAAAATGTAGATAAGTACGATTAGTCGCAATTCGCCCTCGAGGAGTACGCTGCAAAAAACCTTGTTGAATCAAATAAGGCTCTAAAACATCCTCAATAGTTTCTTTTTCTTCACCAATCGCTGCAGCTAAGTTATCTAAGCCTACTGGGCCGCCTTGAAAAGTATCTAAGATAGCCATTAATAACTTACGATCCATATAGTCGAAGCCTTCATTATCTACTTCTAACATATCCAACGCTTGTTTAGCCGTTTCATCATTGATCACCGCGGCCTTTTTAACTTGTGCAAAATCACGAACTCGTCGTAATAAACGATTAGCAATACGTGGTGTACCACGTGAACGGCGCGCGACTTCAACCGCGCCTAATTCATCCATCACTAGTTGCAAATGCGAGGCACTACGCATCACAATTTTAGTTAATGATTTTAAGTCATAGTATTCTAATCGCTGCACAATCCCGAAACGGTCACGCAAAGGCGAAGTCAATGAACCGGCACGTGTTGTTGCACCAATCAGTGTAAATGGTGGTAAATCTAACTTAATAGAGCGCGCTGCCGGCCCCTCACCAATCATAATATCCAATTGGTAATCTTCCATTGCTGGATAAAGGATCTCTTCAACTACTGGACTTAAACGATGTATTTCATCAATAAACAAAACATCGTTCTCTTCAAGATTGGTTAATAACGCCGCTAAATCACCGGCTTTTTCTAAGATAGGCCCTGACGTTGTTTTAATATTGACTTCAAGTTCATTCGCAACAATATGCGATAAAGTGGTTTTACCTAAGCCTGGAGGCCCAAAAATAAGTAAATGATCCAAGGCTTCGTTCCGCTGACGAGCAGCCTCAATGAAGATCTCCATTTGCGCGTTCACTTGCGGCTGGCCTTCGTAATCAGCTAATAATTTAGGACGTATAGCCCTATCGATTAAATTATCATCGATCTTTTGCGTACCGGAAATAAGGCGATCTTCTTCAATCATGAATGACTCTATTGATGGTTAAGGTATAAGTTAAGGAATAAGTTACGATATAGGTAAAACATTAAATAAATGAAAACAGAATAAATGGATAATAAAGCATTTACATCATATTTTTTAATGAACTGCGGATCAAAGCCTCACAATCCATACCTTCTTGGTAAACTTGTTGAATGGTTTTCTCTGCCACAGCAGGCTTATAACCTAATGCTATCAATGCGCTAATCGCTTCATCTTTAGCGTTACCACTAACAAAAGTGCTTTCAAAGTCATTAGTCAGCGATAACCTATCGGATTCAGGTGTTAACAGATCAGAACCACCCCAGTTTTTCAGACGATCTTTCATTTCAACCACTAATCGCTCAGCCGTTTTCTTACCTACACCGGGTAATTTAACTAACGTACTAACTGCATCATTGTTAATACACTGCACAAACTGATTCGCCGACATGCCAGATAAAATAGCAAGGGCGAGCTTCGGCCCCACTCCATTTACTTTGATTAATTCACGGAACATTGCTCTTTCATGCTTATCGGCAAAACCATACAATAATTGTGCATCTTCCCTTACCACAAAATGCGTATAAACGACTGCTTCTTCACCCACAGCAGGTAAAGGATAAAAGGAACTCATCGGCAGTTGTATTTCATAACCAACACCGGAAACATCTAATAATATCTCAGGAGGTTGCTTTTCTAATAAAATACCGCGTAACAATCCAATCATGCTGTTCCCTGCCTTACTATTTAATAAATGATGACAAGCATAAAAAACAACTGAGTAAATATCCAGTGTTTTTTATGCTTGTTTGTTTTATTTAAACCATTTAATTAATTTACTTTCTAAAACAAACACTAATATTCCAAACCAAATACAAGCAAAGGTAAACATCTTGATAAAAGAGATAGGTTCATCGTAAACCAATACGGCGAACACAAATAATATGGAAGGTGCTAAATATTGAAAAAAGCCCAGTGTTGAAAGTGGTAAACGTAGAGCAGCTTGGCCAAAAAAGATTAATGGCAGTGCCGTCACAACACCAGCAAACATAAGCCACAGGTTAAGTGACCATGGATTAAGAAGTAGATTAGACGTTTCGCTATCTGTCATCACCACTAAATAGAAAGCCGCGATCGGTAATACCACCAGCGTCTCAATGAATAAACCTGTAATCGCTTTTACCTTTACTTTTTTACGCAATAATCCGTAGAAAGCAAAGCTGATCGGTAGTACTAATGAAACCCACGGTAATTCGCCCACTTGCCAGGCCTGTGCACTCACCCCAATAAAAGCTAATAACACCGCAAACCATTTGATACGAGACAAACGCTCACTTAAAAATACCAACCCTAAGATCACATTAATAATGGGGTTAATAAAATATCCTAAGCTCGCTTCTAACATTTTCCCGTGGTTAATCGCCCAAATAAAAACCAGCCAATTACAGCTTATTAATAATGACGTCATGGTTAATACCAACAAGCTTTTATAGTTACGCGCAACCAGTAAAACATTAGGCCAATGTTTTAAATAAGTAATAAATAAAGCAGTCACTACAACTGACCAAATAACACGATGAGCAAGAATTTCGTAAACCGGAATAAACCCTAAGTACTTAAAATAAACGGGTGCAAATCCCCACATTAAATAAGCGCCTAGAGCGTATAGAATACCAACCTGCAATTCAGTTAGTTTGTTCATATGTTCTCGATAATAAGCAGTTAAGCCTGAAAAACAGGAAGTAAGATGTTAGATAAAAAGTTAAAAATAGAGTACTAACAATTAACGGAAACGGCCTCTTACCGTTTTTTTCACTTGCCCAGCCATTGCCACTAAAGATTGTGCAGTATGAGCATGGCAAATCGCCACTGCTAACCCATCAGCCGCATCAGCTTGAGGACGCCCCGATAAGTTTAATATTTGCATGACCATGGATTGCACTTGCTCTTTTGAAGCTGCTCCACTGCCCACAACTGCTTGTTTAATTTGCCTTGCTGAATATTCACACACATACAAATCAGACTGTGTTGCTGCAACCATTGCCGCCCCTCTTGCTTGACCCAGTTTTAATGCAGAATCTGGGTTCTTCGCCATAAACACTTGTTCAATAGCAAATTCAGAAGGGTTATATTGTTGGATGATTTCAGCAATACCATTAAAAATCATGTTTAATTTAGGTGCGAGCGTATCACCTTTAGTGCGAATACAACCGCTGGCTAAATAAATACATTGACTGCCTTTTTGCTGGATAACACCATATCCAGTGATCCTAGACCCAGGATCTATGCCCAAAATAATACTCAACGCTATGCCGCCTTTTATGATCTCTTATTATGATTGTTTATCGATTAAACTTGAACTGTAGTAGCCGCTCTCAAAAGTTATCTCACAGCAATAAATTTTCTTAGCCATCATTTATACCAATTCGGCAAAATAGCTGTTCACATACATAATGGAGCTAGTATGGCTATTTGACCTTTTTCATTCACGCAGGAAATAAAAACAGCAAACATAGTGACTGAACCGACGTGAAATATCCACTTAAAAAAAGCAGATGCAAAATAAGCACTGCCACAAATAAAAATACTTTAAAAAATAACACCTTAAAGACTTAAGGGATAACTAGTTAGTTTACGTTTTTTTAAAGAAATGCTGCTCTAAAAAACGATTACGTAATGCCGGTACATTTTTTTCTGCGGATAATACAAAATCAATAAATGCCTTAGCAATCGGGGATAAATGTTTACTCTCATGGTGAACTAAATACCAACTTCTCACTAACGGGAAACCTTCCACCTTTAATTCGACTAAGATGCCAGTACTTAGCTCCAATGTAACGCTATGTTTAGAAACGACGGAAATACCTAAGTCAGCCATTACAGCTTGTTTTATCGTTTCACTATTACCTAGCGTCATATTCACTTTCAGTGGCACATTCTTATCTTTTAAAAATTGTTCAAACGCTTTGCGTGTGCCCGACCCTTTTTCTCGATGTATAAAAGCATGCTCAGATAACTCTGCTAATGGAATATGTTCTCGTTTTGCTAACGCATGCTGAGGACTGGCAATTAAAATAATCGGATTATCTACAAAAGGATATTTAGTTAATGCCATCGTTTCCGGAATTAATCCCATGATCACTAAATCATCTTTGTTTTCATGTAAGCGTTGAATAATTTGCTCTCGATTAACAATATCAAGATGGAAGTTAACTTTGGGATGTAATTTATGAAAAGCCCCGAGTAAATGTGGCGTAAAATATTTAGCACTGGTCACCGCAGATAAACAAAAATCACCGGTTAACTCCCCCTTCAAAGCACTTAGGGTCATATCAATATTATCAAAACTGATAAACAACTCATCGCAAAATGTTTTTAACTCTTTACCAGCAGGAGTCAGGAATAACGTTTTACCTATCTTTTCAAAGAGGAATATATCCAAGTTATTTTCAAGTTGCTTCAATTGAATACTCACAGCGGGTTGCGATAAACCTAGCTTATCCGCCGCTTTGGTATAATTCATGGAAATAGCGACTTGACGAAACACTTTTAACTGATGAAGAGTAGCGCGCATATTTAATCATTAACCTTTGTTTATGGTAAAAATAAAATTTATTAATTTTTATTAATGAAGTTTATCCTCTATTATCAGCATTATGTCAATAATAAGGAAAATTCTATGTCTGCTGCTGATAAATTAATTGCAGGATACCAACGCTTTCGTGAAGGTTACTATCAAGAAAACCAAGCTCAGTTATTTAAATTAGCTGACGAAGGCCAATCCCCTAAAATAGCAATAGTAAGCTGTTCTGATTCTCGCGTTGACCCAACCATTATATTAGATTGCGAACCTGGCGATTTATTTGTTATTCGAAACGTGGCAAATTTGGTTCCACCCTGTGAAGATACTGATAATTTTCACGGTACCAGTGCTGCATTGGAATTTGCCGTCACAGGCCTTGAAGTTGAAAGTATTATTGTTTTAGGGCACACCCAATGTGGTGGTATTAAAGCATTGATGGATAGTGCAGGGAAAAAAGTCGATAAAAGTTTTATCTCAAAATGGATGCTACAACTTGAGCATGTTCGTGATGATATTATTGCGGACACAGAATTAAAAGACCAAGCAAGTCGCTATAGTTGTTGTGAACAAAAAGGCGTTCAGCAATCTTTAGATAATTTAATGACCTTCCCGTGGATTAAAAACCGTGTTGAATCAGGTGATTTAAAACTACATGGATGGCGCTACGATCTTTACAGTTCAGAACTGTGTGCATTAGACGAAAAAAGCGGAGAATTTGTTCGCATTAGCTAATGCTAATAAAATAAAGAGCTGTTAATACAGCTCTTTATAAAATAGATAACATTTTTAAAATACAACTCGAGTTGATAAAGTAAACTTAATCGTCGTAACCAAAGTCGGTATCAGAGTCATAATCGTCACTGCTGGTATTGATATATAACCCATCTTCTAACTCTTCAAAGCCACTCGGCATTTGTACTACAAACTCATCAGCATCGGCATCAAACGTAGCAACTACTTCAGGTAATTCATCGGTTTCAACATGAATGAAACGATATTGTTCTCCTGATTGATTCGCATCTTCCCAGATAAAATCATCGGCATCCAAAGTATACTCTTCTTCTGTATCTTCATTACGAAGTGCATAAAAACCCATTAACGACATAACTATCCCTTCTTAAATTAACAACTCTTTTAAATTAAACTAACAACACTAAATGGCAATTTTATGACACCAATAAATAACATAGTGCTTAACACTTAATAAACTATTCTGTGTGGTACATTTTGTCAAAACCCAATTAGGGTTAGATAATAGACCCATGATACTTTAAGGTACAAAGTCAGCAAGGAAAACTAGTGCCAAGGTGATAGGCATAAAGTTAATTTTTCGAGAGATAGTCACTTTACATGGAGACTTTATAACAACCCAAACTGGTGGTATTGCCCCTGATATTCAGATCCCGTGCAAGACAAATACCTTAAAGTGGCGTGGGTATAAATCTATTCAGTAATCTATCTACCCAGTAACCTATCTACTTACTGCCCTTGTTGTTCCTAATATTTCTAAAGCACCTAATGTTTCTAAAGCTCCTAATATTTCTAAAGCTTCTGTAATTTCAATTAATCAGTGACTTTCCCTCGCAACGCTTTGTTATTGCCCACTCGTTTTTTATCATCAACTCGACGTTTTTTTGCATTACGAGAAGGTTTTGTCGCCTTTCTTGATTTTTGTATCTTAACGGCGCTTAAAATAAGTTCTTTTAAGCGGGCTAAGGCCTCTTCTCTATTTTTTTCCTGAGTACGATGTACATAACGTTTCCCAGATTGCAAAATATTGTCATTTACATATATTTAACTATAAATCATAATGTTATGACTGATTTATCATTAGTAATTAGTTGACAATTGTTACATACATATCATCGGATAGCTTAATAAACACATCTTTGATGAGGATGAGACACTTAGAAGCTTAACAACACACCAAGCAAAACCATTTTTCGAAAAAAAACTCCCCCAAAAAATTTAAAAATAGCATAGCTATTAAAAGCCGGAAAATGAATAATTATGCAATGTAAAAATTAGTGAGCGTATCGGCAGCTTAACTAGTTATCATCCAAAAAAGATTCCTGATTCCCACGTTCCAGGGTAGTTCCAGCGTAATAGTCATTTTATCTGCAGAAGGCCTTGGCTCTACTGCAGCTTCCCTGCGGCAAAAGCCTGCTGATAAAAAAACTATTCCCCATAATATATCCGTATAGACTTGCTTATCGATAATAATTTTTTTGCAAATATAGCCGTTGCTGGATGAACACTATCTATAACCCCATGTTCTAATCTAATCATTCATATCGAAGAAAATCTTATACATATCAGTTTAACAAGCCATTGAGCACGAAGCTATTTAACCAAGTGCAGAGTTGCTTCATTATCACCTTCATCCCTTCGAAGAATTCTAAGGCAGCTTGCTGAGTGATGTGCAATCTATCATTTTCATTCATACCATAAATAGTCTCATAAACTTCATAAAAGTGTAGATATTACGAATTCCAGCATTTTTCAATGCTATCTACAACAAAAGGTTATATGCAACCAATGTGTTTGGCATTGCCCTGTGTGCCCTTATCTGACATTCAGCACCAGCTAAAAACTATTTTTTTGTACCGCTTTGGTTTAAAAAATACTCACTGAGTAATTTTCAGGCGATGACTGTTAAAGCCTGAGACTGTTTTTATCGAAAATTAATTCAGAATTTAAAATATCGACTTAAAGTGCGGAAAGGCGGCTTTACATTTCACCCTTACAAATTTTTTACTTATTTTTCACATAACACTTGCACAGCTTGAATCATGAAATTTACTGCGCTTTCAAAAAACATAGTATATTAGATAGGGTGTTCTTAATATCTTGAAAATTAATCAGTAAACATAAACTGCAGCACACTATATTTGTGCTAACTTTTATATATCGCTTTGCAAACAATGTTATTTATTTCATACCCTTATACTCAATAACAACTTATATAAAATAAATCTCCATTCATTAAAACCCTCTTCGGAAAATAAATAAGAATTAAATTGCTAACCGACATCTCTTTTTAATCAGTCTTTATTCACTATTTATAACGCTCTATGTTGAACGCGAAAGCTTAACAATCAAGTGTTTACACAACTCTCAATGTGATTGACAACTGACAATTGACCACGCTAATGTATGCTCATTCGAATCTATTATGAATGGTCAGAATCATTAACAAACATCGCTAAAATACATTTATTTTTAAGCAATGTTTGACATCATTAGGTATAAAAATGAGAGCTAAACAACTTTACTATTTCCCAAAATTGCAAACAGTCTTGTCTAATGAATACCGGAGGGAAATAGAGAGCCTCATTTCAAAATGGGCGAAAAAAACAGAGATACCTGCATGCTTGAATATATATTCAAGTTTCGTAGATATTTGCATTCGTAAATCAGGTGCAGCTCAATACAGTGCATTCGACATTAGAAACAATGAAGGCAGCCTAAATGCTCACATTTCTGCACTTATAGGCTTTATTCATAGTGAACTTGAAACTTCAGCTAATGCTCTCTACAGATATACTCTCTTTTTTAAAAATGCATTCAGGGAATTTGCATCTCGCTATAATATACCTTTGCAAAACATTAAAATTTCCGAGATTAAGTTAACAAATGATATGGAAGATAGTATTGCATTATATCAGTCCATGAATACCGACGCTTCTCTTATCGAATACTACTCCGGTTGGGAATGTGAAGATAAAGAAGGTCACTCACAATCTCTACATCTTGCTACCTGGCACGATACATATGGGGCAGAATTGACTACTCAGGTTCATATAGTAATCTCCAATTACGCAAAAAAACATAAAAGAACAACATTGCGATGCTTGCTATCTATGCTAGTTAATCTACTTAATGAATTTACTGAACATTGCAAAACAAAAAAAGAATTAGAGCACTCGCTTAAAGCCGAAAAATCAAGTGCTTTCATGGAAAGAATATTAAATTCCATGCTTTTTAAATCAATGATAAACAGTAATGACCCTAAATCGTTCATACAAACATGGAAGAGTACAGTTAAATATTTTAAGAATTGTTTCATTGATACAGGCTTTTTTGAAGAACCATTGAAACCTTTTTTAGAACCAGCATTTAGAGAGCCAAACACAAGCGTTCACACCATCTCTATCGGTGGTGATTTGAACGAAAAAGAAAAGGAGCGGTGGCTTCTCGATATTCCTTTAGAAATTAAAGATGAAGCGACACTAGATGCGATTCATCAACGCCTAAATCGAGATCTTGAACACATTTGTACTGTAAGTAGAAAAATGTTTAAGGATATCAAACATCGTCAAAAACGTAATATGAAATATAGAAAGACAGGCACAGTAAAATATCTCAAAGGTGATACAAGAAAAAGAAACAATGTGCCAATAGGAATAAACAATTTGGATAATACTATTGCGAGCTTTTATTTTCACGGCTTTGACCTTGGCGAAAAAGCTGTAAGCTTTTTGGGATTTACCAATCAAACAGATATTTTACGTCAAGAATTAAATCTACCTAGCCCCCAAACCCTAAATGTTTTCGCCTCGCTTTTAATTTTAGAGCACCCTAAAATCACGCCGGCCTGGCTTCAGGAATGGGAGTTATTTGACAAAAAAGGAAAAAAAATTGGGTTAAAGCAAACGGGGAATCAATGGATAGCGGTGAGTTTTAAAAATCGGAAAGGATCAACTACTGCACAACAAGAGGTTATTTTAACTGAAAACTCTAAACTCATTGTTGAAGAGCTTATTAAGCACACTCGCTTTGCAAGAGAAGTATTGAAAAAAAAAGGTAATAGTGATTATCGCTATGTCATGTTGACAGCCTCTATGCAAAAAGCAAATCGACCAAAAGCAATAGGAAAACAATTATCCAAGCAAGGTAAGTATCATCAAGCACTTGTGACAGATTCTTATGACGATAATAAGCAGCTAATTTTAAGTCGCTCTGAGACTAAAAAATTGGCAGAAATCATAACACCTCGGAACATTCGTAAAGCGAGAGGATTACAAATATACCTAGAAACTAAATCACTTAAAGCTGTATCTGAAGCACTTGGACACAACGAGTTGCGAATAAATTTAATGGAATCTTATCTACCAAAGCCACTGATGGATTACTTTAATAAACGCTGGATTCGTCAATTCCAAAATGCCATCATTTTTGAGGCATTAAAAGACTCACCCTGCCTATTTGATGCACTTGATTTTGATGAGAGTGCACTTAATGAGTTTCTAAATAACCATCGTTTAGGTGATTTACCTGAAAACCTTGAACGTGCTAGTTCTAGCGCTTGTAATGAAGAGAATCAGGAACATATCAATAATTTGGATGAGTTGGTTTTTATGTTAAGTACACCTTTATTCCAAGTCCTCTTAGCTATTCAAAACGTTATTGATAACGCTAAACAAGAAGATGAATTTAAACCCATTATTAAGAAATGGTATCAATCAGCAGTGTTCATTTTAAGTCATTTTGCATTGGAACAAAAAAGTGAAAGATACAGAAGACCACCAGAAGAAGCTATTCCGCTTTACGAGTCTGCACTCAACAATCCTCTTGATTTAGTCAGGTTCAAGGAGAACATCTTATGTATCTCAAATTAATTGAAAATATCGTAAATGAATCTAAAACATTATCAGAGCTAACTAGGGATGAGCTATGGTCACTGCATGAAGCATCCGTTGCAAATGGCGATTTTAGAGCATTAAAAGTCGCAACAAACAGTGTAACGGGGATTTACGACTATAAAGAGCAAAAGCCGTATTGGTTGTTAAATGACTTTACAGCATTCACGTGGTCCATAGAAATCAAAGATAATGGTAAGACTTACAAAAGAACGATAGATTGGAGTGCTGTGACCTTAAGTGATAATTTACAACTGACTCATCCAAAGCATCGCCAGCTTCTCAACGCTTTTAAATACTGGATCACTGCTACAGATAACCCTCGGGAAAATGGAGGTAAATTCAAAAAAGGTGTGACAGTCAATAATAGTATTATACACATCATTGCTCTTATTAATGCAATATTAATTCATGGCAAAAGCATCCAGCTTACAGAACTACATTTAGCAGTACTATCGGATGATTTTCTTATGGCCCTGATGGTTAAACTTGGTGAAAATGGTACGTTAAATGGTCTTTATGATTATACAAATAAGGTCCGTGAACTGTTGCTAGAAAAGATCTCGTTTATCAGTGAGGATGAAGCCAAAACATTTGCGAAAGAATACGCTTTTGTGACCCGCTCATTGCTTCCAGAAGAGCAATCTCTAGAGCTATCTGTTACAGAAAGAGTAAAAGCATGTTACTGGCTAAGCACTATAGGTTATTACCAATATGAAGTTAACAGTAAAAATCAAGGCTATAAAATACAGAAAAAGCTGCAAGGGCGCTGTACGGTCATTCATAACTTCATATATAAAAACAAAATTATCCCCCTTAAAAATCAATGGACTACTTCAAGATTTGAAGAATTAAAACTTGAAGCCAACGTGGAAAAAACAGAATTTAAAGCGCTCCCTTGCATAACAAAATCAGATGACGATAACACATATAGTGAAGCATCATTAAAAACCTATATTAGTGATCTCAAGTTATTGAATACTGTACATGAGAGAGATGATGTAGCCCAATTTTCTCCAGATCAAATGAAGTTTATAACATATTCTCGAATCAGAGAGCATGTAAAACTTAAAAATAAGGGCCGATATAAAACGCCTCCCCCAAAGCTGGTTTTAAATTTAATCAAGAGTTGCTATGAATTCTCTCACGAATACCAAGATTCCATTTTGAATTCAGTATTATCCGTGCTTACAGAAAATGTAACCAAAAGCACCCAAAGTAAATCTAATGAGAATTACTTCCAGAACAATAGTCCAAATCATGATCCCACTATCCCTTCGACTCAACGTAGTTCATGGGTGAAAACGGATGCTTTAAACTTAATTGACAACAAACTGAAAAAGATAGGCGTTGATAGATTATATATACTTAGCAGCGAAGACGGTGTATTTGAAAAAAGGCGCAATAATAAAAGCCTTTTCGATCTTTACAGTGTATTGATTGGCTCAATTCAAACACTAACTGGCGTTTTCATGGCAAAGCGCATTGATGAACTAATGAGTCTAAAAAGTCATGGAAATTTGACCCCTAATATTGATCCATCAAGTGAAGAAGGAAAAAAGGTTGACTATGAATTAATTTCCGCTTTAAAAAAGTCAGGCAGTGGAGGAAAACATGGGAAAAATACAGTAATTCAGCGCCCAATTCCTCATGCATTCGCGCTTATTATATGGAAGTTAGAACAGTTTAACCAAGCAGTTCTAATTGTAGGCTTAAATAAATCGAAGTTATCGCTCTTTAATAATCTCGATTCCAAAAATTTTAATCTGAATGAAGTAAATGTAAACCAATACAATTCTCATTTAAATGCAGTTTGTGACTACTTTGAAACCCCTGTAATGACACTTAATAATGGAGAGCAACGTCGCTATTACATTAGGCAACACCAACTTCGACGCTTCTTTGCAATTGTGTTTTTCTGGTCAAAACGCTTTGGTGACATGGATACTCTGCGTTGGATGCTTGGTCACACAGACATAGAGCACTTGTACCATTACATCTCTGAAAGTGAAGCTGGCGCGGTATTAAATGGAATAAAAGCTTCCTACCTTGTTGATGCAATAGATAAAAATAAACTTGATAACATGCAAGAATTGGCTGATGCAATAGCGGAGCATTATGATGTTAATAGCACAAACATTTCGCTATCAACGGTGGCTGATGCAACCAGCGATTACGGAGATACAGATGACTACAAAACCTCCCCGCCTATCAAGCAATTAAATAAGCAAGAAAAACTGGAGTCTCAAATACTTGAGCTTTTAGAAGACAGAGTTATCACATTGGAGCCTGAATTCTTCACCATTGAGCAAGATGGCCAAAAAATCAATGACTTCACATTAACACTTCAAGTAAAAGAGTTAGATTAGGATTTAAAAATGAAAACGTTAGAAATAAACCAAAAAAAAGTTATTGAAACCAAGTTATTGCTACTTGAAATTATTAAAAACCCTTCTAGTTTCAAAGGTATTGAAGCACTGATGGCAGCACTAAAATCACAAGGAGGATTGGCCAAATTTAGCGATAGTGAAAGAGAGATTGCTTGTTGCTCGTTAAACACTCTCAAAAGTGCATCGGAGTCTTTATTGGACAGAGGCTTTACAGAATTAAACGAACTGAGAATTAATGCTAAAGATGCAATTGAAGCAGTTGAAGTTGGTAATAAAGCAACAAAGTCAACTCGAACCGGATTGCGAAATAAAATTGATGAGCAAGAATCAAAATTAAACTCAATGAAAAAGAGCAACTTTTTATTAACAACCATTATTACTGAGTTGCGTAATCAGCTTAAGGAACTTGCTTATTCAAATGATCGTTCAGAGAAAAAAAAGACGATATATGAAGACGTTAATCGCAAGATTGAAGCCAAGTTAAATTATATTTACCATGGTGAGGTGTAAAATGCCTGTAACCCTTTTGAAAGATTTTGAACGTTGGGGATTTTACTCTCCGCTCGATCATAAGTTACAAATAGTTAATGCCTCTAACACTCCATTCATTACCTACGATAATGATATGCCTTGTTTTGAGGCAAATATGTATATGCAAAAACAGTTGGTGGAAATAAGGTCTCGACGTGTTAAAGGGGGGACATTGAGAACTTACGCAAACTATGTCAATCACTTAGTGCGCTTTTGCTACAAAAACAAAATGCGTTTTAGCCAACTTACTGACTCTACTTTCACACTTTTTGTCCAAGGGCTACAAGGAGAGCGAGATAAGTTTGGGGAGCTTGTACGTAGCAATAACCATGTTATTCAGATCGCACACAGATGTCTCGACTTTTTAATTTTTGTCCAGTATTTTCATGACCTTGGAAGCTTCATTGGTAAGGGTAAAGAGAATAAAATTCGAGTTCAGATAAAAACACATAAAATATCAATCGAAGGTTATAGGAAGAAAAAAGAAATTGAGGTTGTTACTCACACTTGTGTACCGACTAAGGATGCTGTGAAGAGTAGATTTCCAGTGAGTGAAGACTATGCACTCAAGGTTTGGGAACATATTAAAACCCAAAAAAACCGAGAAAAACGATTTCGTGATATAGCCTTGTATCAGTGCTTGGAGCAGCTTGGTGCCCGCATCACTGAAATACACTTAATCACAATAAAAGATATTGATAACGCTATCAAATTAGGTACAAATCCGCACTTAACCCTAACCACATTAAAACGTAAAGATGATAATGTAACTCGAAGCATCCCTGTGACACCAGCATTACTTGCAGACATTAAGGAATACATAAATAAGGTACGTAAAAAAATCATTAAACGAACGATAAACAAGGTTAATGACCATGGATATTTGTTTATATCCTTGACTACAGGGCAAGCCCTTCAGAGTACCACCCTGACTAGATATATGAACAAATGGAAATATGAATTAGGCATTAAGGGAGAGCTACATCCTCATTTATACAGGCATGCATTCATTACAAACAAACTTAAAGAAATCATTTTACAGCACAAAGAAATCAATTCTACAGATAAGTTTCGTGAGCACCTACTGAATACAGAGCATTTTAAAATGCAGTTGCAACAATGGACTGGGCATACACAACTGCAATCGCTCAACATCTATATTAATTTAGTCTTTGCTGATTTAAATGGATACAGTAAAACGTATAACGCGGTTCAGTTAAATGACTCTGTGAAAATTGTTAAACGGCAAGTTCAGCGTATTAAGCAAGAATTGAAGGATAAGGAAGTAACTATGACTGAAGGGCTACTTCTAATCGAACAAACGTTATCTGCATTTGAGCAAAGTATTGAGCAATCTCTAAATAAGAGTAAATAGGGTACCCCTGAACACTTGAAAAAAACACAGCTATAACCATTTGAAAGTTAAAGAAAGAAAGAAAAAATAAATATACAAATAAACGCCACTTCAATATCCTTACATTTGAGTTTAAAAGTATCATTTTAGAAGAAGGTGTTACTATAAAACTAACTCGTATAAAAGAACTCCTTGCAAAATCACAAGGCTATAATTCCTCTAATGCATTACTTGCCGATATACCTTTCATTTTCCAAAAGACACCAGAAGTACAACAACGCTTAGCGAAAAATTGTTAGAAAAGCATCGAGTAAGCCTAATCAAATTAAGCCAATGCTTAGATATGTTGATACAAAATACTAAAGCGACAATACAAGATTAACAGGTTAAAAGTAGCCTGCTTTCAAACCAGACTACCAAATGCATATTCCGGACGAACATGAACAGCGATCCCCCCTGTATCTACGAGAATAGGTATCCGGATAATCCTGGAATCGGTGGCTAAATAGCTCCGGAATATGCACTGACAGCAAAGGCATAGAACTACACGGATAGGCAATGCAAAGGCAATGTAGTTTCTGCACTACATAACAATTCATCTTTATCCAAATCAAATGGCCATATTTGCAACCTAAGGTTGTGGCTAAAATCGAAAGGGGCAAGAGGTTGTTGAAAATATTTATTCTTAGGATATATCAACACCATTTCTCCTTTTCCTTCCGGTAAGTATTCGCGAGCATAAGCCAACATTTGGTACAAATCCCCCTGGCTAAGCCCATATTTATTCTGACGATCCGATTCATCAAGGCGCTTCCATTTAGTATCTAATACCCAGGACTTCTCTCCTGACTCTATCAGTAAATCAGGTCTGAGTTGAAATATTGGCGAGCCTAAATGTTGGCAGAGGTAACGACTAGCAGCTTGAGTTCTCAATGTGGCACTATGTTGTAACTTATGAGCAAGGACCTTGGCTACGTGTTGTTCAAATAAACGCTCCATTGGAAACAACAAACTAATTCCACGATAATCACCTGCAATGGCAAGTGGCATATATTGATACAATATCAGTTCGCACCATGGCTTTATCGATTGATAATGAGCCATTAACCTATCATTACGCCACAAGCCAAAATCAGACTTAGTATCCCGACTTTCCGGTAGTTCCTGCAGTTGAGATAACAACTCACGAGCAAGTCGCCAATTGTCTGAGTGTTGCGCTGTCCGACACACCACTTCTAAAGCACTTCTCAATAACCTATTTTCAGGTCTGTCGGCCAGAAAAACATCATGTCTAATTTGAAAAAAATGTTGTCGACTTGGAGGTTGGCGCATTTGTTTTACAAAATCTAACTGCCCTCTAAGGTAGCGTTGTTCTTCCTCCAACCTCTGGTAATCAAAACGGATACCTTTCATCAAAAGATGCTCCAATGAAAGCAAAAACTGATGCATAACCCATTCAGATAAAGAGGTGTGATATAAACTCAAAGCGGCTTCTTCGGCTTCTCGTGAAGGTAGATCTAAAGCACTTGCAATGAGTTTCCTCAAAAGTAATCGAGAAAACTCTTCGACATCACCTTCATCATGGTGCTTTGGCAAAATTTCAATAACCTGACCACAAGGACTTTCTAGAACACCGACATAACTATCAAGACGAATCCATTGTTGCCCGTTCTTTTCCAGCAATCTCGAGCCTGAACTTCGGTAGGTTTGATCAAGTTCACACAACCATGTAAACGCTGTTTCACTAATCTGTGCTTGGTCTAGCGTGTTAGACTCCAACTTTTCAGATGTTAATCTGGCATACTCCCTGACGACAATTGAATTAGCCATCAATTAAGTGATTCCTGTTCAACCCTAGTGGTAGTAACTTCTATTATTCCTTGATAGGACTCAACTAGATTAAAAGCATCATCATTAAGTTGCCAGACCTGAGAATGCCTCAACCTATCGTGAACACCTGGAAATAGATAAGATTGATTCACACTATTATCGACCACTACAAATGAACAAAAATCAGGTTTACTCTGATCATTTAGCACCCAACAGACACGCTCCCAATCTTCAAAGAAGTATTCCTGTAATAGAGGGATGATATTTTGCCTAAAAATTGAGGCTAGCAGAGAAAGTGTAGGTTCATCTAGCAACGACATGAAGTACGCATGTCCTAAACAATGTTCTCGGTCCAGTAATGACGTAATGCGTTGGTTCATCACCCGTAATAATTGTCCGATATTAATGCCTTCAACCGCCAGATCATCCAACAGCTGAGGCCTTGGAGGCATCTCGATGAAAGTAAACCTACGACGCAACGCAATATCCAGTCCGGCCAAAGAGCGGTCAGCTGTATTCATAGTTCCTATGATATATAGATTATCTGGAATACCAAATCGTGTTTTGGAGTATGGTAAAACGACTTCCAATCCTTCTTCATTTCCCAGCCTCTTAGAAGGCTCAATTAAAGTAATCAGTTCACCGAAAATGCGAGAAATATTACCTCGGTTAATCTCGTCAATAATAAGAACACGAGCGTCCCTAACCTTACAAGAAGTAGCATCCGTATCTTCTAATGATTTTTTATCATTAAGCAAACTAACCAACTTCTGTGTATCAATAGACCCGTCACGCAACTGATAAATCGTGGCTTGGCTAAAAGTATTGTGCATCAATTGCTCATGAGGAAGCGAAGGTTCATAGACTCTCAGCCACTTCACCCTGCGACATTGACCATAACCTTCATCAGGATCTTCTCTCTTAAGTGCCTCGTATTCTCCTGTAAACTCCCCAATAGCCCTAAATTTGTAATTACCATCAGTAACTACAACCAAGTCCCCTGGTTTAATCTTCAGCAAAAAAGTTGCTACTGCAGTAATTGCATAAGCATCCTTTGATAACTCATAGCCTTCTGATGTAAAACGCTCATGAATATTCTTTCGGTTGGTACAACCTGAAAAATTTACCTGTTCACCATACCCCAACAATGCATAACCCTGACTAATACATTCATCATATATATAAGCATCTTCACCTAGCGTGTTTCCAAGAGACATCTTCCATATTTTACGACCAACCAAATCGATTGACTCTGAAGATTCAACGGTAACCTGGCTAAGACAAGCATCAGAAAGTTGCTTAAAAATTCCATCCACTACGCTGTAACGCAACTGCCCATTACTCTCATCATTTTCAGCTTTTAAGCCTTCAACAAAGTCTTCATAACTAAAACTTTGATGGAAAGTTGTAAAGCGAATACGTTGCGCAACTACTAACTCATCAAACCTTTTTTTTAATGATCGCCTTACTTCAATACTATTTCCTTGATTGTTAGCAACATACTCAGGATCTAGGATTTCTAATGCTTTATTAATAGTATGGAAAGTCTTCCCTGTACCCGGAGGACCAAATAGAATCTGATTTAAAGGTTCTTTATGGCTAAATTCATCATTATTTATCACTTGATTATCATCCTTATTGGCCATAGAGTTTGTAGGAGTTTGTTCTGAAATATAGAAGCGGTCTTTAGAATTTGGATCTTTAGTAATATACAATGTTACCGGAGCGGTATAATCAGCAAAACGTCGAGAAAAACGTGCCTTAATACGACCAAATTTACTCAAAACGCAGGTTGAGCGCTCATCTCCATCAGGCCAGCATAAAGTAAACTCAGACTTGCTAATTCCATCTTTATCGGCAATGAACTCTGGGGGGAAAAAACCATTATGATTTTTTACAACTATGTAACCATTTTTGAGCGCGCCATCAGTTAATGAGATAGAAAAGTATTCTTCATAATCACTTCGTTTTTTCTCTTTCTGAAATTCTATCCAATCTCGAAGACCGCTGCGAGTACTACCGCTGTTCTGATCCCCAACATCCTTAAACTGCCCATTGAGGCCATAATCAGACCAAAGCTGATCAAGCACATCTATTTCATCAATTCCGAATACATCCTGACCGTAATGCCCTGAGACAGTATTCACACCTGATACATATGCGTTTACTGTATTTTCTTTTCGTTGCTTAGTTTTAATTAAAAAACTACGAAACTCCCTCTTTCTTTCTTCTACTGTCATACACTTCATTATCCGTTTCTTAGTATTACGTCAGCTCAGCCCTTTACACCTAGCTTATTTAGCAAGACGTTTTTGATTGAAGGCGTCTCTTATCAAAAGCTCATTAACATCTATTTTTTCTGGATCTAACATAACTTCAGTTGGGAAGTTAAAGAAGAATCGTTCTTTACGACTCTCATCCAAATTAACTTCTGTATTATTCAATATGTAACTTAGAAAAAGATTTAATTTACGCTCATTAGTTTCATTTGAAATTTGTAGTGCTGTCATTAAATAATGATATGCAGTCGACACTTCATGACTAAATCTGATCATGTACTGCGCACATTCAAGTAATTCTGAAGCTAATGGACTCTTTCGGGCATACTCTTCGTAGAATGCTTGAGCTTCCTGAGAGTAATGTTTACCAGACTTACTGGATAAACGACGGGCCTGATATAACCGAGCTTTGTGTACACCTGAATTCCAAGCATCATTTAATAGCTGATCAATATCGATATCTTTATCAGTAACTAAAACACCTTCGATTAAATATTTCGCAAGTAAGAACTGCGCTTTAGCTGAACCATAATCAGTAGCAAGGCTAAAATATTCTAACGCTAAATCGTTATTTTTACGTTCCAAGTAATAGTTTGCTAATGCAAATACTGCTTTTGAGTCACCTTGCTTCGAAGCATCTTCCAATAGTTCCAATGCCCATTCAACATCAACCTCTCGTCCATAAAGACCATGCAAGCATATACGACCGAATAATGAAGATGCTTCAACGATTTCCGATAATGCAGCTCGCTGAATGTACATAACGGCTTGAAGTTGGTCTTCTTTTGTATTCAACCAATGACCATCAGATAAAATCATTTTACCTAATTCGTATAATGCCTTGGGCGTATCTACCTGACATGCATTAAATAATTGATATGCAATTAAAGTATCTCTAGCTGATTCTTGATTATGGTAACGAGCTTCTTTATCCCCATTAGAAAGTTCCACTTCGATATGTTTGCTAACATCTCCCCAAGTATTCTTTAATAATATACGTTGAGCATTCATATTGAGTTTTCTAGCAATAAAATATTGCGCATTGCTATCATTTTCAAATAATGCTTTATGGGACAACGTCGCAACACTTAACTCATTTTCGAGTATACATTCATAATCTAATGGCTTTTCACCATTACAAATAAGTATGTATAGTTTCTTTACTAAATTGAGAAAGTTACCCTGAGTATCAACCGTCAGTTGAAGGAAATCTTCATCAGGATAGTCTTCAGAATGAGTGCCTTTGTTACCTGCATCCTTAATCTGAAGCATCAACTTAGCTGAGTTATAATGAATTCTGCTAGAGTTAGCTAATTTTTGAATTCGTTTATCTAAAGTTCTTAAAGCAGTATCTGACTCAATACCCAAAGCATTAGAAGCTAAGGTAACAATGACACCTAGGCATTTTCGGTAATTAGTTAATGCATCCGGATAACACTCTGAGACATAAAAACTCATTGCTTGTTTATAGTAATCTGCAAGTTCAACTGAAACTTGTTTCACAAATTCATAATCAGAGATCACATTTGCCTGGTCAGTAATTTTTCCCACCGACTATTTCCTCGTTAAATTATACAACCTACATCCCACCATAAAACGTACTTACAAACGCTTTCACTTTTTCGGTCAATCTTGGAATCACTTTTTTTCGTTGAAGCACACTTGGTGGTTTTTCCAGTAACGACATAATCTCTTCGCGTCGAGGATCTTCATTTCTGTAGATGACTTTATCGACCAAAGATTTAAAGCTAGCTGACACCAGTGCTTCTTTTTGGCAGATGTCATCAATCGCTTGGACTTTTTTCTTTTCCCAGAAGTTATCAAATTCGTCGATAACTTCTTCCGATGAATCTACGTTAGTTAGGTTCTCTTGGATAAATTCATCGATCAGCTCTTTCTTCGACCTTAACTCAGGCGTGCCGCCTAACATTTGCATAATCGACTTGTACTGGTATTCGTAATCTTTGTCGTTATCAGCGCCTTTAAGCGTACCGAGTAGCTGTAAAATATAACGCACGTTGACTTCATCGCGTTGAATTAGCTCCAGTTCAAAATCAACCTCTTCGAGGATCGATACCTTTTCTTTGTCGGTATTGGTTTTTACTTTGTCATACAGATCGAGGTATTTACTTTTGTAATCTTCAAAACCTTGTTCATTAATGCCAATATCGTCAAACTCAAAATCCGCAAAGGTGCTGAGCACATTTTTAAGACGGATCAATTCACGAAATGCTTTAACAAACTCCAACTCTTGCTCTTCATCGCGCAAATCATCCACGCTTGCAACATCAGGTGCGATAGCTTGCATTTTATCGAGGGCTTCATTAAACAGTCGCACAAATTCGCCGTAAGGCGGCATAATGACCGTTTCTTTAGCATCTTTATTTGAGAAAAGCGTTAAAGCGTCATCTGTGGCTTTTTTAAGGTTACGGAAGATAATGATATTACCTTGGGACTTTTGTTCGCTTAGAATGCGATTAGTGCGCGAATAAGCCTGTATTAAGCCGTGGTGTTTAAGATTCTTATCAACATACAAGGTATTAAGCGGTTTACTGTCAAATCCTGTTAAAAACATATTAACCACTAACAGAATATCGACTTTACGCTCTCGCACCTTTTTCGAGATATCATTGTAATAGTTATAAAAGGATTCACTGTCCTTGGTGGTGTAGCTCGTTGCAAACATCGCATTGTAATCACCAATAAACTTTTCGAGCTTGTCACGACTGTGGGTATAGACCGCCGAGTTATAAGCGGCTTTTGGCTCTGCGGCAATGTCTAATTCAGAGTCTAATTCGTCTTCCACTTCATCAATAAAGCCATTGGCATTGGGATCTTCTTCATTAGCAGCATAGGAGAAAATGGTCGCGATACGTAGATTATGCTCACCCGCTTCTTTTTTAGCTTGGAACAGTTCGTAGTATTTAATCAGTGTTTCCACACTGCTGACACAGAACATGCCTGTAAAGGTTTTGCTGTGCGTTTTACGGTTATGGTGAGCAATAATGTAATCGGCAATCTTGGTTAATCGCGCTGGCGACTCTAACAACTCTTTTGTGTCGATTCCTTCTACATCAATATCCATTTCATTGGCGCTGTCTTTTTCTTTATAACGCCCCACATATTCAATACCAAACTTTAAAACGTTTTCATCTTTGATTGCATCGACAATGGTATATTTATGTAAACACTCATCGAAGAGATCTTTCGTGGTGGTTTTGCGCGATGCCTTACTGGTCGCGTTATCAACAAAAATAGGCGTGCCCGTAAACCCAAATAACTGATGATTATTAAAGAAGCTAACGATCCGCTGATGGGTATCACCAAACTGACTGCGGTGACATTCATCAAAAATAAACACAATCGGTTTATCTTTGAGTTTTTCCATACGTGATAAATAACGTTTGTGCGAGATTGCGTTATTAAGCTTTTGAATGGTGGTAACAATCAATTTAGTATTACGATGTTCATTGATTTTATTAGCGACAATTGGTGCATCGGTAAACTGATTAACCAATAAGTTAGTATTATTGGTGCTATCCACACAGCCTTTAGCAAAGCTATTAAACTCTTTACTGGTTTGATAATCCAAGTCTTTTCTATCAACAACAAAGACCACTTTATGAACTTCAGTAAGTCCTGTTAATATTTGTGCTGTTTTAAAGGACGTTAAGGTTTTACCTGATCCCGTGGTATGCCAGATATAACCGTTACTGTTTTCAGTGCGCTGGCCACTTGCAGCAATCTCATTACGCTCAATAACCCGTGCGACAATCCCTTCGGTGGCATAGATCTGATAGGGACGCATCACCATTAAAATGCGGTCGGTTTCGTTTAATACGATATATTTTTTAATCAGGGTGCTGAGTTGCTGACGTTGTAAAAAGGTATCGGCAAACTGGGTTAATTCGGTATAACGATGATTATCGACATCCGCCCAATAGAAGGTTTGTTTAAAGCTTTGGTTTTTATTATTGGCGTAATATTTAGTATTAACGCCATTACTGATCACAAAAGTTTGCACATATTGGAACAAGCCATGACTTGCCCAATAAGAATGACGCTGATAACGATTGATTTGATTAAAGGCTTCTTTAAGCTCTAGACCACGGCGTTTTAACTCGATTTGTACCAAGGGTAAACCATTAACCAAAATGGTCACGTCATAACGATTTTTAAAGCGTCCTTCAACAGTGACTTGCTGCGTTACTTGAAAACAATTCTTATCCCAATCATCCGCTAAAAACTGGATATATAAAGCTGAGTTTTTGCCATCCCCATTCTCTTTAATAGTACTATCACGATTAATTTGCAGGCGATCACGCAGCGTTTTGGCTTTTTCAAATACCGAGCCTTTTGATAACGCATTAAGCACCTGCTTAAACTCATTATCAGTTAACGGCTTTTTTAGACGGTTCAGCTTTTCAAGTTGCTGTTTTAAATTAGCCAATAATGACGATTCATCAGTGATCGCCGCTTTGTTGTAGCCCAACCCAACCAATTGCGTGATTAAGTTATCTTCTAATACTTGCTCTGCCTGAGTCGCCAAAACTAACTCCTAAATCCCTTTACACAAACATCTGTTGTAACAAACCTTTTTTGAAGGTTTGTGTGTGTTCTATTAGCTGAGAAACTAACTCTAGTTTTTTATCTATCGCCTGAAGGAAATCTGCAATTTTATTTTGCTCATCTAACGAGGGAGTATTCAGTTTTAACTTAACTAAGTTTTTATAATAAAGCCTTGTTCTTGTCCCACCTACTTTTTGCTGTATAGCAAAACGCTTGAAATCATTTCCTTCATTTAAAGATAATTCAAGAAAATATGAATTCATTCCAACAGTTTTAAACACTGGATACTCTTTACTTACCGCTCCCTTATCCCAAATCCTATTCAAATTAAATTTAAAAACTAGATCATCACTCATATGACGATAAGTAAAATAACCTTTTGGAACAACACCATACTCTCCTTCATTAATTACTTTTCTTTCTTGTAGGTATAATCCCGTTCGAGACGAAGTTAATACAGGGATATCGGTGTTGACTGTTACTCGCTCTTTGTATTCCTCAAGATACTTGCCAATCGGTTCGACTTGCCAATCAGGAAAGTCATTTCCATTTTCATCCTTAAAACGAACCTCTTGTGAAAATAGCTTTTGCATCACACCTTTTTTATATTGGCCAAGTAAGGCATGTTTTTCTTTTAATAGGCTGATTTTTTTATCGACCGCAGAAAGGAAGTCAGCAATTTTTTTTTGTTCTTCTAATATAGGAATCGACACTTTTATTTTAGACAAATCACCTAAATAGATGCCAGGTTGAGCAGAAACCACTTGTCTCTTTAACAACTCGTTTTGAAAATGTTGGCTATTCATAAATTGGTATGTAAAAGATGGGACGTTATCAATCATCCGAAAAAAAGCAACACTACGCTGAAACGCTATATATTCATTACCATCAAATATTGCGGTTCTTCCTATTGATCCAACAACACTTAATAGAATGTCTCCTTTTTGTAATTTATAATTTTTATATATCCCATTAAACTCATCTTCAGAAATAGTTCGATCTGATTCATCAAAAGTTACTAGACCATTTTTTAAGTTCTTTGCACTTAATAATAAATAAGGGCTGGATATATTTTTATGTGTTCCATGCGTCCCGTCTTTCACTAAAGAAGATATACGACCTAATGTATCAAAGCTCCATTTACCATTAAATTTTGAAAATCTTAAACTAGGTTCAGAAGGTAAACTCATCATTTCACCTCAGAAAAAGGAGCATCAATACCTAGCTCTTTGCAGAATTCTAAAATATTTTTTTCAGTTGAAGATATTTCACCTTCAACTGATTTAATCTTCTGAGAAGTTTCTCCTAAATTGATAATTACTTCTTCTTCAAATGTATCAACATACCTCGGTATATTTAGATTAAAGTCATTTTCTTTAGCAATCTCCTTTCGAGTTGCAACATAAGAAAATTTATCAGTAGCCCTACGACTTTTGATTGCTCTTAAAATTCGTTCAAGATCTTCTTCGCGCAGATAATTCTGATTAGTTGCCTTGCCGCAATATGCGCTCGCATCAATAAATAAAATATTATCTGTTTCATTACGATCTTTTTTAAGCACTAGAATACAAGTAGGAATTGAAGTGCCATAAAAAATATTAGCAGGTAGCCCAATCACTGCATCTAAACAATTTTTCTGCTCAATGAGATATTTGCGAATATGCCCTTCGGCTGCACCACGAAATAACACCCCATGCGGTAATACTATTGCCATGGTGCCATTAACATCGAGTTGATAAAGCATATGTTGTAAAAAAGCAAAATCAGCTTTACCTTTAGGCGCTAATTTCCCGTAATCGGCAAACCGTTCATCGGACTTAAAGCCGTCATTGGCACTCCAATCAGCTGAAAATGGCGGGTTAGCAACCACTGCTTCAAAGCGTTTATCAATATGGCGAGGAGTTTCTAGGGTATCGTCCTGCTGAATATCAAAACTACGATAATGCACGCCGTGTAAAATCATATTCATACGTGCCAGATTGTAAGTGCTTGGGTTCTTCTCTTGCCCATAATAATTAGAAACTTCGCCACCTTGTCGGCTAATCTCTTTTGATACTTGTAATAATAATGAACCCGAACCACAAGTAGGGTCATACACTGATTTTAATTGCGTTTTACCCTTGGTCACTAACTTGGCAAGTAGTTTAGAAACCATTGGTGGCGTGTAAAATTCGCCAGCCTTTTTACCAGCACCACTGGCAAACTGACCAATCAGATATTCGTAAGCGTCACCCAATACATCTATTTCAGAGTCATTCAGACAGAAATCAATCTCAGCTAAATGTCCTAATACGGTACTAATCAACTCATTCTTGGCTTTCTCACTTTTACCCAGTTTATTTGAAGTTAAATCAATATCATCAAACAGCCCATTAAAATCATCTTCACTGGCAGTGCCCATGGTGCTTTGTTCAATATGGTTAAGCACTTCACTTAGTGACTCAATAATAAACTCGCCGTCATTACCCTTTGCTGCAATCACTTCAAACAGTTCGCTTGGCTTTAAAAAGTAACCTAAGTGATCAATCGCTTCTTCTTTAACGGCTTCTAAATATTCTTGCCCTTGTTCGGTCGTTTCATCAATTTCAGCAAACTTAATACCATCTTCAACCAAAATACCATCAGCATATTGCTGCACACGTTCAGATAAGTATTTATAGAAAATAAACCCTAAAATATAATCACGAAATTCATCGGCACTCATGTTGCCACGTAATGCATTAGCAATGTTCCAAAGCTGTTTTTCTAACTGTTTTTTGTGCTGTTCAACCATTGTTGTTATTCCGTTTTATTTTTTGTATAAAGTGATTATTAAGGTAATCCCACATTTCTCGACCTTTAAGCGCATCGGTTGCAGGATTAGTTCTAACATAAAGTGTTTCATTATTTAGAAAGCAAGGTTGATCAGAAGGTGAACATTTAATCACTAAAACAAGTTTTTGATTAAATTCTTCGAGTTTAGTTTGGATGTAGGGATAAAAACTTTCACCTATTTTATCTTTTAAATTATTTTTAAAATGAAGCAAGAACTTATCATTATCATTGCCGTGAAACTTATTAATCTCAGTCTCTATGCCTTTGATTATTTTATCATCTGCAACCCCAATGAATAGTACTCCTCCATTAGAATTCAAGAATCCAGCTATGTTTTTTAGAGAAGATTTCTCAATTCTATTTTCTGCTACAGGTTTATATTTTGGATCATTTTTAGTTCTTTTTATATCCAGTGAAAAGGATTCTTTAAATTCGACTAAAGCAGTTTCACCATTCCTGATTAGGTTGAGTAGCTCTTCTTTTGCGTTTACATCATCTAGATATTTGACCGTTGAGGTTAATTTATATACAACTTCCTTAGCGACATTCGGTTTAAAGATAATATCCTGCTCAAATATGGAAATTTTTTCTTTTAGTTGCTCTATTTTACTTTTTGAATCAAGACATGCTTCTTGGATACTCAAAGGAGGGACTGTAATCAATAAATAATTCTTTAGAGCATCTAAAGTGCAGTATTGATTAATGTTTGTAAGTTCAGCACAATCTCTTAAGTATGCTTGACCTACGACCGAGTTTAAATACAAAGCAAGGTATTTAGCATTTAAAGTTTGATCATCAAGTGTGAGTATAAATCCCCCTGATTTGTTACCTTTAGAACCGGTCCCGACAACTGTAATTTCTTGTCCTAAAACTTTAGGGATCAGGACCGAGTTATAAGTCTCAACTCCTTCTAAATAGCAATTTTTCAATGTTCGTGATTGAATTACATGGTTAAATAAAATCTCAGGTACGTAACCTTCAATCTGTTCTTTTAGTGATTCTAGGTGCTGCCTTTGTGGTGAACCATCAACGTAACGCCTAACACTTAAATTAAAATTTAATGACTCAATTTCTTTTATATCAGCGATGTAACTAAAATTATTTATCTGATTACGATTTTCATAAGCATTAGATATTTTTTCAATATCTTCAATCCGAAGATAATTTTGGTTAGTCGACTTTTCAAAAGAATTGCTTGCATCAATAAACTGAATATTATCTTTGTGCTCTCTATTTTTCTTAAAAATTAAAATACAGGTTGAAATTGATGTACCGTAAAAAATATTAACGGGTAGGTTTATCACCGTATCTAAACAGTTTTTCTGTTCAATAAGGTATTTGCGAATATGCCCTTCTGCGGCACCTCTGAACAATACCCCATGTGGTAAAATTACAGCCATCGTACCATTCTCATCTAAATGGTGAAGCATGTGTTGTACAAAAGCAAAATCCGCTTTCGATTTGGGAGCAAGCTTCCCATAATCTTTAAAACGTTCATCTTCTAGAAAAGAAGTATCAGCGCTCCATTGTGCTGAAAACGGTGGGCTAGCGACTACAGCGTCAAAACGTTTGTCTATATGATGAGGAGTTTCTAAGGTGTCATCTTGCTGAATATCAAAACGACGATAATGCACACCATGCATAATCATGTTCATTCGCGCTAAGTTATAAGTACTTGGGTTTTTCTCTTGCCCGTAATAATTAGTAGCTTCACCACCTTTGTTTTGAATTTCCTTAGAAACATGCAACAACAATGAGCCCGAACCACAAGTGGGATCGTATACTGATTTTAATTGATTTTTACCTTTTGTAACCAGCTTAGCTAATAGCTTTGACACCATGGGCGGAGTATAAAATTCACCTGAGTTTTTACCTGCCCTTGTAGAAAATTGACGAATTAAGTATTCATAAACATCGCCAAGTACATCTACTTTAGAGTCATGCAAACCGAAATCAATTTCTGCTAAATGCCCTAACACTGAACTGATCAACTCATTCCTGGCTTTTTCATTTTTACCAAGTTTGTTTGAAGTTAAATCAATATCGTCAAATAGCCCCTTAAAGTCATCTTCACTTTCCATTCCTATGGTGCTTTGCTCAATGAGATTTAATACTTCCATCAAGGACTCTATAATGATTCCGCCGTTATTACCTTTTTCGGCAATTATATGGAATAGTTCGCTGGGCTTTAAAAAGTAACCTAAACGGTCAATCGACTCTGCTTTAATAGTTCCTAAATGCTCTTTTCCTTCCTCAGTATTTTCATCAATAGAATCATATCTAGTGCCATCTTCAGATAAAATTTCATCTGCGTATTTATTCATTGATTCAGACAAGTATTTGTAGAATATAAACCCCAAAATATAATCTCGAAACTCATCAACACTCATATTGCCACGAAGTCCATTGGCAATATTCCAAAGCTGTTTTTCTAATACTTTTTTGTGTTGTTCAACCATGTTGGCTAAGTTCCTAATAAATTTGTGTATCGAACTAATTCTATCGAACAATTGAGATGTAAAAAATTTAAAAGCGTTGTGAGAAATCGTTATCAAATAAAGTCGGGTAGTGCATTTTATTATTCACTCACACGTGACACGGTCACAAAATTATTATTTTATAGTACCGCATATTACTTTGCCCACCTGTAACGATGTGGATCTATACCGAGTAAATGCTTACGCAAGGCTTCTTTATCAGACTTAGTGGAACGCATGTAGATAGTTTTAAGCTCAGAATCCATTGCTCTTTCACTAAAACCGCGTTCAATCGCCTTTGCATACCAAGCTTGCCCAAGATCATAATTACCTGTTTCCATATTAACAGCCCCTAAGAGCGTACAGGGACGAAAATCTTTTTTAGTCAGGCTATGTGCTATTTCACCGAAGGTTAATGCTTGTTGGTAGCTTGATAAGTCCCTTTTTACACCGCCATGGGTCGTAAATATAGCCGATTTTAGTTTGAGGTTTTTTATTCCATCTATTTTCAACGTATCTAACAATCGATCCGCTACATGGGACTCTTTACATTTACGAAAATGTGAACTTGCATTAACAGCAAGCCAAAGATCTTTTTTCTTTTTAAATTCATCAGCATAAAAATTCGCTTCGATGCAATGAAAAGCGCGTCTTAACTCATCGGTAAAATATTCTTGCCCATCAATATTAAGCCAAACAACATCGTTTTCTGGAAGGCGAGTGCCTTTATCTATCTTTCCAAGTATCTGCATTAGTCTTGGAAATAGCTCTCTCTCTATATAAAATGAAAGATCGTATTTTTCCCTTAATACATTCTGCTTTGCTTTTGCGATATTTCTAGGATCTCTATCGTATGCACGTTGCCTTGCTTCAGCTTCTTTTTGTCTCTTTTTTTGCAATATAACTTGCTGTTCGGCTTTCTGTTTTGCTTCCTTTTCAACTGTAAAACAACGAGTATCTTGCTCTTTTTTGGCAAGTGCTAGATATTCGGAAAATGAACATTCTTTTTTCACATATTTTAAAAGCGAAAATAGTTGCTTGCGGTTTAGAAACTTAATTAACATTTCTGAAACCGCTTTATCGTTAAGGTCTAAGGCTTTTAACGTATTTGATAAGGGAGTACAGGGAAGTGATGCTGACTGAATATCATCTAGAAAGTACTTCTTTGCTCTATGTTTGTAATCAGGAATACTCATTAAGTAAACTCACAGCCATTTTAAGAAAATTATTCCAGTATTCATGGTATTAGGTTCCATATCAAGGAGTACTTAATGAATTTATCAACTATTTGCATTTGTTGTGAATATAAGATGAAATCATCAAAACAAATTTGTGACACTGTCACGAATTTACTTTATAGTGATTAGACCAAAGGGAGCAAATATGACTAAAAAAGCCAAAACATTTAGTGATAATTATTATATCCAAGAGTCCTGGATTAGAAGGCAGATTGATAGCATCAAAGAAGACTCTTTTGTTGATTTAGATAAGGCACGAGAGGAGATTGAAAAAGCAGGTATTGCCGCTTTTGCTTCCCCTGACGATATTGATTTATTTCGAGAAAAACATCTATCTGACATAGGAAAAACAAAGCTGTCTTCATCATTAAGAACTCATAAAAAAAGGCAGAGGAGAAAACTTACAACCCGAAGGCTTGATATAGATATATCACTACCGGCTTATCTTGCCTTAGAAACGTTAGTTCAAGAGCAAGGACTAACCAAGATTCAATTGATAGAGCGATTGGTTTTAGAAGAGAAAGAAAAGTCAGATGAAATAAGTGACAGTGTCACAACAAATAACCTTATTTTATAGTATGTCGCTATTAGCCCCTTAAACTGTAATCCATGAGCTTCACAATATTGGAGATTAAAAGATATGAATCAAGCGCAATTTGAGAATATGTGTGTCGCTACGATAAAGCGTGAAATTGATTTATTTGACCTAAACTGTCATTTTAAAGTCCAGCTTGAAGAGCTATTATCAAATGTCGAAAATTCAGAAAAAATATCTGCAACGGTTAGGATTTTATTTGAAAAAAATGAGTGCAAATTTAAACATATTATTCCGGTATGTTGGCGCAGTGGTTGGGGTATTGGATACGAAAATGACTCGGGCTTTCAATCAATAACTTTTACTTCATTACTACAGAAAATGTATTTGGATATAGCAATTATAGTGGCTGATTAGATTTGGCCACAAATTTATAGACTTGTAAGGAACAAAGTGAATTAGTGCTTTACCAATCTATCTCGCTTCGGGGCACAAACCGCCCTAGAATTTATGGGCATTTTTGAAGTATTTAACGTCCGCTGTTCCGACAAAGCAGACATTACTTCTAAGTCGCTTCCGCCCTCCAAGCGAGTTACAAATCTAAAAGTTAAATGCACAATTGGTATGTTTAATACGAATACATTGCTTCGTATTAATGAAAAGGCAATACAAACACATCAATTCGCGTTATTACAAAAGTTTTTTTCAGATACTCGCATCCATCAATGCCGAAGAAAATAGCTCAGCAGGACGGCTAGGTGCCTTAAAATCGCAATTTAAGCCCTCTTTATGTCGTTGATTTTAAAGGGGGTAATAAATTGGATTTTTACTATTTACCGATGATAGTCTTAGCTAATAATTCATTTGGAGAATATTAATGAGCAGCAACCAGACCTATCGAGAACACGACTTTTCACAACAAAACTTACAAGATACAATTTTTGAAAACTGTCATTTTTATCAATGTAACTTTAACCGTACAGACTTAAGAGATGCAAAATTTATAGATTGTAAATTTATCGAGGCAGGAGACCGAATTGGTTGCCAATTTAATTACGCTGATTTACGCGATGCCAGTTTTAAACAATGCAAATTAGGCATGGCTAACTTTCAAGGTGCAAATGGCTTTGGGGTTGAGTTTAGAGAATGTGACTTACAAGGTGCGAGCTTTGTAAAAACAAGTTTTGTAAACCATATCTCACAGCAAAGTTATTTTTGCTCTGTTTATATCACAGGCTGTAATTTGTCTTATACCAACTTTGAAGGGCAATGTATTGAAAAATGTGATTTATTCGAAAACCGTTGGATAGGTGCCAATTTACATCGCGCTTATTTTAAAGGTTCTGATTTAAGCAGAGGAGAGTTTTCAGAAGACTGTTGGACGCAATTTGACATTCAATACTGTGACCTAACAAACTGTGAACTATACGGCTTAGATCCACGCAGAGTTAATTTAAATGGTGTAAAAATATGCGATTGGCAACAAGCGCAATTGTTAGAACGTCTAGGTCTTGTTATTTTACCTAGTTAACGTGGCATGGTTTTTTAATGTTATGTGAAGGAGGTGAAATCACCTCCCCAATTAATATAAACCTAAGTCACTTTGTGCGCCAAAATGAGATAAAAAACCAAGAACCATAACATGTCTAATGACCGCTGTAGGCTCCCAGCGGACTTTTAAATAATGAGCCATAAAATCCATTTCTATCTCGCTTGGGGGCACAAAGCGACTTAGAATCTTTGCTCTATCAATCTCTTGAAACTATCCCTATTTCGCTCACTTTCTCCCAAATCAAAATAGTTACTACTCTGCCGTAACCGAAAATGCATAGCGATGCAAGATTGAGGAAATCGGTAACTAAATTTTGGAGGCTAGCACCTTAGTCGGGAGTCATGATGTCTAGTGGCCAACACTATTCCAGCATGTCTACGTAACAAAGTTCCAGCGTACCTAAGTAAAAATACACCTATACTGTGCTGTATGTAAATACAGTGCTGGTGTAATATATGTCTCTTGCAAAGGATGTCAAAAGGGAAGAAACGTTAAGGTATGAACGTCATCAACCAGAGCAAACCCTTCTTTATCAAATTATTGAAAAATATTATCCGCAGTTTCTGGCCCACATGGCACAACAAGATACAGACTTACCCATGTATGTACGGTCAGAATTTGAAGAATATCTCAAATGTGGTCGCCTTGAGCATGGCTTTTTACGTGTACGCTGTGAAAGCTGTCACAACGAATTTTTGGTCGCATTTAGTTGTAAGCGTAGAGGGTTTTGCCCTAGTTGTGGCGCACGACGAATGGCAGAAAGTGCAGCCTTACTGGTGGATGAAATTCTGCCATATGAGCCTATACGACAATGGGTATTGAGCTTTCCTTTTCAGCTTAGGTTTCTGTTTGCCAGCTACCCTCAGATCATGGGAAAAGTATTAGGGATTGTCTATCGCACACTTGCTACACATATCACTAAAAAAGCAGGCTACAACAAACAGATAGCAAAAACGGGTGCGGTAACACTGATCCAACGATTTGGTTCAGCGTTGAATTTAAATATCCATTTTCACATGCTATTTCTCGACGGTGTGTATGCCGAAGATAACTATGGCAAAACGCGTTTTCATCAGATAAAAGCCCCGAAAAAAAGTGAACTGAATGGTCTTGCTCACCGAATTAGCCTGCGTGTGGCTGGTTTTCTTGAGCGTGAGGGTTTACTCGTAAGAGATATAGAAAATGACTACTTATCTTTGGATGGGCTAGAAGAAGATCCCATGTTGCAAATTCACGGGTATTCAATTACCTACCGTATAGCGACAGGTTCACAGCAGGGGCGAAAGGTATTTGCGCTACAAACCATTGCTCCTAAGATAGACCAAGGTGTTGAATCAGGCCGTGTCGCAAATGTAGCAGGGTTCAATCTTCATGCGGGTGTAATGAGTGACGCTCAGGATAGGAATAAACTCGAAAGACTTTGCCGTTATATTACCCGCTCTGCAGTATCAGAAAAAAGGTTGGCAATAACGACTTACGGGAAAGTTCGTTACCAACTTAAAACACCCTATCGTGATGGTACCACCCATGTGATCTTTGAACCGCTGGATTTTATCGCCCGTTTAGCTGCCTTGGTACCTAAACCCCGAGTAAACCTCACCAGGTTTCATGGTGTTTTTGCGCCAAATAGCAAAAACAGAGCTGAAATCTCCCCCAATAAGGCTAAACAAAGAAAGCAGGGTGCACATCGAAAACCGGATGGCACTAGCCAAAAACAAAGCAGTGAAAAACGTAAATCAATGACCTGGGCGCAAAGGCTCAAACGGGTTTTTGGGATAGATATTGAAACTTGTGCTCAATGCGGCGGTATGGTTAAGGTTATTGCGAGTATTGAAGACCCTGTGGTGATCGAAAAGATCCTCAGCCATCTGAACAAAAAAAACAGCAAAATTGATAGAGAACGTTTGCCAGAAAGCCGCGCACCGCCTCAATTTAACTTGTTTGAATGATCACAAATGAATAAATCAAAAGAGCTGGTTTGTATAACAGCATGGGAAGTATTGTCTTTTTAGCTTAAATTGCCAGAAAGCAGTCAAGTAATAGACAAAAAAAGTCTGAATTTTGATGGAACATCGACATAAAAGAGAAATAATGGCTGAATATGAAGAAAAAAGACTGACTGCATAGACTGCATACTTTAGATTATCAGGATAAATGGCGTTTATTCTGCCTATACTC